>DATCGG010000030.1:0-6945 GCA_036509075.1 Gemmatimonadaceae bacterium
TCGCCGGCTTTGAAATTCCGCCGCCACCGCATGAGCGTAAACATCGGCCAGGCTTCGAGCAGGAGGATCAGCAGGAACAGCCCCATCTTGGCGTGGAAGACGTGATTGGCGAGGTAGTAGGCGGTCGGCTTCTCGATTCCGGTGACGACCCGCCAAACGCCGGTCACTATCCATAGCAGTGCGGCGATGCCCCACGTCGTGTCCGACCTGAACGCTCGTCGCAGCGCGGCGTTGCTGGGCGATTCCCGGAGGGCCGTCCCGCGGGCAATGACTGCGCCGAGGCCGAGGCCGAGGGCGACGAGATGCAGGGCGGCGAGGGCGATGCGCAACATGCGCACAATTCTACGCGAGAAGCCGGCGACGGGCGACGGGCAATGGGGGACGGGCGACGGGGAACGCCGGCTGGATGCTGGCTGCTCGTGCTAGCTGCTGGCTGACGCTGGGTGTCAGAAAAGAGCGTGTCCAGCGTTCCGCTGTTTAACCGTCGCCCGTCGCCCGCCGCCCGTCCCCGGCAGTCGCCTGCCGCCTCAGCTACACGTCTCACCCCGTTAGGCGTCTCACGGTCGCCTCACGGTCGCGACACGCTGGCGTGACATGGTCCCTCGAGCGCTCGGTCGGTTTCCGCGTCTCTTACCTGGTGCGGCGCATGGACACATCGTTTGGCAACATGATGATCCTCCAAACGCTCGGCTCGATCCGCTTGGTCCGCGACGACGGCACCGAGATGGACGAGCTCCTCCGCCAGCCGAAGCGTTTCGCACTGCTCGCGTATCTCGCCTCGCCGCGCCCGGGGGTCTGGCATCGGCGAGACGTGCTGCTCGCGGTGTTCTGGCCCAACCTCGACACCCCGCACGCGCGTACGGCACTTCGTAACGCGTTGTATGTGCTCCGACAGCAACTGTCAGAGGGCGTCGTCCGCACGCGGGGCGACGAAGACGTGAGCATCGATCCGGCTCGTGTCACGAGCGACGTCGCGATGCTCGAGGCCGATCTGGCCGCCGGTCGATTCGGGGATGCGCTTGGACGTTTTGGCGGCGACGTGCTCCCCGGTTTGCACGTCGGCGATTCCGAAGGGTTCGAGGCATGGGTGGACGAAGAGCGGCTTCGCACTCGAGCACTCGCTCGAAGCGCGGGGCTCGGCCTGGCGAACGCGTGTGAGCAGACCGGCGACGTCGCCGGCGCCGCGGATGCGCTCGCGCGGGTCATGCGGATCGAGCCGGTGGACGAATCCATCGTCAGGCGGGTGATCGCGCTGCTCGATCGGTCGGGCGACCGCGCACGAGCGCTGGATGTGTACGAGCGGTTCCGTGCTCGGCTGGCCGAGGAGTTCGAGGCGGAGCCGGCGGCGGAGACGGTGCGACTGGCCGACGAGATACGGGCCAGTCGTGCGCCGGTGCGCGAAGCGCCGGCACGCGTGGAACGACCAGCACAATCACCGGCCGTACCGCCAACAGTCATCGCGCCGGAACCACCACCGGCACCCGCGTCTCGTCGTCGCACACGACGGCTCGCACTGTCGGCCGGCCTGCTGCTCGCCGCTACCGCCGTCGCGTTCGGCCTAACGAGACACGGGGAGGGGACGCCGAAACGGCGAGAGCTGATCGTGCTTCCGATGGAGAACGCCACCGGTCGGACGGACCTCGAGTACCTCGCCGCCGGTCTGGACGACGAGGTCGCGTCCAGGCTTCGCGGCATCGGTGGCCTCGAGAAGACGAAGTCCGCGGCCCGGTCGACATGGGCAGCGACGCCGGCGAGCTTCTCGCGCATCACCCTCCGCGTGGAGCTTGCCTTCCGCGGCAAACTCACGCTCGTATCCGACAGCTTCGTGGTAACCGGCCAGGTGGTGGACGTGGCGAGCGGCCAGTCCTCGGATGTTGGGCGATTTGCGTTCCTCGTCGATCAGGTGAGTGA
Organism: Gemmatimonadaceae bacterium; assembly: GCA_036509075.1. Lineage (GTDB taxonomy): Bacteria > Gemmatimonadota > Gemmatimonadetes > Gemmatimonadales > Gemmatimonadaceae > JAJKIV01. The sequence goes on from DATCGG010000030.1 coordinate 1,912, forward strand.
CGTCGCGAGCCGCGTTGCGGCGGGCGTTGCCGGTGCGATCTTCCGTGAGCCGTTGCCGGAGATGCCGCGCGACACCCGAACACACAGGGGCGACGGCGAGTCGTTCCGGCTTACGCTCAAAGGGTGGCACGAGCTGCTCACGGACGTCGACGAGGCGCGAGCGAAGGAGACGTTCCTCGAGGCCATCGCGCTGGATCCGAGCAACGCCCGCGCCCGGGCTGGACTGAGCTCGGCGTGGGCGGCGCTGTCGCTCAGCACGGTGCCGTTCGACGAGGGTTCACAACGCGCGGAGCAGGCCGCCACCGAGGCGCTGGCGCTGGACCCTAACGAGGGAACCGCGCTCGCCAACCTCGCCTTCATTCGCGGCATGCGAGCGCGATCGCTGCCGGTCGCGGAGTCGCTGTTCGCGAAAGCCACCGAGGCGGATCCCGGCAATCCCGAGATCTACATGGTGAAGGCTGCCCTCTATCGGCACGCGTGGAACTGGACCGGCGCCCGCGACGCGGCCCGGATGGCGCGCGAGCTCAATCCGCTGTCGGCCTGGTATGTCGATCGGGAAGCGGTCGTCACGTTATGCATTGGTGATGCGACCGAAGCGCTCCGCCTCTATCGGGTGGAGGCCAGCCTCAATCCCGCGGACGCGAGCATCCACTGGAGCATCGCGCGTACGCTCGCCCGACTCGGCCAGTGGGATGACGCGACGGCCGAGATTCTGTCGGCGTTCCCGCCGAAGACGCGGAGCGACTCTGCGTTCGTCGACACGCTCGCGCGTGGGGAGCGTGGCTACCTGCAGCTTGTTCACGCGAACGGCCGGCGGCGCCTCAACGGTCTACTGGCGCAGGCATCACCTCCGCCGCCGGCGGTGCAGCTCGTGATCGCCAGAATCGCCGCAGGTGACATCGACACGGGACTCGACGAGCTCACGCGGCTGGCGCAGCGTGACGACGTCAATATCTATCGCATGCGCTGCCACCCGGACATGGAGGAGGTGCGGTCGTCGCCGCGGTTCCAGCGGATCATGGAGTCGCTGCCGAAATGGACGCTGGACTCGTCATCCTGAGTCGGCCGTCGTCATCCCGACTCGGGATGACGACGGCCTTCTCCGCGCCTAACGCGCGATCACTGAATTCGCGTGGGTACCGGCACGTCGAGCTTGTTGCTGGGCAGCCCCGAGAGCTTCACCGCGTTGTACGAAACGATCCCGTAGTGCTCGCCCGTGACGCGATTGCCGGCGACCACCGTGCTGGGGATGGGAATCACGGCGCTGAAGATGCTGATGCCCGTCGGAGCATCGTCGATCGGGTTGTCGGTGTCGATCCCGTTCCCCGAGAGGGTGTTATTTACGATGACGTTGTTGTCGACGAACTGGAACGGCGTGTGGCTATGAATCATGATGCCGCCGGCACCGTTGTTCATCGCGGTGTTGTCCACGACCGTGTTGCCCCACGCGGCGGCACCCGGCGGACCCGCGAACACGCCGATGCCAGCGGCTCCGTTTCCGTTCGAGATGTTGTGCTGCACCGTATTGCGATAAATGCCGGCGACATCCGGAGCAGCAGGCGCCTGAAGGCTGAACCAGTGTGACGCGAGCGTGATCCCGCAATCGAGTGTGTTGTCCAGGACGGTGTTGTCGCTGATCGTGTTGCCCGATGTCGGTCCGTTTTCATCAGTCAGCAGGATGCCGCCGACGTTGTCTCGCACGACGTTGTTTCGGACGATGGCGTTGGTCACGCTCTGGAGATGGATGGCCTCGCCGCAGTCATCGGGCTGATCGACGCAGAGCGGATTGAGGGGGCCGTATGTGTCGTTCTCACGAACAAGGTTGTTTTCGATGGTTATTCGCGAGGTCTGTACGACGAAGATCCCCTCGAGCCCCGCGTGCTGCACGGTGAAGCCGGTGACGGTCGTACCCTCCGCCGCCGCCCCCGAGATGACGATGCCGTTCGGAGGTGATGACTGTCCGGTGGCGTCGATGGTTGCGTCATTGCCGACGAGCGAAAGCCGCTTCGTGATGCCCACACTTTCGTTGTAGGTCCCTGCGGCGGCGGAGATAACGTCTCCGGCCGAGGCTTGCGAGATGGCGTAGTTGATCGTGCGGCATGGGGTGGTGGTGCAGTCTCCCACATCGGTCCCCGTCGTCGAAACACGCAGGGCAGGCCCGGCCGTCCGACTGAGCGAGGGGTCGCCCGGAGCGAGCACACGATCGGCGCTATCCGAACAGGCGGCGAAGATCGGGGCGAGGAACAGCAGCGGAAGGAGGATCGAACGTCGGCGCAGGCCCTGGCATGGACGGGACATGGTACCTCCTGGTTTGGTGCGGAAGTAGTCCAACTGCCTTCCTCGACGAGGAGTACTCCCAGCAGCGTACCCTGCATCCGCCATCATGCGCCGCCCCGGCTTTCAGGGACATGAAAACGCTGCCGGGCGCCACTCCTGGCACGACGTGCAGCGCGGCGACATCTTGGCGGCGTCCGCAGGCCAGGCGTTAGGCCAGTCGTGGCGTCCGCCGGGAGGTCCCGCCATGCGTGAGCTCAAATACTTCGTTGCCTGCACGGTCGACCGGTTCATCGCCCGCGAGGACGGTTCGTTCGACTTCTTCATCGCGGAGGGCGCGCACCTCACGGATCTCGTGAAGCGGTATCCCGAAACGGTGCCGGCGCATCTCCGGGACGCTCTCGGCGTGCGTGCGGCGCACGACTGGGTCGACGCGGTGTTGATGGGGCGCAAGACCTACGATGTCGGTTTGCCGTTTGGCGTGACGAGCCCGTACCCGCATCTCAAGCAGTACGTCTTCTCGCGGAGCATGACCGAGACGCGGGCGCCTGACGTGACGCTCGTGCGGAGCGACCCGCTCGAGTACGTGCGCGCGCTCAAGCGTGAGAAGGGCGGGAGTATATGGTTGTGCGGCGGTGGCGTGCTGGCCGCGGCGCTGTTCGAGGAGATCGACGAACTGATCCTCAAGGTGAATCCGGTCATCCTCGGCAGCGGGATTCCGCTGTTCGAGGGCCACGTGCCGCAGGCTGACCTCTCGCTGGAAGAGGTGAAGTCCTATCCAAATGGGTTCATGCTGACGCGGTACCGCGTGAGGCGGTAGCCAATAACTCACAACTGAAGCACTCATTACTGCAGACTCTGAACTCTTTCAGGGTTCCCGTCCTCGACCTCCCCACGTCCGGCGATGCCCGGCGAGACGAGGGACTCACTCGCTGGCCATACATCTCGAGATGTCGAGCCAGCGATTGAGCCCCGCAACACTACTGGCGCCATGGCTCTTGGCGGGTCCGTAAACGGGCTGCCCTGTAAGAGTTTAGAGTCAGCAGTTTTGAGTGTTTCAGTCTTGAGTCGGTCCCGTTGTTTTGATGCTTAGCCTGCGATCTCGCCTAACGCTTTGGCCGCCGCGCGCCGCACCGCGGGCGCGCGATCCGATTTGAGCACCTCCGTGAGCGGCGCGATACCGGCCGTGTCCTCCACTTCGCCGAGGGCGTGGGCGGCGCTCTCGCGGACGAGTGCGTCGCCGTCCCTGAGCGCCTCGATCAGCGGACGCACGGCCGTTTTGCTCTCGATCTCGCCTAACGCCCACGCCGCCGTTGCCCGCACACGTGGCGAGTCATCGCGGAGCCGCGCGACGAGCGGCGTGGTAGCGCGCGGGTCATTCGCGAAGCCCAGGGCCAGCGCGGCCATCTCGCGCGTTCCAGCGTCGGACGCGTCGAGTGACGCGAGCATCGCCTGCATCGCGGACGGGTCGCGAACGCGCCCCAGGATCGGGGCGGCCAGGCGGCGCACGCACCAGTCCTGATCCGCGAGCGCCGCTCGGAGAAGCGGCACCGTCGCCGGATCGATCCCCCGATCGTGAATCCAACTCACCATGCCGCGGCCCAGCGAGTCGGCCGAGCCGCCGGCCATGAAGCCGCCATCGTCGGACGACCAGCCCGAGCGCCCATCGACCGTTCTCGCCGCGAGCTCGCACACGAGCGCGTTCGTCCCGCGCGCCGCCTGCAGGAGCGCACGAACACGCGAGGAGTCCGCCTTCTGTTGCGGCGGCGCGGACTGGAACGCCGACGCTGGCAGGGGCAGAAAGGCCCATGGCTCGCGGGCCGCTGCTGTGTTCGACACACCACCCACCCGCGCAACCACGGTCGCCCCGACGACAACCGCGGGCACTGCAATGAGCCATCCGATCGCGTGTCTCATGGTGCTACCCCCCCGTCGGCCTAACGCTTCTTGCCCAATGCTTCCGCGGCGATCTTGCGGATCTCCGGATCCCCGTCCTTGAGCAGCCCGGCCATGACCTCGACAGCGCGCGGCCCGCCGATGCTGGACAGCGCTTCGACGGCCGCCCGCTTCACCTCGACGTCGGCGTCCTTGGTGAGCGGAATGAGTGCGGGAATCGCGTCCTCGTCCTCCAACTGCCCCAGCGCCTCCACCGCCGACTTCCGCACCTCTTCATCCTCGTCCTTGAGCGCCGTAATCAATGCGGGCGGCGCCTTGTGCAGGTCGTCAAGCTGGCCGATCGACTCGATCGCCTGACGCCGGACCTCGACGTTCGCGTCACGCACTGCCGCCTCGAGCGCCGGCAGCGCACGCTTGTCCTCGATGTTGCCGAGTGCCCATACCGCCTGCTTACGCACCTCGACGTCGGCGTCCTTCGTTACGGGAGTCAGCGCTTCCACCGCGTCCTTGCTCTGGATCTCGCCGAGCGCCCACGCGGCCTGCTTGCGCGTCTCCGTGTCCGCGTCCTTGAGCGCCGGAATCAACATGGGGACGGCAGTCGCGGCCTCGAGCTCGCCGAGGGCCCACACAGCCTGACGTCGGACTTCGGCGTCGGGGTCGCGCACGACAGCGCCGAGGGCTTCCACCGCACCAGAACGCTTGTCGTCGATCTCGCCTAACGCCCAGGCGATCTTCGCGCGGACGGCGCCGACCTTCTCCGACCCGAGCGCGGCGATCAGTCCGGGCACGGCGCGCGGACTGTCGATCTCGCCGAGCGCCTCGGCCGCCGCCTCCCGCACCTCAGGATCGGTGTCGGTCTTGAGG
>DATCGG010000031.1:0-10709 GCA_036509075.1 Gemmatimonadaceae bacterium
GCCGGCGCCGGCGTGGATACGAGTTTCGTCCACCCCTCGGGCAGGAGACGCTGCCCCATCCACACGCCGTCGTTCAGGTACAGCATTCCAAGGCGAGCCCAGTTTCGGGCGGTCCCGTAGTCGAAGCCGTTGAGCAGGAAGTTGCCATACGGGTCGGTCTCGAGGACCTGCCGGCGGATGCCGATCCGGTCGAACAGCGCCCGCTGCGGCCACGTCAGGTATTCCTCGCCACGCTTCCGCACCACGTCGCGAATGATCATGCCTAACGCCAGCGGATCCGAGTTGCGATATCGGCCGAACGTGTTGGGCTCGAATTGCAACGGCCGCGTGGTCGCGAACTGGAAGGCGTCGATCGCGCCGGTGTAGCCGAGGTCGTGGTCGTGGTACCCGGGGATGTCTTCGGGGCTCCCACGGCTGAAGCGAATGCCGCTCGACATGCGCATGAGGTCGATCACGCGAATCTTCGCGCGTGGGTCTTCCGGGGTCTTGTGCCACTCGGGGATCGGCGCGGGCTCCTCGAGCTTCAGCGCCCCCTGCTGAACGAGGATGCCAATGAGCGTGCCCACGATGCTCTTCCCCATCGACCAGCTCTCGAGCTGCATCTCCTTGTTCGCGCCGCTCCCATATCGCTCCGCCACGATGCGCCCCTTGTACGCGACCACGAATGCCGCGGTGAAGCTGGCCGGGTTGGCGAAGGCCGCATCGACAGCCGCGCGGAGCTTGACGGTGTCGATCTCGCCGGGCAGCGGAGTGCTCGGCAGCACGTCACCCATCGGCCACGGCATCGCGGACGCGGCTGTCAGCGCCGTCGTGACACGCACGGGCGTGAAGAACACCGAGTCGCGGCCGGGCTGATGGATGATGCAGCCCTGGTCGCCGTAGAGCTGTGCTTCCCGCGCTATTCGGTCGGCGACGGTGAGGCGGACGAGCTTGCGCTGACGGTCGATGGCGAACCTGGTGATCGAATCGACTTTGGGCCCGAGGAAGTAGGGCGTGACGTGCGCGAGCGCTTCCGCCGAATCCCGGCCGGAGACGAACAGGGCCGAGCAGAGGATCTTGGCAGTGCCGGCAACGCGCCAGCTGTCCGGATCGTTAGGCGGGAAGCCGGGCTGACCGATGCCCGACGCGATCGGCGTCGCGAGTGCGAGCCCGAGAGTGACAATAGTGGCAGCGCGAAATCTGGTCATCGCCTTGGCTACGGTACGCGTTCGAACCCGACCAACTCGAAGTGCTCGTCCAGACTGACCAGCATCTGCATCTCGGCGACGACGAGATTGGTTGTCACGAGCTCGATTCCCTGCTCGAGCCACTCCCGGTAGGCCGCGTGGGCCGCGCGGTGCTTTGCCTCTACATGTAGTCAATTGCATGCAACGCGGAAATCCCCCGTCACTCTCGCCCACCGAAATCCTGCCGACGCGACCATCCAACCGGTAACGCGGCCAGGTGACGGTCAGGAGACGGCTCTTCGCGAGCTTAGAGGCGTCAAACACGGGTTCAGCACGCGCCGGTACGCTGGGACATGCCCCACGAGGGAGCCGGACCAATGCGAAGGGTGGAGCGCCTGTGGCGTCGTGTCGCGTTCGCGACACTCGTCACGGGTCTTCCGAGCGCCCTTCAATCTCAGGGGCTCGCCGGCGCCGCCGTGGCCGGCGTAGTCACCCGCCAGTCCGGCGAGCCGGTCGCTCAGGCGCGCGTCGTCCTTCGGAACACAAGCACCGGATTCACGCGCGAGCAACAGTCGAGATCGACCGGCCGGTTCGTGTTCGAGGGTATCCCGCCCGGCGGTCCGTACGAGCTCCGCGCGTTCGTGCTCGGGCTCGACCCCGCACGGTCATCGCGGACGTTCACGTTGGCGCTGGGCGATCGGGTCACGATCGACCTGGCGTTCCCCGAGCCGACGGCGACCGTCCTGCCGACCGCGGTGGTGCGGGGCGAGCAGCGCGTCGACGAGGGCGGTCCATCGTTCGCGCTCTCCAATGACCTGGTTCACGGCCTTCCGCTGCTGAACCGGGACTTTACTGGACTGTTCGCGATCGTCCCCCAAGCTGTCGTCCGTAACGGGGACTACTCCGTGAGCGGCCAGCTTCCAGCGCTCAATGCGATTCAGATCGACGGGGGTATCGCGAATGACGTATACGGCGTGTCGCGAACGCCCGGCGAAGCCGCGGGTGCCAAGTCCATCTCGCTCGAGGCGCTCGACCAGATCCAGGTGCTCGTAGCGCCGTTCGACGTGCGACAGGGCGCGTTCACGGGAGCGCTCATCAATGGTATAACCCGGTCGGGCACGAACCGATGGCAGGCCAGTGTCTTCACGTCGGTGCAGGATCAGGCACTCGTTGGCAAGGACACGGCGGGCGCCCACGCGGGCGAATTCGATTTTCTCCAGTACGGAGCGACGCTCGGTGGTCCTATCATCCGCGACAGGCTACACCTGTTCGCGGCGGCTGACTTTCAGCGAAGTCGAACACCATTCCTCGGACCGAACACGCGCGAGCCGTCGACCGGCATCAGCTGGGAGACAGCAACGCGCGCCGCGACGGCCTTTCGCAACGTCTACGGGTTCGATGCCGGCGGCCCCGAGCCACCCGTGCTCAGCCAGCCCGATGGGTCGGTGTTCGCGAAGCTCACCTGGCAGCCGTCGAGCCGACATCGCATCGAGCTTTCGCACAACTGGGTCGATGCGTGGAAGCAGGACCTTGCCCGCGATCCGAAGGACGTAGGACTCCGTCCCATCGGGTGGCAGCTATCGGGCAGCGGCATGGTCACGTCGGATGTCGTGCACACGACGCGGCTCCGCGCCACGAGCGCCTTTGGACCGCTAGGCAACGAGCTCACCGCCGGGCTTCAGACAATCGATGAAGATCGCGCCTCGTCGCTCCGCACACCGCTATTCCTCGTGCAAGGGGACAGCGCCGACAGATACCTCGCCGGAGGATCGGTCGTCAATGCGACCGCCACCGTGCTCGACCAACGTGTAATAGAGCTGTCGGACAACGTCACGCTTCCGCTGGGATCCCACGAGCTCACAGCGGGCGCGCAAGGCGAATGGTATCGCTTTACGGACGACTTCTTCCCCAACTCGTGGGGCACCTGGTGGTTTCCGAGCGTGGCCGCGCTCGAGCAGCGACAACCCGACTTGTATCAGGTCGCCTTGCCGCAACGCCCGAGCGGGCCGTTAGGTGCGTTCAGCGCCGGCCAGGTTGCCGCCTACGTGCAGGACCGGTGGACGCCCGTGGCGCGACTCAGCATCACGGCCGGCGTGCGCGCCGACCGCCCCCATAGTGATGTCGCTCCGACCAATCGAGGTCTGGCGTCCAGCGCAGCGTTAGGCGATCGCTATGCGAGTCGGTTCAGCGCCACCACGCAAATTTCTCCTCGGCTCGGCCTCAGCTGGCGCGCCACCGACCGGCACGCGGTGGTCGTGCGCGCCGGCGCCGGAATGTTCGCGGCACGTGCGCCACAAACCTGGCTCGGCGGATCATTCACGAACACCGGCCTCGATCAGCAGACACTCACGTGTACCGCGGTGGATGGCGTGCCCGCTCCGGTCATCGATGTCGACCAGCTTCCCAGCGAGTGCACCGAATCCAGGGCGCCAACTCCGGCCACGACGGCAACCTACATCGCCCACGACTTCCGCACGCCACAGGTGTTGAAAGCGCTCGTCGGTATCGACGCCATGCTCGCATGGGGCACGTCGGTGTCGCTCGACGTCGTCCGAACGGACGCGCGCCACCAGACATACATCCGCGACGTGAACCTGACGTTCACGGGAACGAACGCCGAGGGCCGCGCCATGTACGGGACGGTCACACCCAAGGGCAAGCTACTTCCCACAAGGCCCGATCCTGCCTTCGCCCAGGTCCTCGAGCTCGGAAGCCGCGGCGCCGACCGGTCCACCGCGGTGTCAGTGTCGGCAAGCAAGCGATGGAGCAATGGCTCCGTCGCGCAGGTTGGCTATCAATGGTCACGCGCGACCGACGCGATGACGCTGTTCAATCCCGGGGCGGCACTCGCGTTCCAGAACTCAGCGATCGATGGAACGATCGACGCGCGCCGACAGGCACGATCGGGCGTGGACATACCGCACAGCCTCGTGGCAAGCGCCATCGCGCGGCTGCCGTTCGCCCTCTCGGCTTCGTTTCTCATGCGCGCACAGAGCGGGCAACCCTACGCCTACACCATCAAGCAAGACGTGAACGCCGACAGCGTAGCTGGAAATGACCTGTTCTACGTGCCTCGCGACTCCGCGGACATCTCGTTGACGGCTCCGGAAAAGTGGAGCGCGATCAACGCCTATATCGACGGAGAGGCGTGCCTGCGCGAGCAGCGCGGGCGCATCATGGCGCGCAACTCGTGTCGTAACCCGGCCGTCATCACGCTCGACGCCCGACTCGCGAAGTCGATCACACTCGGCGACGTCCAGCGGCTGGAGGTTGGCCTCGATGTCTTCAATGTCGCCAATCTCCTCGACCACGATTGGGGGCTCGCCCGGTCAACGACGGCGAAAGAGACAGTCGCCTTTCTGGCCGCGCCCGGATGGGACGCATCGGCGAATCGTCCGAAATACGGGCTCCTGCCGATCGGCCTTCCGGCGCGCCGGCAGGTCCAGCCGGATCCATCGCGGTGGAAAATCCAACTAGGGATGCGATACTGGCCGCGTTAGGTTCCCGCGCGCACGTAACGCCTCGATCAAGCCCTGGCCACCTCGTTCGGCGCGAACACCGGCAGCTCCCACCGCAGGCCGGCGAGAATCTCCCGGAACTCACGCGCCGTTCGCAACGAGCTCATATGCGGAGATTGGAACGCGACCAGCGCCGGGTCGCGGATCTCCACCGCGCGGCGGAGAAACCCGAGCGCCTCCTGCCGGCGCCCCGCCCACTCGGCCGTGATCGCGAGCACCGTCGGCTGCACGTAGTCGATCCGCGATCGCGCACTCAACTCGGTGAACACTGCATCAGCGCGGTCCGTCCAACCCGTTCGTGAAAACGCCGCGCCGAGCGCCATCATGAGCCACGGATGCCGTCCGTTACGCGACAACATGTGCGGAATCTCGTTCACCATGTCGCTCGCGTTGCCGCCGAACGCGACCGCGTTGACTTCGCTCCACACCACGAGGAAGGAGCCTGCGTCCAGCTCGCGCGCGCGCTTCGCTTCGGCCAGCGCCTCATCGTACCGCCCGGAGAAGCCGAGTACGACGGAGAGTGATGCGTGGGCGTAGGCGCTGAGCGGGTCCTGTTCGATGACGGCACGCATCTCGTCCACGGCCTCATCGAACGCGGCGCGTGTGTAGCAGACATCGAATGCGGCGCGCATCGTGCGCGCCTCGAGGTCCATCGGGTCCAGCTCCAGCGCGCGATCCCACGCCGCCGTCGCACGTTCCGCATTGAACTCGATGCACGTGGCCACGAGCGCGCAGGCCGTGTACCCGGCGGCCAGGTTCGGGTCATGCTGGAGCGCCGACGCGGCAGCCGACTTCGCGCGCTCCGCAATCTGGTCGGGCGCCAGGACGCCCCAGAACCCCGAAAGCACCAACGCCTGGCCAAGATAAGCGAATGCCTGCGCAAACTCGGGATCGAGTGCGACGGCTCGTTCGAGCTTTTCTATAGCGGTCAACAACGCCGTGCCCCGGTGTTTCATCAAGCCGCGGGCTCTGAGATAGAGCTCGTACGCGTCGATGCTCGACGTCGACGCCTTCACGAGTGACTTCGCATCGATGTCACGAAGCGCCGCCGCAAGGCGACCCGCAATCGCCGTTGCGATCTCGTCCTGGATCATGAAAATGTCGGTCAACTCACGGTCGTAGCGCTCCGACCAGAGGTGATAGCCGTCATTCACGCTCACGAGCTGCGCCGTGATGCGAACGCGATTCCCGGCGCGCCGTACGCTTCCCTCGAGGACCGCGTTCACGTTCAGCTGTTCGCCGATCGCGCGGAGATCGTGGCTCTTCCCCTTGAACATGAACGATGACGTTCGCGCCGCGACCCTCAGCCCCGGGACCCTTGCAAGAGCGTTGGTGATCTCCTCGGCCATCCCGTCGCCGAAGAACTCGTTTTCCGGATCGCCACTCATGTTCGTGAACGGAAGCACGGCGACCGATTCGGTGGTGTCGAGGACTGCGTTCCATGGTCGCGCTGGCGAGTTCAGCGCCTCTACGAATCGTTCGATCGACCCGAAGCGCTCGTTCGGATCGCGCGCCATGGCCTTGAACAGCGCGCCGTCCAGGTGTCGCGCGATGTCCGGTCGACGGCTCGTCGCTCGCGGCGGAGGACGCGTAAATCGCCTGACGAGAATCGAGTCGACCGACGGGCCGGCAAACGGCGGTTCGCCAGTGAGCATCTCGAACAGCACACATGCGAGGCTGTACTGATCCGCGCGCCCGTCGACATGCGGATCCGCGGACGCCTGCTCAGGGCTCATGTAGGCAGGCGTTCCGACCGACAGCCCGGCACCCGTTAGGCGGTCGCTACGCGTCAGACCGGGTGCTCGAGCAATCCCGAAATCCGTGACGAGCGCGTGACCGGATTGCAGCAGGATGTTCTCCGGCTTGATGTCGCGATGAATCACGCCGTTCGCGTGAGCGTAGCCGAGCGCGTCAGCCACCTCGCGGGTGATCCGCAGCGCCTCGTCCGTTTCGAGCGCATGCTCGCGTTCCAGACGAGCCCGCAACGACTCGCCCACCACGAGTGGCATTACATAGTAGAGCGTGCCGTCATCGCTTCCGGAATCGAAGAGCGGAAGGATGTTCGGGTGCGAGAGCTTGGCGGTGGTGTGGATCTCGGCCAGGAACCGCTCGCTGTCGACGGACGCGGCGACTTCCGGGTGCAGGACCTTGATCGCCACCAACCGATCGTGGCGTTGGTCGCGCGCCTGGTAAACCGTTGCCATGCCGCCCGATCCGAGCTCGCCCTCGACGCGGTAGCGGCCGGAAAGGGCCTTCGTCAAACGTGGGTCCGGATGCATCTCGAAGGCAGAAGTTAGAGGGAGCCCTCCCCTCGAAAACTGACGGCGGCGGGCGCGGCGTCAACGGCTGTTTTCCGGCCTGGCGCCGCGGCGGCAGCAGTGGCGGGGCGCTCATGGAACCGTGATCGACGCGGTCGCCGTCGCGGCTTTGTACTCGCTTCCGAGCGAAGGCTTGAGGTCGAAGATTCCAGGGCCCGTGAATCCCCACAACGTCGTGGTTGCCGCGTTAGGCCCCGCCGTGAGCCTGGCATCCGCGGGGAAGCCGGCGAGACCAGCGACGTCCGGCATGGTAAAGTCGTAGGTCAGCGTGCCGCCCACTTCGGTGAGGTACGCGCGGGAACTGATGATGCTGAACGTATTGCCATCGCCGTCGCCGCCCACGATGTCGATCGATGCGCCCTTGCTGTACTCCGCGGGGAGCGATCCGAAAAACCGGAACCTTGGGTAGGCATTCGCCGACACCTGCTGAATCCCGGCAGCCGGGATCGCACCGCCGAGCGACAATGTTTCATCGGCGACCGGACCGACGAACTTGAGTGTGACTCGATAGTCGTCGCTCCCCGACGGCGACGCGAACGCGTACAGCCCATGGAAGTCGCCGCTGACCATTTCCGCGGAAGGAAGTCCCTGCCACGGGCGTGCAGTGACGTCGCTCGGCGCCAGGTCGAACCACATGAGCATTCGGCTGTTGGCGGTAATGAGCTCGGTGAAGATCTCGAGGTCGTGTCCACCAGCACCGGTGATGGTGGCGGTCGCCGACGCAGGCACCACGCCGGACGCATCGAAGTTTACCGTTGCCGGAAGCGAGCCGCCGTCCGGAATGTCGAGGCCGCGCAGGAGGATGGTTTTGTCAGGCGGCTGCCCGGGCTCCATCCGGGTGCCGACGAAGTCGACGACGCTGGTAGGGACATCGGAGAACGTGACCGGGTTCGTCGATGTTCCGCCAATGAACAGATCGCTCGATCCACCTAACGCGAGGATGCCGTACTGGCCGAGCGATACGCCCTGCACCGTTGCGTTGATGGTCTTTGTCGGGCGCGTCAGGTCGCAGTTATCGAGGCCGTCCTGCACGAGCTCCGTAGCCGACGCATACTGGACATAGGTCTGATACGTCTCCGTGAGGACCGATCGGCCAGCCGTCGCTTTCCCGGCGGCAGCGCCCAAGTGCGTGCGAAGAACGCGGCGGCTGCGCAGCGACTGTGCAACGTTCGCGCGGCGGCCGTAGGCCTGGCTGCCACTCGCGGCTGATAGGTCGCTTTGAAACACCGAGAGCACCCCGCCACGCGCCTGCGTGAGTGTGAACGAGAACCGGGTCACGCCTCCTGACGTGGATCCGGTGACTCGCTGCCACTCGGAAGATCCGTCCTGGTACGCGAAAAACGTTGGTGCCTGCGACGCATCGCAGTACTGGTACTCCACGTCGGTGGCGCCTGGAGCTGCCGTCACCGTCAATTGATGGGTTGCGGTCGCCGAAGTGACACCTTCTCCGGTGGCGGTAACCGTCGCGGTGTAGCTCGCCGGTGTGACCGCCGCGGTGGTCGTCACCGTCACGGTGGCAGTCGTCGTCGACGCCGAGAGCTGTGACGGATCGATCGTAGTCGTGACGCCCGTTGGCATGCCGCTTACGGCAAGCGTAACGACGCCGGTGAATCCGCCGGCCCGCGCGACCGAGACCGCAATTGTCCCGCTGCTGCCCTGTGGTAACGAGAGTGTGGCGGGGTTCAGCGTCAGCTGAATCGAACCTCGATTTCCGCTCGGTTCGTTGTCGCCGTCACCGCACGCCAGCGTGAACGCCGTTGCCAGTACGGCGAATCGTCCGTGCCCCGCACGTTGAACCCGCGCCATGTTCGCCTCGTCTTTCAGGTTAGGAGAATTAACGCGAGATCGCCACGGAACCCGACACGTGTCATCCCGAGCGCAGCGAGCGGGACGTACGGGAGCTTATCGCTGCGTCACGCGGTTTCTCAGGACACCGACGCCTTCGATTTCCACTTCCACGGTATCACCAGCCTTCATCTGCCTGGTCGTCCCCGGCGTTCCCGTGTAGATCACGTCACCGGGCATGAGTGTCACGTACTGGCTCACGTAGCTCACGATCGTCGCCACATCGAAGATGAGGTCCTTCGTGCGTTGCGACTGGACGACCTCGCCGTTGAGTCGTGTCTGCAGGAGCAGGTCATCGTAGTGAAGTCCCGTGACGACGGCCGGGCCTAACGGGCCGAACGTGTCGCTCGCCTTGGCGCGAAACCACTGCAGGTCGGAGCGCTGCCAGTCTCGTTCGCTCACGTCGTTGCCGGCCGTCACGCCGAAGACGTACGACTTCGCCTCCTCCTTCGACACCCGCGACGCCTTGCGCCCGATGACGATGACCATCTCGCCCTCGTAGTGCACGTTCTTCGCGTCAGGCGGCAGCACGATCTCTTCGCCCGTTGCAATGATCGACGTCGGCAACTTGGCAAAGAGCCCGGGGTACGTGGCCGTCGGCCGTTCACCCAGATGGCTCTGGTAGTTGAGCCCCACGGCGATCACCTTGCTCGGCTCCACGGGCGCGAGGAGCTTCACATCTGAAAGCTGAGCGACCTTGCCGCTCGGTCGCGGGTTGGAGAAGAGATCCCCACCGAGCTCGCGCACGCGATCGCCGTCGAGGATGCCGTACGCCACGCGACCGGCGTGCGAATAGCGAACGTACTTGATGGGCTGTTGCGCCGCGGCGGAATCGGCGATGAGCGTCGCGGCGAGGGCGAGACGGAGCAGCGGGCGCATGGTGGCGTCACCAGAATCGACGCGGAAGTATGGTTAGGCCGTCGCGGACTCGCCAGCCACAGGGTGGTGCCCTAATACCCTCGATCGCGATCCACTGTGCGCGTGGGTGTCTGCCCGCGCTCGAGCTCCTCGACGCATTCGAGGAATCCCGTCACCGCGCCGTCGGGCGTCGTCAGTCCGGAGATGTGTGGCGACACCATCACCCTCGGATCGTCCCACAGCGGTGAATCGGCCGGCAGCGGCTCGACGGCAAACACGTCGAGCGCAGCACCGGACAGCCAACCTGTCTGGAGTGCCTCCGGGAGCATCGCTTCATCGACCACGGCGCCGCGTCCCGCGTTGATCAGCACCGCCCCGTGACATGCGCTCAGCACGTCGCGACCGATGAGTCCACGCGTCTCCGTCGTGAGCGGCACGGTGGCGATGAGCCAGTCGGCGGTGGCCGCCAGGGTGCGGAGGGCCGATGTCTTCGACGTGGACGCGAACACCGCCGGATCTCCGCGGCCAGTTCGCGACACGCCATGCACGGTGGCGCCTAACGCGGAAAAGAGACGCGCCACGTGCGCGCCAACGTCGCCCGTCCCGACGACGACAGCGTTCGAGCCGCGTATGTAGCCCACATCGCGCGGCGCCCATTGATGCCGACCCTGGCAGTCGGCGAGGTCGAGGAGCTGCTGCCGAATCGCGAGCGCTCGCGACAGCGCCCATTCCGCGATGTACGGCCCGAACGACTCGGACGTTCTGGTGAGGAGGATGTCCCGGGATAGCTCGTTAGGGTACAGCCACGCATCCACACCGGCACCGGTGCAGTGCACCCAACGCACGCTGCCCATGGTCGGCAGCGCCGGACGCATGAACCCGACGTAGGTGTCGGCCCACGACAGGTCGTCGGCGGTGACCTGTGACGTCGAGCTGCCGCGGATCTCGAGGTCGTGACGCGCAGCGCGGAGTCGCTCCGCAAGCTCGGCGTGCGCCCTCGCGCC
>DATCGG010000032.1:0-8600 GCA_036509075.1 Gemmatimonadaceae bacterium
ATGATGCGGCGGTGACACCGCCACCAGAGCAGCTCCGCGCACATGATCGCGGTCCGCAACCCCGACGAGATCATCGACAACTCGAACAGCCCCTCGGCGAACTCCTCGCTCACGGTGTGGTCGGCATATCCACGGAACGCCTCGTTCTCCCATGCATCGTTAGGCGACGCGGGATCCGGCCGTCGCCTGCCGCCGAGCGCTTCGATCCACTGGTAGCTCACCCCCGCGTCGCGCAGCGAGCCCTCCAGCGCCGCCGAGCCGAACTGCGGCAGGCGCCGGGATCCGGGAAAGCGACGGACGTCCACGACCGCCTCGATCTCGTGCGCGGCCAGCACGTCGATGAATTCCTCTGCCGTGCGGGTCGAATGCCCGATCGTCCAGACCGTCACGCGAGCGGGCGCCGCGCCAACACCTGGAAGATGCGCGGCGTGCTCACGAGCGTATCGGAGCGAGTGAGGAACGCATCCAACGCTTGGGTCAACACCTCGAGCTCGGCGTTCGTCGCGAGCCCGGCTGCGGTGAGCGCGGGTGCGACGTTATCGAGCGTGATACGATGGATGTGCTTTGCCTCGCCATCGAGGTACACCGGCTGCACGTGGGAGAGGTGCAGCTCCGCCAGTCCGACCTCGCGGAACAGACCTGGAAGCTTCGGCCCGATCTCGGGGTCGGCGCCCCTCGAGCGAACAACTCGGTTGTACAGCTCGACGAATTGTTCGAGCGCCGGAGAATGCGGGTGCGAGAACACGCCCGCATGGTCGATGTCCTCCACCACAATGACGCCGCCGGGCCGGGCCGCGCGCACCATTCGCCGCAGGACCGCCGCCGGATCACGAAGGTGCGTCAGCAGGAATCGGGCGTAGACCAGATCGTACTCGGCGTCATCCTCGAGCTGCTCGACATTCGACGCGTGAAACTGGACGTTGTTCAGGCGGTCGCGGTCCGCGTCCTCTCGAGCGAACTGCACCTTGACGTCGTCCTGATCGACGCCGTTGACGCTCCCCGATGGCCCTACAAGGCGCGCCATCGCCAGGCTGACGTCCCCGGCCCCGCAGCCGAGGTCCAGACAGCGCATGCCTCGCGTGAGGCCGGCGGCGACCAGCAGCCCCTCGGTGGTGGGCCACATCGCCCGGGCAATGACGCTCATTCGCGATCGCCCGTGTTCGCCTCCCCGAATCACGTAGCTCGTGCTCACCTGACCTCCCTGTCGGCCACAGCATTGCCGGTCATTGGCTTGACCCTGAATCACCCGCAACGGCGAACAGTGATACCGGATCGACGGTAACGCGGCCATAACGCACGATGAGATGCAGATGCGGGCCCGTGACTCGGCCCGTCGCTCCGACCTTACCGATCAGCTCACCCCGCTCGACTGTGTCACCCTCCGCGACCAGTTGTCGGGAAAGGTGCAGGTAGGCGCTCGTCAGCCCAGCGCCGTGATCGATATAGATCACGTTGCCACCGAGGTAGAACCGACCAACGATGCGCACCACGCCCCGGTTAGCGGCGCGCACGGGTGCACCGGTGGCGCCGGCGAAGTCGGTGCCCATGTGGCGCGACGTAACGGTGCCGTTGAATTCCCGACCCCGGCCGAATCCGCTCGTTATGCGCGAGTCTCGTGGGTGGAGGAAGGGCTTCCTCCAGAGCCGTGGGGTCTCGTGCGACGCCACGGCCACCGCGTTCGCGCGGTCTGCCTCGCGTTTCATTCTGGCAGCGAGCGCGGAATCGGGTGGCCGTCCGAAGGTCGGAGCGACGGTCAGGCGCTCGACGGGGTACTCACCCCCAGTCGCCGCAATGCGGGCGTGGAGCGTGTCCGTTCGTTCGCCGGAGTTGCAGAGCACCTGGATACCTAACGAGTCGGCCGCATCGATCGGCACGGCGGCAAGCGATTCGACCGATGTCGTGCCTGCCACCGTTGAGAAATGCAGCGCTTCACCGGCGACGACGCCCGAAAGCGTCGCTCCCGTCGGCACGCCGGAGACGCGCACGCGGAAGAGCGCACCCTGACGCGGGCCCGTGGGCTCCCACGAGATCGCGGTAGAGTCGCCGCAGGCGGTCGCGCGCCGGGGCCCGCCATCGCGCGTCGCACGGGGTTCGCTGCACATTGCGGCCGTGACCATCGCGACGGCGGCAACCAGGAAGATCGACCGGGTGGGCATTGGCGAAAGTTACCGTTGCCGTCGCCGTACGGTCGCGCGTCCCGGATCGTGCCACGCAGCACTTACCTTCGTCGTGCGGCGATGGCCGCACGCACCCTGTCCCACCCCTCGGGGTGCTCACCGTACACACCGTCCTTCCATTCGTTCAGGAAGTAGTCGACCGACACGCCGTGCTCGTTCACCAGGCCGAGGTTCGCGCCCTTCTCGATCAGGTAGAGCGCGGACTCCCACTGGCGGGTGGAGATGAACTCGACGACCGGCGACGTTCCGTTCGACTGTCGCCGATCCACATCCGCACCACCGTCCACGAGCGCGCGAACCATCTCGGGATCGTTGTTGACGGTGAACAGCGGCGTGTTGCCGCTCTGTGGATCCACGACATTCGGGTCCGCGCCGTGCGCGAGCAGCAATCGCATCGCTTCGTGCGCGGCAGGCGAGCGCCCGAAGAGCGTGTAGCTAACGAGGTCCTCCCCACTGCCCATGCGAGTCGCGCGAGCATCGGCGCCAGCGTCGAGGAGGACTCGCACGGGGCCGGCGCTGCCTCCCTTCTCCCGCACCAGCACGAGCGCATACGCGAGAAGATCGTTGCCGCGTTGATCCTTCGCCGCCGGTGGTCGCTGGCCTTTCAGCAGCCCGGTGAGCGTCGCCGTGTCGTTCTGCGCAATCGCTCGGGCCAACGCCGCCGCGGTGGCATCCGTGAAGTTACCCACGTTAGACTCGGCGACGGCATAGCTCCGAGCTCGCTTCGCCCTGATGAGTGGATCAGCGATGAGAAAGACGAGCGGCCACGCCATGATCACCGCCATCGTGACGAGCCCGGTCAGTGATTGCCTGCGGGCGGCGATGCGCACGCCAACAGCAGCACCTGCGAGGAGGATGATCATCAGGAACGCAGCCAGCCCGCCGAGGCCGCGGCCCTCGGGGCCCGATCGCTCGGTTGCCATCCGGATCATGGCGTAGAGCGCGAGAATCGCGAGAGCGCCCCAGAGCGACCAGTCGACCTTGGTCATGATGGCGGTGACCATCTTACGCTTGGTCTCGGGTTCGATACCTTCGTTCGGCATCGGCTGCCGGTGTTCGGGTGATCGATGCGCATCGAGCATACGTCGATTCGACCGGTCTCGTCCAGCGCGCGCAGATCATTCTCCAGCGGCTGTGATCCATAGCGCCCGTCGTGCCCTTCGCTTCCGGAGTCTGCCATGCTCACGCCACGCCGCTCCGCCCTCGTTCTCCTCGTCGCTCTCGCAGCCTGCCGCGCCGCCAGCGATTCGCCCACCGCGCCTAACGTCACCGCGCCGATCGGCGGTGCGGCGTTCGCCAAGCCCGTCGATCCAGGCTACAAGGTCTATCAGGATGGCAACACGATCGACGCGCAGACACAGCCGAGCGGCGGCGCGTACCTCGCCGGTGGCGGCACCGACGTCGATGCCGGCATGGTCTGGCTCATGGGGCAGGGCGGAACGCGGAGTGCTGGCCAGTACGGCGATGTCGTGGTGCTCCGCACCAGCGGCAGTAACGGCTACAACAAGTACCTCGTTAGGCTCGGCGCCAATTCGGTCACCAGCATCGTGATCACGTCCGTCGCCGGCGCGAACAGCGACGTCGTGACGAACGCGATCGCGAAAGCCGAGGTCGTGTTCATTGCCGGCGGCGACCAGTCGACCTATGTGAACCTCTGGCGCGGTACCGCACTTCAGACGGCGGTCAATGCGCGCGTGGCGCAGGGGTATCCGATCGGGGGCACGAGTGCGGGGCTCGCGGTCCTCGGGCAGTATGTCTACGCGGCGCTGAACGCTTCGGCCCAGTCGGACATCGTCCTGCAAAACCCGTTCGACTCATCCGTGACGCTGCAGTCCGCGCTGTTCAACGTGCCGTTGCTCGCGAACGTGCTCACGGATTCGCATTTCCAGACGCGCGATCGCATGGGACGGCTGCTCGTGTTCCTGGCGCGTCTGCAGGAGGACGGCATGGCGTCGGCGCCGCGGGCGATTGCGGTCGACGAAGGGTCGGGTGTCGGCGTCTCGGCCGACGGCATTACAACCACGTTCGGCACCGGTGTCGGGGCCTACTACCTGAGCGTCGCGAAGAACGCCAAGCGTGTCTGCGAAGCGAATACGCCGCTCACGTACTCACTGGTGAGCACGGTGCACGTGACGAACGGCGGGGATTTCACGCTGGGCAGCTGGACGAGCACCAGCAGCTCGCCGTACGCGCTCAGCGTGTCGAACGGCGTCGTGTCGTCGTCGACGGGCTCGATCTACTGACCGGGTCAGTCCCCTCCGTACGCGAGCTCGTCCATCTTCGCCGCGAAATCAGTCCACGAGATGCGCTTGCGCCGATGCCGTCCACCACCCTTCCAGTAGAAGCCTCCTCGCCCGATGTCCACCTCGCCGAGCTTTTCGCCGCGCGAGTAGATGTAGAGCTCGAGGCCACTTCCCGCCTTCGTGAGCTCCGGAACGTTGAGGTTCACGTAGACCGCGTGCTTCCGTTCGATGTGCCTCGCTTTCGATCGCTTGCGCATTGGCAGTGAGACCGAGGTTGGTGTTGATGTTCGCTACACAACGAGGTCAGTTCGAGATCACGTTAGGCACCTTCCGCTGCTGCAGCATGGTGTTGAACGCCGCGACGTCCCCCGCCATCACGCGGTCGAACTCCGTCTTCACCGCCCTGACCTGAGCGCGCAGCAGGTCAGCCACCTGCTTCTGACTCTCCGTCGGCGCGAAGTCGCTCGACTCGATCTCGCCGGCCAGGTACTGCAGCTGCTCGCTGATCCGCTCCGGCCATCGCAGCGCGTCCTGCCCCCGACCCGTCGCCCGCGTCTGGAACAGCTTCCGCTCCACCCCACGAAGCTTCAGGTCGAGCGAGTCTGCCGCCGTGATGACGTCCTTCCGCGTGGAGTCCCCACCCATGGTCGACTTCAGCGCGGCAAGCTGCCCCCGCACGTTCTCGAGCGCGTTGATCATCGCTACTGCGCTGTCGAGATCGGCCGCAACGTTCCTGACCACCGCGATGTTCTCGGTGAGCGTCGCCTCGGTCCCGCCGGTGTTCGGGTCCTTCTTCACCACGAGGGGCTGCGACTCGCTCGTACCCGCGATCTTGACGGTGTAGGTCCCCGGCGCGACCAGCACACCGAGCCGCCCAATTCCGGGAGCGTCGCGGCCCTCGAGGGACACAGAGAACCACGGCGCGAACTCGGGGCTCGTCCGAATCTTCGCCTGCTTCGTCAGGTCCCCGCGGAGATTCCACCACACTCGGTTGATGCCGGCGTTCTTGGGCGCCTTGAGCGTCCGAACCACCGCGCCACTCGCATCCGAGATCGTGATGCTCACACTGTCCTTCGACACGATCGTCTTGCCGGCACTATCGCGAACCGTGCTGTCGCTTCCCTTCTTCAGAAAGAAGTTGATCGGCGCGCCGTACGGCGGTGCGTAGCCGGCGCTCGCATCGTACGAGACCGCGAAGGGTTGCTCGGTGTTCTGCAGCCGATACGCCAGACGCGGCGGGAAGAGGTGCACGTCCTTCGCGGTGACGTTGGCGCCTAACGTCCGGAGCGGCGTGATGTCATCGAGAATCCAGAAGCCTCGGCCATACGTCGCCACCACGAGATCGCTATAGTGCGGCTGCACCACGATCCAGTACACCGGCGCGTGCGGCAGATTGTTCTGAAGCGGCTGCCAGCTCCCGCCATCATTGAACGAGACGTAGAGGCCGCCCTCGGTGCCGAGGTACAGCAGGCCACGCCTAACGGGGTCCTCGCGCACCACGTGCGCGTACGAGAGTGGCGTCTTCGCGAGGCCCGTGGTGATGAGCCTCCACGTCTTCCCGAAATCCGTCGTCTTGTAGACCCATGGGTCACGGTTGTTCACCTGATGGCCATCGACGGTGAGGTACGCCGTGCCGACGTCATACCTCGACGGCTCGATATTCGAGATCGTCCCCCAATCGAGCAGACCGGGAATATTCTTCGTGACGTCGGTCCAGGTGGTGCCGCCGTCCCGGCTGACGTGAACGAGTCCGTCGTTCGTTCCTGCCCACAACACCTTCGCGTCCATCGGCGACTCCCCGATCGCGAACACTACGCCCGCGTACTCGACGCCGATGTTGTCAGGCGTCAGGCCGCCTGAAATCTTCTGTCGCGATTTATCGTTCCGCGTCAGGTCCGGCGAGAGCTCCTTCCAGTGGTTGCCGCCATCGCTCGTCATGTGCACGTGCTGGCTCCCCACATACAGCACGTTGTGATCGTGTGCGCTGAGCGTGAGTGGCGCCGTCCACACGAAGCGGTACTTGAGGCTCTCCGCCGCCCACCCGATCGTCGCCAGCGGCCAGATCTCCACCGTCTGCACGAGTTTCGTCCGCCGATCGTAGCGGGTGATGATCCCGCCCATCGACCCCGAGCCCGACCCGCTCGACCACACGAGGTTGCCGTCCACGGTGTCCGGGATCGCCCAGCCACTCTCGCCACCGCCGACGGTCTCCGAATGTCCTCGGCTGATCGTCGGGAAATCGAACCCCGCTCCGAAGAAGTCACCCCCGCGCGGATTGCTCGGCACCATCGCCGACGGTCCATCCTGACGGTTGCCGTAAACGTTGTACGGAACGCGGTTGTCGACCGTCGCGTGGTACATCTGCGCGAGCGGCAGCTGCGTCACGATCCATGATTTGCCGCGGTTGATCGAAACCGACACGCCGCCGTCGTGACTCACGACCATGCGGTTGCCGTTCGTCGGGTCGATCCAGATGTCGTGATGGTCCCCGCCAGGCGTCTCCGTGAATGGCGGGTCGATGATCGTGGCGCCGCCGTCGAGCGTCTTGGCCCAGTTGGAGGTGAGAAAGTACGCCTCGTTAGGATTGTCGGGCGACACGCCCATTCTATTGTAGTAGTGCGTACGTCCGGCCACCTGACGGTCGTGGTTCACGAGCAACCACGTGTCGCCACCGTCGTCCGACCTGAACAGACGGCCGCTGTCCGTTGACTTGCCCTCGGGCGTGGGCACACCATCGCCGGTCTCGATGAGCGCATAGATTCGGCTGGGCATCGCCTTGCTGATGCCGAGTCCAATCTTGCCGACGGTCCTGGACGGCATTGCCGAGCCGGTGAGCTTTTTCCAGGTCGTCCCGCCATCCGTGGACTTCCAGATGCCGCTCCCGGCGCCGCCGCTGTGGCGCCCCCACGTCTTGATCTCGATCTGCCAGAACCCGGCGTAGAGGATGCGTGGGTTCGTCGGGTCCATCACGATGTCGGATGCGCCGGTGGAGTCGTTCACGAACAGCACGCGGTCCCAGGTCTTGCCGCCGTCGCTCGACCGGTAGATCCCGCGCTCCGGTTGCGGGCCGTAGGCGAAGCCTAACGATGCCGCGTAGACGAGGTCCGGGTTCGTCGGGTGCACGACGATTCGCGAAATGCGCCCCGTATTCTCCAGGCCCGCACGCTTCCACGTTTTTCCGGCGTCGGTCGAGCGAAACATTCCCCAGCCGGCGGAGATGTGGCTGCGCGTGAATGGCTCGCCTGTCCCCGCGTAGACGACATTCGGATCGCTCGGCGCGACGGCCAGCGCGCCTACCGACGACACCGGCTGCGAATCGAACACCGGTGACCAGTGAATCCCGCCATCGGTGGACTTCCAGAGTCCCCCTGAGGCAGCGCCGGCGTAGTAGGTGTTCGGGTCGCCGGCGACGCCGGTCACCGAGGTGACGCGATTCCCCTCGGGGCCGATGTACCGGTAGGTCAGTCGCTGGTAGACCGCGGTATCGGCCTTTTCCGGGGTGACTTCCTTGAGCTCCTCACGGGGCTTGTTCTGGGCCGCAGCGACGGAGGCGGAGGCGAGCAGCACGGCCGCAGAAAGTGTTCGACGCATGAACGCACCGCGACGTAAAGGGTCGGAGAATGTAGCGCAGTCCGTGTCGGGGGACAAAGCAGGTCAAGGTGGCAAGCTACCGCGATGCCTGACTCGGCTTCCCGACGAGAGTCGGCGCACGATTGAGCCGCGGCCAGTACAGCGTTTCGATCGCGCGGAGGTGGCGGAGCTCGTGCCCGGCAATGTGAAACGCCAGCCCGCGAACCGACGCCTCGTAGCCATTGACTGTCCCGCGATACGTCCACGCGTCGGCCGAAAGTCCGTCCAACAACGTCAGCGTCGCGTTGCGCACCGCCGAGTAGTCGGTGAGGAGCAACGCCCAGGATCGTCGGGTCGCAGACGCCTCCGTTGCATACTGCTTTTCGTCGAACCCATCCAACAACCGAGTGTCCCGCCGCGCAAGACAGAGCATCCGGTAGCCGAACACGCGCTCGTCGTCGGCCAGATGCGCGACCACGTCCTTGAGCGTCCACTTGTCCGGTGCGTAGGTAACGCCGTCGACGGCATCGTCGTTCACGCTCTCGAGCAGGGCGAGCACGCGCTCGGCCTGCGACGCGAGCGCCGCGAGCGCGTCATCGCCGGCCACGTG
>DATCGG010000033.1:0-2348 GCA_036509075.1 Gemmatimonadaceae bacterium
GGTCAATTCGCGGACAGTACGGGTCGTGGCGCCTGGACACTCCCCCAGGCCTTTGGACTCTCGTACGGCACGGTCGTGGGCGGCATTGTGGCAGTGGCGTTAGGTGCGTTCGCGGGGGCGGAATGGTTGGAGCGACGCGCCGAGCGCCCTGCCCGGCCCATGAAGGTCGTCGCATGACGGTGGACGCGCGCCGCCGCCCAGGCATCGAACGGGCGCTCGCGATCGTCGCCGTCGTTGGCGGAGCGCTGGCCGTTGTCGCAGGGAGTCCAACACGCGCGACACGCGGTTCCGTGGACGTGACCGAGCTCGCGCGGATCGTCGAGCACGAGGAGGATCACGTCACCGCCGTAGAGCTCGCGACGTGGATCCGGGACGACAAACCGCGGCTTCGCGTTCTCGACATCCGCGCGGACAGTGAGTTCGCCGACTTCCACATTCCCGGTGCCACGCGCGTGCCGCTGGCCGAGATCGCGCGCATGCCGCTCGATTCCGCGGCCACGTACGTGCTGTACTCCGAGGGCGGGACGCACGCGGCGCAGGGGTGGTTCCTGCTGCGAGCGCGAGGCGTGAAGAACGTGTTTTTCCTCCGCGGTGGGTTGTACGAGTGGCTCGAGCAGGTAATGAATCCGCGCGTCGCGTCCACGACACCGCAAGCCCAACGCGATTCGGTCCGCGCGCTCACGCTCTGGTTCGGCGGCAAGATGACGGTCGTGGACTCGGCCAGTACGACGACGGTACCGAGCGTGCTGGATGGCGCGCTCTCGACGCCTCACAAGTCCGACACTCGCGAGTCCATCAAAAAGATCCGGAGGCGGGCGTGCTGAGCGCACCATTCGCTCGCGCGGGCGCTGAGGCGGCGGATACAGCGCTCGGAGGCGTGTCGATTGCCGGCGCGTCGTTAGGTGATGGCGTGCTTCGGGATGACGCCTGGTTCGCCGCGCTGCGAGCCCGCGAGTTCGGACGGTTGGACCGTTCAGGCGAAGCGTATCTCGACTACACCGGAAGCGCACTGTACGCGGAATCGCACGTACGCGGCCATCTCGAGCTCCTCGCCGGATCGGTGCTCGGCAACCCACACTCGCAGAGCATCGCGTCGCTTCGCAGTACGGAGATCATCGAGGATGCCCGCCGCCTGACGCTCGCGTTCTTTTCCGCGGATCCAGGCGACTACGAGGTGGTCTTCACGGCCAACGCGAGCGGCGCGATTCGCTTGGTCGCCGAGGCCTTCCGGTTCCAGGCGGGGTCGCGGCTCGTGCTCGCTGCCGACAACCACAACTCGGTGAATGGCATCCGCGAGCTTGCGCGCGCCCGAGGAGCGGACGTGGTGTACGCGCAGCTGGATGATGAACTGCGGCTGCAGGGTATGGATCGATCGCTTACGCGCGCAAATGCTCCGAGTCTGTTCGCTTTCCCGGCGCAATCCAATTTCTCGGGAGTGCAGCATCCATTGGGTCTCATCGACGCGGCGCAGAGGGCTGGATATGCCGTGCTGCTCGACGCGGCTGCCTTTGTTCCGACGAACGCGCTGCGCCTGGACGCCGTGCGGCCGGAGTTCGTGGCGCTGTCGTTCTACAAGATGTTCGGGTACCCGACCGGTATAGGCGCCTTGATCGCGCGCCGTGACGCCCTTGCCGCGCTCGTCCGCCCGTGGTTCGCCGGCGGGACGGTGGAGTTCGTGTCGACCCAGCATCGGATGCACATGCTGAAGACGGGTGCCGAGGCGTTCGAGGACGGCACACCGAATTTCGCGTCGATCGCTGCCGTGCCCGCCGGACTGGAGTTGTTAGGCGAGATCGGCCTGGCCAACGTGAAGCGTCGAGTCGGCCAGCTCACGGTGCATCTGCTCGCCGAGCTGGCGTCGCTGCGTCACCCGGACGGCCATGCAATGACGCGCGTCTATGGGCCAACGAACAATCACGCGCGCGGCGGAACCGTCGCGTTCAATGTGCTCGACCGATTCGGGCGGGCCGTGCCCTATCAGCAGGTGGAGCGCGTTGCCCTCGAGCGTGGCGTGTCGATTCGGGGCGGCTGTTTCTGCAATCCCGGCGCGGCCGAGCGCGCATTCGGGTTCCCGGCAGCGGAAGCGGCGGCGTGCATGGAGCGCGCTCGGCGCGAGGGATTCTCGGTGGAGAAGTTCGGCGAATGCCTGGGTGGAAGCGTCGCGGTGGGGGCGGTGCGGGCGTCGGTCGGGATCGCGACGAACGAAGCCGACGTTGCGAGGCTGATCGAATGCGTTAGAGCGATGCGTACGGGGTCAGACTCCTGACGGACCAAACGAACGCGATCCCGCGTTCGTTTGGTCCGTCAGGAGTCTGACCCCGTACGCATCGCTCTAACGCATTCGATCA
>DATCGG010000034.1:0-5674 GCA_036509075.1 Gemmatimonadaceae bacterium
CACGCGGCGCCTGTCCGGGCACAGGGCCGAGGCCCAGCTGGCGCCGATTCCACCCAAGTTACTCGGACCTAACGAATAGGGGCGCTGGCAAGTGCCAGCGCCTCGCTCTGCCTCTCAGGTCACGGCAGGTCGAAGCTGGCCGAGCACACGCCGCGCATCGCACTGATTAGGCGAGTCAATCATCATCTCACTGTAGCAGCGTGTCGAGCGTGATCGGCAGGTCGCGAACCCGAATGCCGGTCGCGTGATACACTGCATTCGCGATCGCCGCCGCGGTGCCGACGATGCCGAGCTCCCCAATACCCTTCGAGCCCATCGGATTGGAGAACGCATCTTCCTCGTCGAGCCAATGCACGTCGATCGAGCCGACGTCGGCGTTGGTGGCGATATGGTAGCCGGCGAAGTCATTGTTGACGACGTGGCCAAATCGCGGGTCACGCACGCCGTGCTCGTGCAGCGCCATGGACAGCCCCCAGGTCATGCCGCCTAACAACTGCGAGCGACCGAGCTTCGGATTGATCATCCGACCGACGTCGAACATCCCGAGCAGTCGCGGCACTCGCACCTCGCCGGTGTCGGCGTGCACGCGCACCTCGGCGAACTGTGCCCCGAAAGCGTGCATTGCGTACTTCTCCTTGAAGGGGCTACCCGGCAGCGGACCGGCGTGATCGGCCATCTTCATCGGGTCGGACGTCACCTCGACCCCGTCGCGTGGGACCAGTCCACCGTGCTCGGAGTCGAGCCGCTCGCGGAGGGCACGTGCGGCCTCGATGATCGCGGCGCCCCAGCTCGCGGTTCCCGCTGATCCGCCAGCCATGAACGCCATCGGCAGCGCGGAGTCGCCGATCTGCAACTCGATATCCTCGACTCCCGTTTCCAGCGCGTCGGCCGCGATCTGCGTGAGCGCCGTCCAGGCGCCCGTGCCGATGTCCGAGGCCGCGATCAGCACCCGATAACGACCGTCGGGCGTAGCGCGGATCGTCGCGCTATTCCCTGGAATGAGGTACGTCGGGTATGTCGACGATGCCACGCCGACTCCGACCAGCCAGCCGTTCTCGCGCCGCGACCGCGGGATGAGGCTCCGGCCCTTCCACCCGAATCGACGAGCGCCTTCCTGCAAACAACGCACGAGGTGACGACTGGAAAACGACAGACCGGACTCCGGGTCAACGCTAGGCTCGTTGCGGATACGGAATTCGATCGGGTCAATGCTGCAGGCGAGTGCCATCTCGTCCATCGCCGACTCGAGCGCGAACATGCCGGGCGCTTCTCCGGGACCTCGGAGTGGATTCGGCGGCGGAACGTCCAGCGCTGCCACACGGTGCGTCGTCCGTCGGTTGGGTGCCGCATACATCAAACGAGTCGCAACTCCGGTCTGCTCGGCGAACTCCTTGATCCTCGCCGTCGGCTGTACGATGTCGTGCGCGATCGCAGTGAGCCGGCCAGTGGGGTCGGCCCCGAGCTGGATGCGTTGGGTGGAGGGAGGGCGATAGCCGACCTGCGTGAACATCTGCCGGCGCGTGAGCGCGAGCTTGATGGGTCGATTTGGAAGATGCTTCGCGGCCAGGATGGCGAGCGCAACGTCCGCGTACTGAAAACACCGGCACCCGAACCCACCGCCGACGTGCGGGGAGATGACACGCACGCGCTGCGTCTCGAGCCCGACCACCGGAGCCAGAAGCGCCTGCGCCATCTGCACTCCCTGTGTGGCGCAGTAGAGCGTGAGGCCGTCGTCGTTCCATATGGCGACGGTCGAGTTGAGCTCCATCGGGTTGGCGAACTCGATAGGCGTCGTGTAGGTCGCGTCGAACCTAACGGCTGCCGACGCGAGCGCAGCATCGACGTCGCCCTCGACGGTGTCGGTCGTGAACCCCGCATTCAACACCCTGGGGACATACCGATCGGTGCCATCGCTGCGCATCGCGAACTGCCCGGGCCGCTCCTCATACTCCACCCTAACGAGGCTCGCGGCGTGGCAAGCGACCTCGGACGATTCAGCGACCACACCGCCGATGAACTGCCCGCGGAAGGCGATCGCGTCCGATTGCAGGATCGCGAGCTCCGGGTCGGCAGTCGACGCGACCTTCGGCGCATTCTGATAGGTGAGCACGGCCAGCACGCCCGGCTCAACGCTCGCCGCGCTCGTATCGAAGGCAGTGATACGTCCGCTGGCGATCGTGGACTCGATCGGACAGAGGTAGGCCGGATTGTCGACAGGCTGCTCGTACGCGTACCTCGCGAGCCCTCGGACTTTGTCGGGTCCGTCGATGCGGTCGAGCGCCGCGCCGATCGCGCGCGTTCTCACGGCGCTCATCGCGGCAACTCCACCAGATCCAACAGCGTGCGGACGATCGTGTTGCGAGCGAGTCGAACCTTGAACGCATTTCCCAGCAATGGTCGCGCGTCGGCCAGCTCTGCATCGGCCGCGTCGAGGAACGCCTGCTCCGTCGCGCGTACACCGCGAAGCATCTGCTCGACTCTGGTCGCCCGCCATGGCTTGTGCGACACGCCACCTAACGCGAGACGTACGTCACGAACGATGCCGTCGGCGACGTCGAGCGCTGCCGCAACCGACACCAGCGCGAACGCGTACGATGCCCGGTCGCGCACCTTACGGTAACGCGAATTCGCCGCGAACGCGGCCGCCGGCACCTCGACGGCGGTAATCAGCTCCCCGTGCTCGAGCAGAGTGTCGCGCTCCGGCCGGTCGCCGGGCAGCCGGTGCAGCTCCGTGACAGGGATCCTTCGTGCACCGTTGGCCCCCTGCGTGTGCACGACCGCGTCGAGCGCGACCATCGCCACGGCCATGTCCGACGGGTGCGTCGCGATGCACGCCGGCGACGCACCGAAGATCGCGGCATCGCGCTGGTAGCCCTCACGCGCCGAGCAGCCTGAACCCGGCTCGCGTTTGTTACAGGGCGTGGTGAGATCCTGGAAGTACACGCATCGCGTGCGCTGCAGCAGGTTACCTGCCACTGTGGCGACGTTACGCAGCTGTCCCGACGCGCCCGACAGCACTGCTTCGGCGATCATCGGGTAGCGGCGTCGAATCATACGGTCGGCGGCCAGATCGCTGTTGGTTACCGCGGCGCCGATCCGAACGCCGCCGTCAGGCAGCACCTCGATCCGGTCGGACGTTAGACCCTTGACGTCGACCAACAAGTCTGGCGTCGCCACCCCGAGTCGCATGTGGTCGACGAGATTGGTGCCACCGGCAAGGAACGCCCCGTTAGGCGCCGCAGCGAGCGCTGCCACGGCGCCCGACACGTCGGCGGCGCGTTCGTATCGAAACGGCTTCACCCGGCCACCTGTGCAATCGCGGGAACGATGTTGGCGTATGCGGCGCAGCGACAAAGGTTGCCGCTCATCCGCTCGCGGATCTCATCGTCGTCGAGCACGACCTCCGTCGCGTTCAGGTCCTTGCTCACGACACTCGGCCACCCGGCCTTCGCCTCCTCGAGCATGCCCGCGGCCGAGACGACCTGACCTGGCGTGCAATAGCCGCATTGCAACGCGTCGTGTTCGACGAATGCGCGTTGCAGCGGGTGAAGCTCAGCGCCGGCGGCGAGTCCAGCAGCTGTGACGACATCGGCACCATCGCGTGCCACCGCCAGCATGAGGCAACTCACGACTCGGCGGTCGTCGAGCAGGACAGTACACGCGCCGCACTGGCCATGATCGCAACCCTTCTTGACGCTCGTGATCGCCAGGCGCTCTCGCAGAGCGTCAAGCAGCGTAGTGCGCGTGTCGACGGTGAGTCGATGATCCGACCCGTCCACCCGTAGCGTGATGTCGGCGTCCATGCGTTCCCCGCCATCCGTGGTCGATGCCAACCGTGCGGGCATTGTGCGGCAGCTCGGGCAGCTTAGCCAGCGCCCTCGGAACCATAGGATTGGCGGGGGCAGGGTTGCGGCATGATACCTGACGGTCCGACCGGCCCGTGTGCCGGGCTCTCCCGTTAGGCGCGGTGCCCGCTGTTGGCGACAGTCAACTCAGCGAGCCGGATCAGCGCGCGCTCAGACGGGCTACCCGGCTCGGCGTGGCAGATGATGAGGAGTTGGCCCGCCGCCCCCAGAATAGCCAAGCGCTCTGGCTGCAGCTCGAGCGTGCCTACGAGAGGATGGTCGAACACCGTACTGCGGGCGGCGGGAACGAGGATGTCGTGGCGCGCCCAGAGGTGTCGGAACTCATCGCTGCGCGCTGAGAGATCACCCACGAGCTCGCGGAGACGAGGGTCCTCTACATCTGGCCCGACCAACACTCGCAAGCGAGCGACGGTGCTCTCGGCGAGTGCGCCCCAGTCACGCCAGAGTTTGCGCACTCCGGGATCCAGGAAAACGGCCTGAACGAGATTGACGCCTTGACTGAAGATCGGCGAGAGCGCCGAAGCGAGCGCGTTGGCCGCGAGCACGTCCATGAGGCGACCGTGGGCAAACGCTGGCGTGTGGGGGAGTGAGGCGATCAGCCGCTCGATGGAGGCCGGGGCGCGCTCACAATCCTCAGGGCGATGCCGCGGCGCGAGTGGGTTGGCGAGCGAATACAGGTGCGCGGTGGCGTCCTCGTCGAGCCGAAGCGCGCGCGCCAGCGCTTCGATCACCGGCACGGACGGGTGTTGATCACGACCTTGCTCCAATCGTAGGTAGTAGTCGGAGCTGATGCCAGCGATCGTGGCCAGCTCCTCACGACGCAGCCCAGGCACGCGCCGGCGACCGAGTCGCGTTAGGCCCACGTCCTCGGGACGCACGAGCTCACGCCGTGCGCGGAGGTATTCCCCAAGAGGCGTGGTCGCGGGCATGACAACAGCATACGGCGTTTCGCGCCGTCACTCAACATGCCGTGGGGCAGGGGTCACACGAACCGTCGGATGAACTCGAGCGCGGTCGCGGCGGCATCACGCCAGCCGCTGTCGATCGTGAGGGCGCGGCCGCGGTTGTGAATCTCGATGATCACCGTCACAGTGTCGTTGCGCTCCTGCAGGTGAAACGACGCATTGGCGATCGACTACGGGACGCTGTTGTCCTTCTCGCCTGAAATGATGAGCAGCGGTCCGCGCTGCGGGTTCTCCGTATCAGCCCTGGCTTCGGTCCAGGGGTTGAGTTCACCCGGCGAGGATCTCAGCATGCCGACGATGGGCGGTGCGGAGGCGATCGAGAAGAACATCGCGCTGACCACGTATCAGGGCGACGCGGAATTCATCGTGCGCTCGAGGCGGTCGCAGACGCGATCCAGTCGGTGCACCGCGGCGGGCCAGGCGTGCCGCGGCTCGGCTCGTCGAGTTTACACCGCGCGTCGAGTTGACCGACCGCGAGCTCGAGGTGCTCACGCTCGTGGCGCGGGGCATGAGCAACGGGAGACCGCGACCGTCATCGGGAGAACGGAGGCGACCGTCGGGCGCACGTGCTTCACACTCTTCACAAGCTCGACGTCGCCGATCGGACTCTAGCGGCAACGGTGGCGCTGCGGCGAGGAGTTATCCACCTCGAATGACCGACTCCCTGCGTCGCGATCGGCGGTCGCGGCGGCAGCCGTCCCGGGACGCTCGACAATCCAACGTCAACATGGCTCTCACGCTGCGGCAGCGCGCGGCGATGCGGTCCAGATCAATGATGCGGCAGCCTGAGGCCTATGATCCATTGGTATTGGGTGTCACGGCCTCTGTCAGCTGGCCGGCCGA
>DATCGG010000035.1:0-4296 GCA_036509075.1 Gemmatimonadaceae bacterium
CTCCTTGTCTGGTGGGACGCCGACGAGACGCGCGAGCTCGAGGACGGCACGTCGATCAGCAAGTACGGGGGAAGCACGCTTCTGTCCGCGAGCGGCTGCTCTTCCAACAACGGCACCAAATCGACCCCGACGGTGACCGCGGATCTCTATGGCGACTGGCGCGAAGAGGTCATCTGGCGCGAGAGCAACAGCTCGGCGCTGCGCCTGTACACGACCACGAACGTGACCACCCGGCGGATCTACACGCTGATGCACGACGCGCAGTACCGCGTCCAGGTGTCGGCCGAGCAGACCGCGTACAACCAGCCGCCCCATCCGAGCTTCCACATCGGCAGTGGCATGGCAGCGCCGCCCGCGCCCAACATCTCGGTCCGCTGACGGGCTGCACAATCGGTGATGAAGGCAAACGCAAAGGCAAGATCTGCCCCGGCGGTCCTGGTCGTCGATGACGACAAGGCGATTCGCGCGTTCTTGAGCGAGGTTCTCGCGGACGAGGGCTTCCGCGTGAAGACGGCCGTGAACGGGCGTACGGCCCTCGATCTGCTGGCGACTGGATTTCGACCCTGCGTGATCCTTCTCGACCTCATGATGCCCGTGGCAAACGGCTGGGACTTTCGATCCAGGCAGCTGCGGATGCCCGACGTGAGCGCGATTCCGGTCGCCGTGCTCTCGGGCTCCAACTTCAGCGCGGAGTCATTGCGCATCCAGTTCGGTGACGTCGGTGTGTTCGACAAACCGATCCTGCTGCCCCCGCTTCTGCAGTTCGTCCGGAGCCACTGCGCGTAGCGCTGCCCGCAGGCGAGGCTCGCTGCGGACTAGGTTGCGGGCGACATCTGCTCGCGAATCCGGCCGACGTCGGAACTCCTTGAAGGCGACGGCCAGATCCTGGTCTCCTTCCACGATCAGGATCGGCGCGTTCGCTGCTCGAGCGTGACGTTCGCCTGGCCCATGTTCGCGACGATTGCCGCGGCGAGAGGCGGACGCAAGCCCCGCTTCGACAAGAAAGCTGACCGATGAGCTGATGGTTCGCGTGAACCGGCCCCGTCTTGGTGACTATGGTTCCTCTGGGGGTACGCGGTGTTCCGGGTGGTCGTGCGGGTGGGCCTGCTTTGGTTCGTCTCGCTGCTGGTTGCGTTCGTGAGCATGGAGGCCATGCATCGAATCCTCGTCGCGAGTGGCCGTGTCGTGGACCCGGCTGCTGCTGCCCTCCGCCACGATGGGGTCCTCACCGACGCCACTGGGCCTGCCGCCCATCACGCGCCCGAAGCGCGCCCTCGGCTCCGCCCGTAACAAGTATCACCTGACCGCTTCTCACGACCGCACCGGCGCGATGTCCAGCACGACGACGCGGCGGGTCCCCGGATCAATCTGGTAGGCGACCCGGAAGCCCTCGTAGACGTAGAACCGAAGCGGCGGCTCGTTGCGTGCGGCGATTTTCGTACGCGCGCGGGATTTTCCAGCGGCCGCGACGATGTCTTCGAGGCGCTGGCGAATCAACGCCCGAATCGACGCCCTACTGCGAAGAAACCGGCGTTCCACGTCCTGCGAGAAGGCTAAAGCGTACTGCTGCTTGCGGGCAGGCACTTTTGCCATCGCGCAGTGGTTAGCCGGCGTGCGCCGCGAGCACCATGTCTTAAGTTCGCGGCGACAGTTCGAAAAAATCGATTGATGTGCCGTCGTGAATACATGGGCGTCGCCAAACGATGCGTGCATCCTCGTGTCAGACAGCAATGAGTGACGACGTCGCAGTGCGGGTGATGGCGGCTCGCGGGGTTCTCCAGACCGCGCGCGACAATCTCGACGCGGTGGTGGCCGGGCTGCCCGACGGTGCGACGGACAACGCGATGGCCACGCCGGCGTTGCTCCAGCTGGTTCTTCGCGTCGTCAGGGCGCGGCGCCACCTCGAAGGCCTCGAGAGCCTGCTCACCAGGACGCCGACCTGAAGAAAACGTCTCGGCTCGGCAGCTGACGATGCGGACGGATGCCGAAGCGGTGGGCGACGCCGAGGCCGAAGCTGATACGCCTGACGCCGCCAGCGCCGATCCGGTGCGCACCTACCTGCGCGAGATGACCTCGTTCTCGCTGCTGACGCGCGAAAGCGAGGTCGCGATCGCGAAGCGCATCGAGGACGGGCAGCGGCGCGTCCTGCGGGTCGTGCTCGGTTCGTCCTCCGCGATGGACGAGATTGTCTTCCTCGGCGCCGAGCTCCGGCACGCGAGGCTGCGGGTCAAGGACGTCGTCCGGAACGTCGACTCCGACGATCCCGATTTCGACGAGCAATGGCACGTCGACCGGATCTGCAAGGTCTTCGACAAGGTGGCCCGGCTTCGCAAGCGCGGCGCGAGGAGCGCCGCGTCTCGAGCGGTGGGCGCGCAGATTCTGGACGCCCTCCTGCACCTTCGGCTCCACCAGAAGCAGATCGACAGGATCGTCCTCAGGCTCAAAGCGCTGCTCGCCCGCCTGGAGCATGCCCAGGCGCAGATCTCCGCCTGCGAGCGCCGCTGCGCGCTGTCGTCCAAGGATCTCCGGCGGGCGTTCCGCGAGATGCAATCATCGCCGCTTCGGCGAAGGGCGGTCGTGCGTCGGCTCGGGGTGCGGGCGCACGACATGGAGGAGATGTCCCGGATCACCTCCGATGCGCGCAGGAGGATCCGGAAGGTCGAGCAGGAGGCGCGGTTAACGGCGGCGGCGTTGCGCGCGACCGTGCACGAGATCGTGGAGGGCGAACGCGCCGCCGAGACGGCGAAGAACGCGCTCGTCGAGGCCAACCTGCGCCTGGTCATCTCGATCGCGAAGAAGTACGTGAACCGCGGCTTGCAGTTCCTCGACCTCATTCAGGAGGGCAACATCG
Organism: Gemmatimonadaceae bacterium; assembly: GCA_036509075.1. Lineage (GTDB taxonomy): Bacteria > Gemmatimonadota > Gemmatimonadetes > Gemmatimonadales > Gemmatimonadaceae > JAJKIV01. Next base: position 2,852 of record DATCGG010000035.1, read on the forward strand.
GCCTGCTGAAGGCCGTCGAAAAGTTCGACTACAAGCGGGGCTACAAGTTTTCTACCTACGCCTGCTGGTGGATCCGGCAGGGCATCACCCGCGCCGTCACCGATCAGTCGCGCACGATCCGGATCCCGGTCCACATGCAGGAGACCCTGAGCAAGCTGACACGATCCACGCGATCTCTGGGCCACAAGCTGGGACGCGACCCGACACCCGACGAGCTCGCGGAGGAGCTGTCGATTCCGGTCGGAAAGGCGCGCGAGCTGCTGACGATCGCCAGGCAGCCGCTGTCGCTCTCCGCGCCCACGGGCACCGATGACGAAGCCCAGCTGGGCGACTTCGTCGAGGACGAGCGGGTGGTCCCTGCCGACGACACGATCATCGAGACCGACCTGGCCGAGCAGGTACACAAGGTGCTGGCGATGTTGACGCCGCGGGAGCAGAAGATCCTCCGGATGCGCTTCGGCATCGGACACGATTCGGAGCGCACGCTGGCCGAGGTCGGGATCGAATTCTCCCTGACGCGCGAGCGGATCAGGCAGATCGAGGCGATCGCGTTGCGAAAGCTCCGCCACCCCTCGCGGGGAAAAACATTGAGGGAGTTCTTCGATGAGTGACGAATCGTGACTGACGACAAGAGCGGCGCCCGGTTCTTCGACGGGCAGAGGCACGATCGAGGATGGGCCAGCCAGGTGCGGCGGCGGGTGCGCCGCATCGATGGACTGACGACCCTCGATGTCACGACCAACGAGTCACGTCTGGTGACGTTCCTGAGCGCGCTCGATCGGTCGCCCTTGCGCGTGCAGAACACCGACGGCGACGGTGAGAGCTACACGTTTGCGTGGGCGTCCGGATACATGGACGGCGCGAAGATTCGAGTCCAGGGCATGCTGGAGAGTCCCCAGCGTCCCTGGTTGCTCTAGCGGCTCCCGCGCGAAGCGCGGGTTTGCCGCTACCATTTGCAAAAGTAGCCGCACACCGCGCCTGCGGCGCGCTGCGGCTAGCTAGCGGAGCTAACGGAAGAGGTCCTCCCGCGCGGCGTGGACGATCGCCATCACGGCCGGGTGATGCAGCCGCTGATCGACGGAGATCGCGTAGAACTGCTGGCGCACCGTCTTGCTCCGACCGACGACGTGGACGTTGTAACGCTGGCGAAACTCCTCTTCGAAGATCGTCGGCGCCGGGAAGACCCCCCGCCCGTCCTCGCCGAACGCGTACATCAGCGCGCTGTCGTCGAACTCGGCGATCAGCGACGGGCGCAGCTTCGCGGCATCGAACCACTGGTCCAGCCGGCGGCGTACCGTGGCGTGATCGCTGGGCAGCAGGCAGGGCGCACCATCGAGCGACTTCGGGAAGCCACGCTTGAGGCGCTTGGCGAGCTTCTCGCTGGCGAAGAAGCTCGTCCCGCACTCGCCCAGGAGGTGATTGAACGCGTGGGTGCGGATCCCGGG
>DATCGG010000036.1:0-3643 GCA_036509075.1 Gemmatimonadaceae bacterium
TTCGCGACCGGCATCGCGCACGGGCCCCGCTTGCGTACGGTCCCCGCGAGGGAGCTTCGCCAACTCGACACGGAGATCGCGCTCGCGAAGGCGCGCTTCGGCCTCGCGCCGGACACGCCGGTGGTGAGCTGCTACGAGGCAGGGCGTCCGAAGATCACGCGCAACAGCGTGCAAACTCGCGGGTGAACTCGCGGGTGGCCGAGTGAGTTTACGCCGATTTACGGCAAGTTTAGGGTGCGATCCAGACGGGTTTCGGAGGGTCGCGTGCGTTCACGGGCGAGCCACACGCTTCCTGAAAATCCGCGTGTCGGCGGTTCGATTCCGTCCCTAGCCATTCAAGCACCACAACAACTTACGTAAGGTCGGCGCGGCTGGTCGCGCGACACCCGTGCGGGAGAATGTGCGGGAGTCGCCTGCGATCAGCCGCGTCATCACTTGCAAGGGCATCGCGGCTCGACGGACACCAACTTTGGTGGCAGCGATCGATGTCGAGAAGCCCGTCGCACGCGAGCCATCATAGTGTTCTATACGAATACGAACGCCGTCGATCTCCGCTGCTTTCCCCCAAGGGCGTCCCAGAGTTCTCACGAAGCGGTTCGGAGTTACAGCGAGTACTTCAGGCTCCCGACAAACGTTCGCTGTGGGAACGGGTGGAACAGGAAGTACTTCCGGTTGAGCACATTATCGACGCCCAACCCCAGCGAGACGTGCCGATCGAACCGGTAACTCGCTTTCGCGTCCGCAACGAACCACGCCCCGAACCCCTGATACGTATTCGGGTTCACGTCCGCATTATCGAGCGTGGTGTACATCTTGTCACTGTACCGACCCGCCGCGGTCAGGGCGAGCCGCCGCTGCTGGTCAGGGCGATAGGTCGCGGAGAACGTGGCGCGCCGTTTTGGAATGTTAGGCAACTGCTTCCCGATCGCTGTGCCCTCCGGGGCCGTCGCGCTCGCACGGCCCGACAGCTCGAGCGTCTTCGCGCCCGTGTACGTCGCGCTGCCCTGCAGCTCGAGTCCCCGAACGAACAGGTCGTTCGAGCCTAACACGAGCTCCACGCCCTGCGACCGGACGTGATCGACGTTCGACACGTACGAGAACAGCTGCGTCGATCCCGGCACGAGCGGCAGGAACTGCGAGATGATCGCGTCGTGGATGTCGTCCCGGAACAGCGCGACCTGCACCAGCGTGCGGTCGGCCCTGCGCTCGAAGCGCAGCTCGCTCGCGAGCACGTTGTCTGGCTTGAGGTCCGGGTTCGGTGACGTGAACGTCGTGCCCGTCGACACGAGCTGATACAGCTCCGACGCCGTCGCGAAGCGATACGCCTTGCCGACGGACGCCGTCACCGTCCAGAAGAGTGACGGATTCCAGGCGAGCACTCCCTTCGGCGAGAACTTCGACGCCGACACCTCCGGCTGCTCGATCTCGGTCGTGCCGTTCGCGTTGTAGCCGTCATAGCCCTTCCACGACTCGTACCGGCCGCCGAACGTGAAGCGCAGCGTTGGCGTTAGGCGCCACGCGTCCTGCGCCCACGCCGCCCGCGTTCGCGTCTTCCCGTCACCCTCAGTCGACACCGTCGTGAAGTCGCCGGCCGTCCACTCAGGCGTGTTCCACGTCGTGTTCTCGAGCACGTACCGGTCCGCGTGCGCACCGACGCTCACCACGTGTCTCGACGTCGCATCGCCCGACGGGCGCCAGATCGCCCTCGCGTCGAGCGTCGTCCAGCCCGTCCCGTCGAGCACCGCGACTCGACCCGGCGCGCCGAACGTCACGCTCGTGGCCGAGGCGGTCGTCGGGCTGCGCTGCTGGTCCTTGCCGAAGTCGTACTTCGTCCCGACGACCTCGAAGTCCCACATGCGCCTTGTGTCGCTCCGCACGGAGAGGCTCTGCGACGTGTGCGACTGTATGAGATCGTAAAATCCGCTCGCGAATCCCGCCTGCCCCGCGAACGCCGGGTTACCGGAGTGTTGGATGAACGGATCGACGCCGGACGCGCCGTCGTTCTTCCAGAAGCCGAACGTGTATGCCGCGCGGATCCCGGGCGTGATGTCGTACGCCGCCTTGATCTTCGCGTTCGTCATGTCCGTGTGCAGCTGGCCGCTAGCGCCGAGGATGTTTGCGGCGGCGCCAAGCTTGTTCTTCTCGGGGTAGCCGCCCGTCGTGCCGGCGGGGAACGACGCGCTCGTGATGTAGCCGAGCGGTTGGCTGTTGCTGTTCTGGTAGTTCCCGCTCGCGCGGATCGCGAGGCTCCCGAATCGCATACCGACGTCGCCGGTCGTCTGCGACGTGCCGTACGTGCTCTTCGTTCCGTACAGGTCGAAGCGCTGCACCGCCTGCGTCTGCGCGATCGACCCCTCGAGCTTTTCGGGCAGCCTTGTCGTAATCTCCATGACCGCCCCCATCGAGTTGCCGGCGTACGCCGCCGAGAACGGGCCGTACATCATGTCGATGCGCGCGACCTCCGATGGGGCGACAAGCCCCCATCGCGGCCCGCCGAGCGTGTTGTTGTTCGCGACGAGCGCGGTGAGCGGGACGCCGTCGGCGAAGATGAGGCTGCGCGCGCTCGAGCTCACGCCCCACGTGCGCGTCGCCATCGTCGCCTGCGTGTCGCCGTTGTTCCGCTTGCGCAGGAACACGCTCGGCAGGTACTTCACGGCGTCCTCGGTGTCGATGAGGTTCACCGTCTCCTCCGCCTGCTTCGAGGTGATGCTCGCGATGCCGGGCAGTGTAAGGGCTTGCGCCGGCGTTACGCGAACCGGTGCGACTTCGGCCGTGATCTTCACCGCTTGCAGCTTGACGGCGGAGTCGGGCTTCGTCGGCTTGCCCTCCTGCGCCAACAGCGGCGCAGCGATCAGGCAACCGAGACTAACCACGTGGCGTTTCATATGACGGCGATGTTGGTAAAGTGAAGCGGCGACGGTGATGAGTCCGACCGTCGATCCACGAGAAGGTGAACGCGTTAGGCAATCCGGTCCTCACGGCGCGCCACGAAGCCTGTCGTTCGCGGTGGGGACGCCCGCCTCGAGGCGCTCGCGGATCATCTTGGCAATTCCGACGCTGAAGTCGCCGAGCGCTTTGCTCAGCAACGCCACCGACTGCTCGGTCGAGCGATCCGTTGCCGTGGCTGTCAGCCGCGTCTCATTCGTGGCAATCGTTTGCCCGTTTGCGACGTCGCGCAGGAAATACCGTGCGGTGAGGTAGGCCGTCCCTGTCGTATCCGTCTCGAAGCGCACAACCTCGACCTCGAGCTGATGGCTTGGCCGCTGCCGACCCGGCCACGGATACACGGCTGCTTCATAGTTCTGGAGCAGCATCGACAAGTTCTCGACCAGCACGTTCGCAACGTTGTCTGCCAGGGGCTCCGCCCAACGATCGTTTTCGGATAGCGCGAACCGGTTCCGGGAGACCCGGCTGACTATCTGGTCCTGATCGAGGTACTCGGGCAGGTGGATGGGCCCCACGCCGATTGCCAGCTGGACCCGACCTGCGGACCCGTTAGGTGCGGTCTGCTCGGCACTCGGGAGCGCGCTGAGGGTAAAGAGCCGCCACGGAGTCCGCTGTCGTCCTACGCATGCCGATATGCAGATGCAGGCGAGCGCCAGGAACATCCGTCGAGCGTACGGACTTCGCATCATGGCTCCCT
>DATCGG010000037.1:0-4729 GCA_036509075.1 Gemmatimonadaceae bacterium
GGTGGGCGGCCCGTGGCACTCCTACGACAACAGTTGGGGCGGAGTGCGTTATGGCGGTCCCGGAGCGAATCAGGTGTCCGTGCAAGCCGCTGGCACGAGCGGGGAGCTGCTCGGCGACACGATCGCGCTCGGGCTGATCGGCATCACGGCGTCGGTGAGCGTGAGCTTCGAGCTGGAGCCGCAATAGCCGCCGGCGTGATCGCGCGCTGCAGCTCCTCCGCGAGGGCATCGACATCGGCTTCGCTTGACCGGTAACTCGTGATGCACGCACGGAGCGCCGGCGCCTTGCCGGTGAGCCGCACCTCCGAGATCCAGACGCGGCCCGCACTACACACGCGCCGAGCCAAGTCGCCAGCCGAGCACGATCCGTCGTCGATGCGCGGATGCGTAAAGCACACGAGCGGCAGGACCGAGTCGTTGACCACTATCCACCCTCGCTCCGTGAGCTTCGCCCGCAGCACGTCGCCCATCGCCGCCTGGTGCTCGATCATGCGGCACAGTCCGTCGGCGCCTAACGCGGCAATCGTGCAGAACACCTTGAGCCCAATGTGGCGACGGGACCACTGAATGCTCACGCGGTAGAGGTCGTCCTCACCCTCCACACCCGCTGGCACGTAGCCCGTATCGACGTCGAACATCTGCCGCAGCGGCTCGCGATGCTTGCAGAAGAACATCCCGGCTCCCAGCGGAACCGAGAGCCACTTGTGCGCGTCCCAGGTCACCGAATCGGCCAGCTCGATGCCGCGGAGGTGGACACCTAACGACGGTGACACGAGCGCGCTCCCACCCCACGCGGCGTCGACGTGGAACCACAGCCCTTCGCGTCGCGCCAGCGCCGCGAGCTCGGGCAGCGGGTCGATCGCGCCGCCCGCGGTGGTGCCGGCCGTCCCCACGAGCATCATCGGCTGCCAGCCTGCCGCGCGATCGGCCGCGATCTGCGCGGAGAGCGCGGCCAGATCGATACGCCATCGGGAGTCGACGCCCACGACGCGCACGGCGTCGTCTCCGAGACCGGACATCCGCGCGATCTTGTGAAAGGAGTGATGGCTCTCGCGCGAGACGTACAGCGCAGGCCGGGCACCGGATTTCGTGAGCCCGTCGCGGAGCGAGTCACCGTGGTGCAACGCGATTGCCGCCAGCACAGCCGTGTGGTTCGCTTCGCTCCCGCCACTGGTGAAGTGCGCGGTCATCGCGTCCACGTCCCACCTCATGGCGCGTGCGAAGAAGTGGAGCGTGTAACGCTCGATCTCGCACGCCGCTGGGGCATGCCACCACCCGCCCACCTGGGGATTGTACAGCGCGGCGAGTGCGTCGCCCCACACACCGGCCTCGTGGACGTCGGGATTGAAGAGCCCGAAGTACCGCGGGTGCGTGGCGTGAAGCGTCCAGCGGCGCATCATGGCCGCAACGTCGGCGAGGATCGCGTCGAGTGGTTTGGGGTCGGCGAATGAGAATCGTTCGGTCAGGTAAGCGCGGATCTCCGCCGGCGCCACGTCTGGCGCCACGGGGAGTGCCCTCACCTCCGCCGGGAAGCGCTCCACCTCATGCGCAACGAACGCTGCGGCCGAGCTTAGCTGATCAGTGGTTTGGATAGGGGTCATTCCCTATGATGGCGTCGGCGACGCGAACGTGCTTGCGAGGTCTTACCCTGGGATAGGCCGGTTCAGCCGCGATTGCGGCGACGCCGCGTCCTCGCGCCGCTCAATCCGCTCGCATCACCCGGGTCGGATCCACACGCGCGGCCCGCAACGCGGGGATCAGCGTCGCGACGACCGCGGGCAGCAGGAGCAACAACGGCACCACGATGAAGGTCGCCGGATCGCGCGGGTTCACGTCATAGAGCAGCGACGACAGCACTCGGCTCAGCGCCCAAGCGCCGGCGAGGCCGGCCACGATGCCGAATGCAATCACACCGATCATCTCGCGCGAGACGAGCGTCAAGAGATCGCGGCCGGTGGCGCCGAGCGCCGCGCGGATGCCCAGCTCACGAGTGCGGTAGGCCACCGCGTACGCCACCACCGCGTACACGCCGAGTGCCGACAGAACCAGCGCAAGCCCGGCGAACAGGGCGATCAGCGCCGTGTTGGTTCGGCGCGGCAACACCGATGCACCGACTACCTGCTCCATCATCCGAACGTTGTACACCGGCTGCCCTGGTGCGACGGCGTGCATCGCATCCGTGAGGGTTGCCGTCAGCGCGCGCGCCGGCAGCGTACCCCGAACGACGATCGCCACGTTTTGCGAGCCGAGGTCGATCGGTCGGTACATCTGTGGCCAGGGCGGCGTGTCCAGCGCTGATTCCCGCACGTCGGCGACCACGCCGATGACCGTGATGGGCGTTGTGTCGGGCCGAAACGTGAAATACCGCCCCAGCGGATCCACGCCCGGCCAGAATTGCTCGGCCATCGCCGCACTGATGACAGCCACCTGGGGTCCGGTTGCGTCACGCGGCGAGAACGTTCGGCCACGGAGCTTCGCGATGCCTAACGCATCGAAGTAGCCACCGCTCGCGAACAGGAATCGGGCGAAACGGGGCTCGCCGTGGTCGAGCGGCTGCGCGCCCGGGACGTTGATCGCCACCGAGATCCCTCCTCCGCCACGCAATGGGAGATCGTTCACCGCGCCAGCCGCAATGACTCCCCGCTGTCGGGATAGTCGATCGACGACCCCGTCGATGATCCGACGCTGCTCGACGCCCGGAGTGCTGCTCGGGAAACTCGTCTCGAGCGTCGCGACCTGGTCCGGATTCATGCCGGTCTTCTCAGCCATGAGACGCTGGAAGCTCCGCAGCATGAGTCCTGCCGCGATGAGCAGCATTACCGTGAGCGCGACCTCGACGACCACAAGCCCGCGGCGAGCCCTTCCCAGCCCGGCGGATGCACCGTGCCCTCCACCGGACTTGATGATGATAGTCGCGTCGCCGCCGCGGGTTGCGCCGATCGCTGGCCAGAGGCCGAACAGGATACTCGTCGCTATCGCCAACGCGGCGGCGAAGACGAGCACGCGCAGGTCGAGCTGCACGGGCGCAATGGCCGCCAGGCTCTGTGGCATCATCGCCCGGACCACTCGCAACGCGGCTGGCGCGAGCAGGAGACCGAGGCACGCACTGGAGAACGCCAGCAGCAGGCTCTCGGCCAGGAGCTGGCGCATGATACGCGGCCGCGTGGCACCGAGGACTTCTCGCAGAGTGATCTCGCGGCGCCTAACGGCGCCGTCGGAGAGCAGCAGATTCGCGACGTTGGCACACGCGATGATCATCAAGAGGGCCGTGGTTCCGAGCAGGACCAGCAACGCTCGCCGTCGGTCGCCGAGCAGCTCGCGATGGAGTGGCACGGCGGCGCCCACGCGCCGTACCTCGCGGATGACGCCATTCAGGTCGTCGTGCCTCTCACCCCGCGCTGGCTCGGCGACCTGCTGCCACCGCGCGAGCACCTGCGCGGCTGCCGATTCGGTCGATACGCCCGGCCGGATTCTCGCAATGACGTGTGACGGCAAATACCCGCGGAACGGCTCGAACGTTTCGAATGTCGTTGGTACGGGCAGCGCAACCCACAGATCGCTCTCGTCGGGGAAAACGAACCCCGGTCGCATGATGCCGACGACGGTGTACGGCCGTCCGTGCAGCGTAATCGGCTTCCCGAGCATCGGCGCGCCACCGAAGTGGCGTTGCCACAGTCCATACGAGAGAATGGTTGCCAAGGGACCGCGCGGCTTGCCCTCCTCGGCGGTGAAGGTGCGGCCGCTCAACGGTGTGACGCCTAACGTTGCGAAGAACGACGCCGTGACGACGCCGGCTTTCACGCGCAGTGGACGATCCGGATCCGACAGGTTGAGCCCACCCGACGCGTACGATGCTGGACTCGAGAAGACACCGGCCATCACGGCCACATCGGAGATGTCGAGCTGACGTCCGAGGCTTCGCTCTCCGAGCTCGGGCTCGAATGGTACGGCGACCATCGGCAGAGACACGAGCTCGTGCTCGCGCGGGAACGGAAGCGATCGCAGCATCGCGGCGTCGACGGCGCTGAAGACAGCGGTCGTCGCGCCGATTCCGAGGGCGAGCACCGCCATCACGGGAACGCTGAACCCGGGTCGCGCGCGCAATCGCCGTGCGGCGAATCGAATGTCCTGAACGAGCTGATCGAGCGTGCCGAGTCCCCACGTATCGCGGCTGGTTTCGGCGATGACGGTAGCGTTCCCGAACCGCTTTCGCGCTGCGGTCCTCGCCTCGTCGGCGCTCATTCCTGCGCCGTGCATTGCCTCCGCGCGGAGCTCGGCATGCAGACGCATTTCTTCCTCGAGCTCCGACAGGTAGTGATCGCGCCGGACGAAGTACCAAAGTCGACGGAGGAAGCCGCGAACGGTCGTCATTCGGGTGCGAGCTGAAGGATCTGGGCGATGGCGAACGTGACGCGCCGGTACGACTCCCTCTCCCGTGTCAGCTGTCTGCGTCCGGCAGCCGTTAGGCGGTAATACCGGGCGCGCCGGTTGTCGCGCGTTTTCCCCCACTCCGCCGAGAGCCAGCCCTTCATGAGCATTCGCTGCAGGGCCGGATAGAGCGACCCTTCTTCGACCTGCAGCACACCCGCCGAGGTGCGCTGAATGGCGTCGGCGATCTCGAAACCGTGCAGCTCCTCGAGACGGGCGAGCGTCTGGAGGATCAGCATGTCCAACGTGCCGGGCGGGATGGGGTCGCTCATGGAACGCGCCTGGAAGTCGGGGTCTGACA
>DATCGG010000038.1:0-17208 GCA_036509075.1 Gemmatimonadaceae bacterium
GCCCCGGCGAAGGCAACCGCGTTCGGGCATTCGGTAACGAGATCGAATTCATGCTGTCTGGCGAGCAGACCGGGGACTCGCTCACGGTGGGCATGGCCTCCGTCCCTGTGGGCAACGGACCGCCACCCCACGTCCACCACAGCGAGGACGAGCTCTTTCTCATTCTCGAGGGCGAGTACCGGATCTATCTGAATGGCGACTGGACGCCCGTTGGACCGGGGACAGTCGTGTATCTCCCGCGCGGAAGCGTTCACACGTTCCAGGTGGTGGGCGACAAGCCGGGCCGCCACTGGACGCTGCAGACGCCCAGTGGCTTCGAGCGGTACTTTGCACAAGCAGGGGAGATCCTGGCTGCCCCGGGGAAGCCGGACCTGGCTCGGCTGGCCGCGGTCACGAAGGAGTACGGGGCGGAGTTCGTGCAGCTCGCGCCATAGCCGATCGGGGGGTCAGACTCCTAATTCATCATTCGAGCGCGGGACCCGCGCTCGAATGATGAATTAGGAGTCTGACCCCCTTCGGAGTGTTTTTATGCCGCGCTTCTTCGTCGTCGGCATCGCCCTCACGGCGCTGGGCCTCTCGACCGTCACGGCCCAGCAGCCCTCCCCGGCCGTTGGGCTCTGGCAGACGGAAGGCTACGGGCTCGTCTTCGACGTTAGGCAGGACAGTGTCATCGGCTACGAGATCACGAAGGTCTCGTGCATTCCCACGACTCGCGCGGTGACCAAACCAGCGCCGCCCGCAGGCGCGCTCGGTGCATTCGGTCAACCCGGAACGCCGGTCACGTTCGTCATCCTCCCCGGCAAGTCACCGAACGACGCACGCGTGCACCTCGCGTACGCTGCGTCGGACATGATCATCCACCGGATCGACCGCAAGCCGGCGCCGTGCGACGCGCCGACGCCTGACACGCCGCGCTCGAACTTCGACGTCTTCGCGCAGACCTGGGCCGAGCAGTACGGGTTCTTCCGCGAGAAAAACGTCGATTGGGCAGCGGTCGTTGCCGCGAACCGGCCGCGCGTGACCGATACTACGACGCCGGAGCAGCTCTTCGACATCATCTCGGGGATGATCTCCCCGCTCCAGGACGCGCACTCGTTCATTGGCGCGCAGGCGATCAAAAAGAGCTTTGGCGGTGTCAGGAAGACGCCGAGCTTCATCGAGAAGCGCGAGGCGCGGGACTCGGCGTATGCGCTCGTGTCCGCCCACCTAACGAGTCCGCTGCAGCGCTTCTGCGAGGGACGCGTGGAGTTCGGCATGCTCGGCCCCGACGTCGGCTATCTTCGGATCCGCAGCTTCAGCGGATACTCGAAGGACGGCGGGTACGAGACGGGGCTCGCTGCGCTCGAGGCGGGGCTCGACACGGCGTTCGCGAACACGGGGGGATGGAAGGGCCTCGTCATCGACGTCCGGATCAATGGCGGCGGTGCGGACCCGTACGGCCTCGCCATCGCCCGTCGCCTGACGGCGACGCCGTACACGGCGTACGTGAAGCAGGCGCGAAGCGACCCGGCCGACGGCACCAAGTGGACCGAGGCGCAGCCATCGGTGGTCCAGCCGAGCACGCGGCCGAGCTTCCGCGGGCCGATCATCGAGCTCACGGGGGTCCAGAGCATCAGCGCGGCCGAGACGTTCACGCAGGCGCTCATGAACCGGCAGCCGAAGATCACCCGGATCGGCGAGACGACCCAGGGGGTCTTCTCCGACGTCCTCGGCCGCCAGATGCCTAACGGGTGGCGGTTCGGCCTCGCGAACGAGCGGTTCGTGACGGATGGCAAGAGCTTCGACAACGTCGGCATCGCGCCCGACGTCGCGGTGGAGAGTCTCACGCCGGCCGCCAGGGCGACCGGGAAGGACGCGGCGGTCGAGAAGGCGCTGGCGATGCTGCGCGGACGTTAGGCATGAGCCCTCGGCTCGTGCGCGCGGGGCGTCGCGTGCTGGTGGCGTCCATAGGGCTCGGCGTCATCGGCGGGTGCGCCGGTGGCCGGCCGTCACCAGCGGCCATCGAGCCGGGACGCCTTCCAGCAACCGTCTATGCCGGCGGACCGGAGTGCGGCGGGACACCACCGTTCCAGGTCCATGCGTACAACGCGGACTTTTTCATCCTGCGCCAGGCGGCGTGCACGAACTTCGAAAAGCCGTTCCTCTACCTCGTGTTCGGTCGCGACCGGGTATTGCTGCTCGACACCGGCGCCCAGCGGGTGGACGTGGCAACGGCGATCGACACGCTCATTCGGGCGTGGCTGGCGCGGCACAGCCGAGCCGCGGATTCGATTCACCTCGTTGTTGCCCACAGTCACGCGCACGGTGACCACGTCGCGGGTGATAGTCAGTTGGTGCGCCGACCCGCTACCACCGTCGTTGGTCGCGACACCGCGTCGGTCCGGGCATTTTTCGGGATCGCCCACTGGCCGACAGACCTTGGAGCGATCGATCTTGGCGGGCGTGTGCTGGACGTGATCGCCATTCCCGGTCACCAGGCCGCGAGCATCGCGATCTACGATCGCCGCACCGGCGTTCTCCTCACGGGCGACACGTTCTATCCGGGCCGGCTTTATGTCCGCGATACCGCTGCGTTCGCGGAGAGCATCGACCGACTCGCCGAGTTTACGCGGACACACACGGTGACACAGTTGCTCGGGGCACACATCGAGAACACCGCCACGCCCTTTCGCGATTATCCGGAAGGTACGGTCGACCAGCCGAACGAGCACGCCCTGGCGCTCTACCCGCGACAGCTGTTCGAGCTCGATTCAGTGGTCCGGACCATGCGCGGCCGAATGACCCGCACAGTGCTTCGAGACGTGACGATCTGGCCGGTGACGCCCTAGCGGCCGATCCGCCGGGAAACCTAACGAGCCGTGCGCCGCGCGATCGTCGGCTACCATCAGGATGAGGAAGGCCACTGGGTGGCGGAGCTCGAGTGCGGCCATACGCAACACGTGCGGCACGATCCGCCGTGGCAGGTCCGCGTGTGGGTCACCACGCCGGAGGGCCGCGCATTGCATCTGGGCAATGAGCTCGAGTGCGTGCTCTGCGACGCACGGAAGCCTTCGGCCTAACGGCTAGAACCTTCAGCCAGAACCACGAACGCTGACGACGCAGACGGCCGCTTCGCGCCGTCGCGGAACACGCTGAGGGTTCTTTGTAACCGTTCCTGGAACAGTCCAGCGTGCTCAGCGCCGGCGAGCGCCGCCAGCGTTTTCAGCGTTCGCGGTTCCGACGGCGTCGCAGGATCCGAAGCCCAACCTCAGGGCGTTTGCCCTGATTGTACGCGAGCTCGCCGACGAGCATCGCCAGCGGCTCCAGGTAGCGAGCGTTCAGGAGCGTGCCGCAGTCCACCGGATCAAAGCCCAGCTGACGAATCAGCCGCGCAGTGATGCGCTTCGCGCCGGCGTCATCACCGCAATAACACGCTGCCGGCTGCTCCGGTAACACGGCCACGCCGGCGCGAAGTAATTCGGCCGGTGTCGTGTTGAACGCCTTTACCACATATGCGCCGCGCGCGCGCCGCGCGACGATCTCGGCGCCCGATGTGCGATGCCCAACGGCAAGTGCGTCGTCCGACAGCGTCAGCGGGTTCGTGCAATCGATCAATATCTTGCCTTTCAGACTGCCCGCGCTGCGGAGCACACGCGGGACGTGCTGCCACAGGACGGTGAGCACGACGACGTCGGCATCGCGCACGGCATCAGCGGGTGACGCGGTACGAGCGCGAGGACCGCTCGCTCGCGCGAGGCGCTCCAGCTTTTTCGCGTCACGCGAGAAGCTGTATGTCACGAAGTGACCAGCGGAGGCGAACAGGTGCCCAAGAGCACCGCCCATGTTGCCCGAGCCGAGAATGGCGATCCGCATGATTGTCGAAAGTGATCCACGTGTCAGGAACCGGACACGAATGTGTGTGGTTCGGTTCGCCGGCCTTGAGAGTGAAAGGACGTGATCGAATAGTCGTGCAGAAACCAACGAAGTCGAGCGCGTATGCACGCGAAACCAACATACGCAATTCTCGCCAGCGTGGCCGTCCTCGGCGCAATGGGCTCGGGCGCGGTGCCGAAGATCGCGGCCCAAGGCCGAACCGACGGCGTGACGATCACATTCCTCGCCAACGAAGGCGTGATGCTTTCGGCAGGCGGGCGAAAGGTCCTGATCGACGCACTCTTCCTGAAGTACGGACCCGAGTACGCCGTCCCGGCCGACTCGACTCTAGTCTCGCTTCAGCGTGCCCGGATTCCGTTCGATTCGGTGGACGTCATTCTCGTGACACATCGTCATGGCGATCACTTTCACCCAGTTCCGATGGCGGCGCATCTGCGTGCGAATGCGCGCGCGACGCTGCTCACTTCACAGCAGGTGATCGACAGCCTCCGCGGGCAACTCTCCGCCGAGGAGCTCCGTTCGCCGAGGATCATGTCGCGAACGACGGCGCCGGGCATGCGGAGACGCGAGTCGATTGCGGGAATAGCGGTCGAGCTGCTCGGTCTCCCGCATGCTGGCACCAGACATCGGATCGTCGAGCACCTGGGCTATGTCGTCGAGATCGGAGGTCGGCGTGTGCTGCACGTTGGTGACACCGACGTGACTGAGGCCAACTTCGCGCCGTTCCGCCTCGACACCGCGAGAATCGACGTCGCGCTCTTCCCGAACTGGGTCGTGACAAGCGAGGAAGGACGGCGGGTGATCGAACGGTGGATTCGCCCGAGGCAGGTCGTCGCCTTCCACGTGGGCACGGCCGATGCCGACCGCGCCATCCGTGATGTGCGCTCCGCCATGCCTAACGCCGTCACGTTTGCCCGGTCGCTCGAGATGCGCCGGTGGTAGGCTGGCTCAACGCACGCGGATCGGCACGGCGACCAGGCGGTCACCCGCTGCGCTCGACATCGTGAATCGAAGGTCACCGGGCGCGGTGGGTGTGAACTCGAAGTCGTACGTCTCGCCGTTGCCGGCCTGCTGCTGCGCCGGGCGCATCGTGGCCTGCTCGGACGGGAGGTCGCGTCCATCCTTCGCGACGGCTCGCCATTCGAGCAGCGTCGAATCACGCATGAGACGCGCGATCATGCTCGGGCGATACGTGTGGATGTCCACGAACCGCAGGCGGTAGCGCTCGCCGACGCGCATGTCGAGCGCCCCCGGCGCATTCGTTCCATTGACGAATACGGTCGCGCGATCCGCATCGCGACGCGGCGAGCTCACCAGCAGAACGATGTCGTGCGTCGCGTCGTACGTAGCGGGGTCGTCGAGCACGACGATCGCGCCGGAGAGTCCCGCCTCCTGCTGCCGCACTTCGTCGGCGTGTGGATGATAGATGAACGTGCCGGCGCGCGGCGGAGTGAAACGCGCCTCGAACGAGTCGCGTGGCGCAATGGCAGGCGAGACCTTCCCGGAACCGCCGCTGAACCCTGCGACGCCGTCGAAATAGCTCTCGAGCTCGATGCCGTGCCAATGGACGGCCGTTGCTTCCGGCAGCTCGTTCACCACGGTGATGCTCACCGGTTCGCCGCGCTTGAGAACGATCGTCGGGCCGGGGAGCAGTGGGGAACGCGTCGGCGTCATCGAATTGCCGTCCTGCAGCACATACCCGTATGCCGGCTCGGTGTCGGTACCGCCCGAGTCGACACGCGCCACCAGCCGGAGCCGGCGCCGAACGCCATCGTTAGGTTGCGCTATCGGCCGGGAGTTGGGACGCACTTCGACTCCCATGACCAGCCCGCCCATCATCTCCAGCGCGTGATTGCTGACGTGCATCCGCTGCTCGTCAGCCAGCCGAGAACCGTCGAGCGGGCGGTTGCGAAGCACGTGGTAGTTGTCGTGGCAGTGGAACATCCAGTTGCCTGCTCGCTCCGGCACCCAGGTGAGGGAGATCGTGCGGCCAGGCGGGACCCGTTCCGTGACGACCAGATGCTCGGATCCGGCGGCATACGTCGAGTCGCTGCGCTCGCTGCCGCGCGAGTCCACGTTGAAGTAGAAGCCGTGGAGGTGCATCGGATGCGGCACCACGGTCGTGTTCACGATGCGGAACCGCACCGAGTCGCCGACGGTGTACGTGAGCCGTTCGGTGTGAGGCCACGACTTGCCGTTGATCACGAACCGGTTCACGTCAGTGCGTGCTATGATGCCCGTATTGTCCCCCGGGGTCCAGAATCCGAGCACGAAAACGCGGTCTCGCGGCGCGCCTAACGCGGTGCTGCTGTCCACGACGAATGCGCCGCTGAGCTGCGACGCCGGCCCTCGAAAACCGACCGCCGCGGTCGCGCCGGTCGTTGCCCAGTAGAAGTACGTGCCTGGTGCGCCGGCGTCGAAGCGAACCTCGCGCACCTCGCCTGGTTTGACCTGCACCGTGTCGGGGCCTCGAGCGCCACGCGTGTACAGTCCGTGCACGAACAGCGTGCTGTCGGGCAGCGAGTTGCGCACGAACGCATGGATTGCGGTCCCCCTCGGCACGCGGATGAGTGGGCCAGGGATTTGAAGCGGCTTCCCCTCTTCCGCAAAGGCGGCAACAACGATTCCGGGGTCAGTATCGCCGTCCGGACGCCAGTCTCCGCGGCGTGCCTCGAGGCGAATCGTCAGGACGCCATCCCGAAGGATGCCGGCCCCCGCACGGTTGTCATTGATGGCGATCCGCTCGACGAGCGCCGAGCGTCCAATCGGCCGGGAAAGCGAAGCGTCACGCGTCAGCCCGACCGAACACAGGGTCAGCGCGATCACGAACGAACGTGTCACGAGAACCTCCATCACTCGTGACGTCTAAGAAACGCCGTCGTGCGGCTGGGAGCAAGAACGCGGCTCGGCACGCTCGAGCGTGCCACCAAGGCTACATCAGCGCTTCAGCCGGGCACCGTAGCTCTTCAGGTACTTCATGCCGGTGTCGCACATGATCGTCACGACAGTCGCTCCGGGATCCAGCCGCTCTGCCACACGAAGCGCCGCGATCACGTTCGCTCCGGTCGACGTTCCGGCAAAGAGCCCTTCCTCGCGCGCGAGGCGGAGCGCCATTGCCACCGCATCGTCCGTCGAGACGCGCTCGATCCGATCCGCGATGCCATCCTGCCAGAGCGGTACGACGAACCCGGCGCCGATCCCGTCGATCTTGTGGGCGCCGGCAGGACTACCGGACAATACCGCTGATTCGTCCGGCTCGACGGCGACGATCCGCACGTCGCGCGTCCGCTCGCGAAGACGTTCCGCCGTGCCGCGAAGCGACGCTGCTGTCCCGACGCTCTCAACGAACGCGTGAATCTCACCGCCGGTCTGTGTCCAGATCTCGTCGGCCATCACGCGATAGGCTGCGAGCTGGTCGCGGTTGTTCAGCTGATCGGTCCAGAACCCACCGGTCTCCTCGGTGATGATGCGCGCGGCTTCGATCATGTCGCGCGTGAGCTTCTCGGTCATGCGTCCGTCGTCGCTCTTCAGCACGCGTAGCCGGGCGCCGAGCAGCGCCATGTGGTCGAGCTTCTCCTGCGCGAAGGCGTCGGACGTGACGATGTGCAGCGGGTATCCCTTCACGCCGCAGACGAGCGACAGCGACACGCCCGTGCTTCCGGCGGTGTACTCCACAACCGAGCCGCCCGCCGCGAGACGACCGTCCGACTCGGCCGCCTCGATCATCGCGAGCGCCATGCGGTCCTTCATGCTGCCGGTGGGGTTGTCGCTTTCGATCTTGAGCAGGACGCGAGCGCCGTTTGCCGGGACGATGCGGGTGAGCGGGACGAGGGGCGTGTTGCCTATGCAATTCAGAATGTTTCGCGGTGCGATGGTCGGAAGCATGACAGATACTCGCGTGAATCCAGGACGTTCGACTTCAACGTTACGCGAGAGAGCTGGCCTTTGGCCACGGGCAAGCGTGCCATCTTTGATATCGTTCTTGCCAAGGCGTTCTAGATGAGGAGCCGACCATGGTTCTTGAATTCCGACGTGCAACTCGGGCCGATTGGCCGGTATAGGCTCGGAATGACGTTTCTCAGGGGAGCGCGAACGATCCGCTCGTACTGCAGCACGACCCCAAGGCACGTCCTTCCATGTTCCGCCACGCTTCCTCCCGGCGCTCCGTCGCTGCCGGTGCGACGCTCGCAGTCGCCGTCCTGTTCTCGGCATGCAATGATCCGGTCAGCTCCGGTGGCGGAGGCCCAACGACCTCGGATCCCCCACCCGCGATCCAGTCGGTCGTGACGGGCGCGCACACATGTGCGCTAACGACCACCGGCGCCGCGTACTGCTGGGGATACAACGCGAACGGCCAGCTCGGGAACAACGGCACGGGCACGATCACGGCAACGCCAGTTCGGACCGTTGGTGACATTGTGTTCGAGAGCCTCTCCGTCTCGAAGGTCGACGACGTGTCGTGCGGGCTCTCGACCAGTGGCGCCGCCTACTGCTGGGGGAAGAACGACAAGGGCCAGCTCGGCGACGGAACGACGACGCGCCGACTGGTGCCCACGCCGGTTGCGGGAGGCTTGCGATTCAAGAGCCTCGCGGTGGGCTCCGGACACGCATGCGCCGTGGCGATGAGCGGCGCGGCGTACTGCTGGGGGTCGTCGCCGAACGGTGCGTTCGGTGACGGGTCCACCGGCACGCGCCTAACGCCAATGATTTCGGCGCCGGGATTGACGTTCGAGAGCATCGTGGCGGGCGGCGATTACACCTGCGCGCTCACGACGGTGGGCGCCGCATACTGTTGGGGCGTCGGCGCCCTGGGCCAGCTTGGCGACGGTGCCGTGGAAATGCGCACGACTCCCGTAGCAGTGGAGGGCGGGCTCGCGTTTCGCGCGCTCGCCGGCGCTGGCCAAGGGGTCTGCGGCCTAACGACCGACGGCAAGGCGTACTGCTGGGGCCACAACTTCTACGGCACGGTGGGAGACGGCACGGTGATGCGGCGCCTGACGCCGGTGCCGGTCTCGGGCGACCTGACGTTCCGCAGCCTCTCTGCCGGTTGGCAGACGGTCTGCGGCGTGACCGATTCCGGCGCGAGCTACTGCTGGGGCTACAACTTCGGCGCCCTCGGCGACGGTGATGTCGAACACAGCTCTGTTCCAGTGCCAGTGGTGGGTGGTCAGTCATTTCGCAGCGTAGCGGCGGGGACCGGGTATGCGTGCGCTGTCACCACCACGAATGCCGTGGTTTGCTGGGGCTCGAACAACGACGGCGAGCTCGGCGATGGAACAACGCAGACGCGGCTCGTTCCTGTCGCGGTGCACTGGCAGTAGTGGCTAAGTGTCATCCCGAGCCGCGGGAGCCCGCGAAGCGGGCAGATGAGGGATCGCGATCCTCCCGGTAAGGGCCCTGTCGGGACGACCGCGATCCTTCCCTTCGCTCAGGATGACCCACCCCGTAGATTCCGCCCCTCGGCGACTCACGAGGGTGCGAGGTCATGAGCAACGCGGACGTCAGGATTCGGCCGGCACGGCCGGACGATGCAGAGTGGATCATCCCACTTGGCCACCGGATGCACGAGTTCGGGCCACCGCCGTGGCGTGACGTGCGCGTGATGGATGACGCCGTCGCCACGCAATGGGCGCGTGAGCTCGCGAGCCCGACAGCCGGCTCCGCGTTTCTCGTGGCCGAGGATGCGTTAGGCAGCCCGGTCGGCTTCATGTGGTTGAAGACGGAGCGTGACTACTTCATCGACATGCCGGTCGGTCACGTGATCGACATCGCCGTCACCAAGGCAGGTGAGGGGCGCGGAATCGGACGCGCGCTGCTCGATGCGGCTGACCGGTGGGCAGAGTCGAACGGGTATCCGTGGATCACGCTGCACGTGTTCGAGGGCAATGACCGCGCTCGGCGTGTGTACGAGAAGCACGGTTACGTGCCCGAGTGGACGCGGATGTTGAAGCGGCTCGGGCCACCCGCCCGTGACCGGCTATGACCTCCGAGCAAACCTGAGCGGCATGTGCTCCTGTCAGCACGCAGGAGCACACACGCCAGTCGGTTACGGGTTAGCGCCGGGCGACCAGAACTTCGGATCCTTCGCCTTCGTCGCGGCGTCCACGTAGCTCTGGACGGGATCGAGGCGGAACCGTTGCGTCTCCGCGTTGATCAGCCCTGTGGTACCGAACTTTTCCATCATCTGCTGCTCTTCGGGCGTGAACGCTTTCCCGATTTCCATGTCGTCATGCATCCCGCGGTCGAAATCGGCGAAGGATTGCACGGAGGAGAAGATGAGGAATGTCGGCCCGGGAAGACCAGCGATCACTTGGTAGGTACGCCAGCTCACGTTAGGCGCGGCGCGCTTGGCTGCGCCGGCATACGCCTTGGCGACGTTCGCGAAGGCCTCCTCGTAGCCGGGCCGAACGCGGAACGTCGTGACCTCCCAGAATCTCGCGAGCCCCATGTCGGGGAACGCGCCGTAGCTCAGATCAGTGCGCGCGACGGCGTGGATGGTGCGACTGCTATTGATGTGGTCCGCGTCTCCCTTCTGGAGGCGGGCGAGGTCGGCGCTCAGCGCCTTGTTGTCCGACTCCAGTTTCATCGACTCGCCGAGCGCCGCGTGCGAGGCGAAGGGGATGACGTACCACGCCTCGTTAGGCCCCGTGATCGAGACCATGGCGAGGTAGTAGTTCGGTGATTTCGCCTTCGCGAAGGCGGCGGGCCATCCCGCTTCGAAGGCGGCGTGCATGGCGTTGTGTCCGGTCTTGACCTCCTCGCGGTTGATCTGGATGAGATTCGGCTGCGACGTCGGTATGCCCTGACCAAATGCGAGACTGGCACTGCTCACAGAGAGCAGCGCCGCGTGGAGTGCTGCGAGTGCGCGTGTCATTGGTGGCCCACCTCTGGGGCCCGAGTGCCTTGCACGCAGTGGCGACCATGCAGCGCCACGCGACGGCATCGCCGCATTAGCGAGGCTGCAGCAGCGGAATCGCCTGCTCGGGTGCTGAGCCGAGGGGCGCCTTAGCATGCCGGAATCGGGTAGGCGCGTCAATGTGATGATCCTGGTGGCTCTGGCGGGCTTGCGAGATCACGCCCATTCTCCGGTGCTCTCGACGCAGCCTTGCGGTTTCACGTTCGGCGGAGAATTCGATGCGTTGGATCGCCTCGTTGGTTCTCGTGGCAGCCGTCGCTGGCAGTGTACGTGCCCAGACGACATACGACCTCGTGATCGCGAACGGGCGCGTCATGGACCCGGCGTCCGGACTCGACGCCGTCCGCCACGTCGGTATCACCGGCCGGAAGATCGCGACGATCTCGGCGACGCCACTCAAGGGAAAGCGTGTCATCGACGCGAAAAACAACGTCGTTGCCCCGGGCTTCATTGACCTGCACGAGCACGGGCAGAACGAGGAGGCGTATCGCATGATGGTGCGCGACGGCGTCACCACGGCGCTCGAGCTCGAGCTCGGGGTGGCCGACGTCCCGAAGTTCTACGCGGATCGTGCGTCCGGACAGATCGTGAACTACGGCGCAAGCGTCGGGCATATTCCGGCGCGCATGCAGGTCCTGCGCGATCCGAGCACGGCGCGGTTCCCCGCGGGTGTTGGAGGAAGCGGAAAGGCGACCGAGGCGCAGATTGCCCAGATGGAAGCGATCCTCCGGAAAGGCCTCGCTGACGGGGCAGTTGCCGTGGGGCTCGGCAGCGCGTACACGCCGGGAGCGTCGATGGACGAGATCCAGCGGATGTTCAAGGTTGCCGCACAGGGCAACGCGTCCGCGCACATTCACATGCGGAATGGCGTCGCCGGGCTCGACTCGACGATTGCGGCGGCGAAGGTGGCGGGGGTGAAGCTTCACATCGTCCACGTGAACTCGGTCGGGAACACGGCCCTCCCGACATTCCTCGCGCACATCAAAGCTGCGCGCGATCGAAGCCAGGACGTCACGACCGAAGCCTATCCGTACGGCGCCGGCATGACGGAAATCCAGTCCGCGCTGTTCGACGACTGGAAGACCTGGCCCGACGTGAAGTTCCAGCAGTACCAGCTCGTGTCCACGGGTGAGCGGCTGACGCGCAAGACGTTCGAGGAGGCGCGCAAGAATGGTGGCACTGTGATCATTCATGAGCGGAGCGAGGCGCAGACGCGTGAGGCGATCGTGAGTCCGCTGACCATCATCGCGAGCGACGGCTACATCGAGAGCGGGCGCGGCCATCCGCGGACGTCAGGCACGTACGCCAAGGTGTTAGGCAAGTACGTGCGCGAGGAGAAAGCGCTGAGCCTCATGGATGCGCTGCGGAAGATGACCATCATGCCGGCGCAGCGGCTGGAAGCGCGGGTGCCGATGATGACGTCCAAGGGTCGTATCAAGGTCGGAGCTGATGCCGACCTGACGATCTTCGATCCGGCGGCCGTCATCGACAAAGCGACGTACGAAGACGCGACGATTCCATCGGCAGGTATCCCGTTCGTCATTGTGAATGGCCAAGTCGTCGTGGACAGCGGGAAGGTCACCGCGGCGCGGCCGGGTCGCGGGGTGCGAGCTCCCGGTCGATGAACAAGCCGACCGACTCGGCCGAGCTGCGCCGGGTGGTGCTGGCGAGCTTCATTGGCACCACGATCGAGTGGTACGACTTCTTTCTCTACGGAACCGCCGCGGCGCTCGTCTTCAACCGGCTCTTCTTCCCGACACTCGACCCACTCGCGGGCACGCTGAGCGCGTATGCGACGTACGCGGTGGGTTTCGTGGCGCGCCCGTTAGGCGGCGCGATCTTCGGTCATTTCGGTGACCGTGCCGGCCGGAAGAAGATGCTGGTGTGGTCCCTCTCGCTCATGGGCGTGTCGTCGACGCTGATCGGTCTGACGCCGACCTATGACCGGATCGGCATCTGGGCGCCGATCATGCTCACGATCCTTCGCTTCTGTCAGGGCGTTGCCGCGGGCGGGGAGTGGGGCGGGGCGGTGCTCCTCGCGGTCGAGCACTCCGCTGGTGACCGTCGAGGGTTCCATGGCGCGTGGCCGCAGATGGGAACGCCGGCGGGGCTATTGCTGTCGACGCTCGTCTTTGCGGCCGTCTCGGCGTGGCTTCCGGAGCCGGCGTTTTTAGCGTGGGGATGGCGCGTCCCGTTTCTGCTCTCGGTCGTGCTCGTGGCGATCGGTCTGTTCATCCGGCTTCGCGTGATGGAGTCGCCTTCGTTCGAGCGACTCCGGGACGCGCGTGGCGAGTCGCGCATGCCGCTCGTGGACCTGTTTCGCGAGCATCCGCGCGAGGTGCTGGTGGGGATGGGAATCCGGTTCGCGCAGAACCTGGTGTTCTACATCTACACGGTGTTCGTCCTGAGCTATGGCGAGAAGACGCTCGGGTACCCGCGGAGTGTCATGTTGCGCGGCGTGATGATCGCGGCGTTCATCGGCATTTTTGCGACAGCGTTCTGGTCGTATCTGTCGGATCGGATCGGCCGACGGCCCGTGCTCCTCGCGGGGGGCGTCTCCCTGCTGGTCACTGCCTTCCCGTTCTTCTGGCTCCTCGGTCGCGGGCCGTCGTTCGTGCCGATCGCGATGCTGCTGGTGATGAATCTCGGGCACGACGTGATGTATGGTCCGATGGCGGCGACCCTCTCGGAGCTGTTCGGGACGCGCGTGCGGTACTCGGGGGCGTCGCTCACGTATCAGCTCACGTCGGTGGTGTCGGGCGGCGTGGCGCCGTTCATCGCGACGGTGCTGTTGGCGAAGTACGGCGTCGGCGCGGTCGCGATTTACGTCATGGCGAGTTGTGCGCTCACGCTCGCGGCGACGTTGTTTCTGCCGGAGACCCATCGCATCGCGCTCGATGCGGTCGCGGCCAAGTCGGTTGCATAACGAGGAAGGAAAGGGCCGTCCAGCAAGCCGACGCTCACGACACGCTTGGGCGCGCGTTAGGGTGCTACCACAAGTCGGTGAGCGAGCAGCCGAAACCGGGAAGGACGTCCTCGCCCTCCAGCGCATCGTGTTCCGCCAGGAGCGCGACTGAACCGTCGGCTCGATAGATCACGGCTCTCCGCCGCACCGGATCAATCACCCAGACGAGGCGTGACCCGGCAGTCAGCCAGTCACTCACTTTGCCCTGGACCTCGCCAGCGCGGTCGTTAGGCGATACGACCTCCACGGCGAGATCCGGTGCGAGTGTCAGGTAGCCTGTCGGTGGCGGGTCGGGTGCGCGGCCGTGACTGATGAATGCTGCGTCGGCCGCGCGGACCGTGTCCGGTCTGGCGAACAGCTTGAACCCTGTTTCCGCGGCGACGGCGACGCCCAGGTTATGATCGGCCGCGTGGTTCGCGATCAACCGGGCGATCTCGAGCGCGACCAATCCGTGTTGATAACCTGGCGGCTCGCGAACAATGAGACTCCCGCGGACAAGCTCCGTCTGCTTGTCCGGCAGGTTGAGGTAAAGCAACTCCTCCGCGGTGACCACACCCGCTGACGTGGGTGGCTCTGCCATGGCTTCAATTTACAGGAGTGTCGTGCGTCACTGGGGGCAAACCGTTGCACATCGTCGCATGCGACGGCACTAGGCGAAAGAGTCGTCTCGCGGCCCACGCGCGTTCGTCGCAATCTGGCGTATGGCACCGAAGTGATATGCGACGTGCACGCTTTCCCCGATGATTGCGCTCAGCTCCCCGGGCGAGACATCGCGCGGGGAGCCCAGTACCTGGAGCCATCGACGCGTTTCGTCGGCCAATCCAGCGCGGATCTCAGCCCATTGCGCA
Source organism: Gemmatimonadaceae bacterium (assembly GCA_036509075.1). Classification (GTDB taxonomy): domain Bacteria; phylum Gemmatimonadota; class Gemmatimonadetes; order Gemmatimonadales; family Gemmatimonadaceae; genus JAJKIV01. Next base: position 14,603 of record DATCGG010000038.1, read on the forward strand.
TCATTCACGGCGGACGTTTTCCACGCCTCATCCCACTTCGCACCGGCGAACGGTTTACCGCCCTCGGTCGCCCAGCGGTTCATGAGCGAGAGTCCGTACCGGACGTGCTCTGCGTGCGCGGCGATCGTTGCGCCGCCGTGGACGGAGCGTGAGGCGTCGGCAGCGGACAGCTTGGCGAGCGACGCGAGCAGGCCCGGGTCGCCCGAATTGAGGACGAAGTTGCCCCCAACGGGCGCCTTCGCGCCATCGACCAGCTCGGAGAAGAGTGTCGTGAGGGAACCGTTGATGTTGTCAGTTTGCATGTCGATGTCTCGAAGATCCTGGTCTCTTTCTCTACCGGCGCCTCGGTACCACCGGACCCAGCGTCCGATCGAGAAACGCGTTGATCCGTGGCGTGCGAACGTCCGCCGGCACGTGATGGCCGGCAGCATCCGCCATCAGCAGCTCCTTCGGTTCACGCAACAGATCCCACAGCGGCTTCCCGCGAGTCTGCCACGGATGCTCCTCGTCCTGCCGTCCGTTGATCACGAGCTTCGGCGCCTTGATGTACGGAGCGAAGTTGAAGTTCGCCGCCTCGGGCAGCGTCGGTTGGACCCGCTCGTCGATCCCCGCGCCAAGCAGCACGACCGCGCGGAAACGCGGATCCACCGCAGCGAGCGGTAAACGCGATCCTGCGCCGAAGCTCATCGCGATGTATCCAAGGCGCGTGGAGTCGATGTCCGGGCGCGTTACCGCATAATCCATGGCAAGACGCATCTCCGTCGCGTGCCACACCATGAGATCCCGGAACTCGACGCTCCGTGGCGGCGGCCGCGGGTTCAGCGTGCCTTGGTGCTCCATCATACCGGTCAGAACGGGTGAGATGACGGCGCGTCCCGCCTTGATCTGCCCGGCGGCGATGTCCTCGACGAGCTGAGGAACGGACGACTGACCGAAGGCGGCAGTGCTCGCGATGTGCACGAGCGCCTGATACGGCGGCTCGGCGTTCTTCGGGAGGAACATGTACAGCAGGACGGAATCGCCCTTCGGGCCGTCGATCCAGAGCCGCTCGCGAATCCAGTCGGGAGTCTCGACGACGGTTCGCCCGCGCTGGTTCGCGGGGCGAGGATCGTAACGGTAGTGCTCGAGCAGTCCCGGGAATTCTGCCGGACCGACCGGATGATACGTGGGCGCGACGGTCGTGACGGGCAACGGTGCCAGACCCGCATCGCTCTTGCCCTGCACGAGCGGTCGCACGCAGCGGAAGCCGACGACCGGTGAGCCGTCCGATTGGCTTCCGACCTGGCTCACCAGATACATCGGGTCCTGCCAGGAGCCGCCGGTGGTTCCCCACCCGTCGCCCACGCGATTGACGAGCCACTCTTTCACGTTGCCCGCCATGTTGTAGGCCCCGTACGGACTGATCGCGAACGGGAAGCTCTCGACCGGTGCCGTATCCGTCCCCGAGAGGTTGGCGCGCACGGCGCCTAACGACTTCGCGTCGTATTGCCCCCAGGGCATCAGGATGCCGAAGTGCGACGCGCGGCCATCGCGCGATGCCTTCTCCCACTCGAAGAGCGAGGGAAGTCGGCCGCCACGCCAGGCACAGTACGCGGCGGCTTCGGGCCACGACACGCCGGTCACCGGATGATGGCCGCGGCCCGCCGGTGGCGTGGCGTTCACCCAGTCACGCGGTGCTGGAAGCCCGGTTTTGTCGACGAAGCGCGTCGGCGCGACGTTCTCGCCGCTGCCCGACCACAGCGCGGCGTTCCGGTAGCCACCCGCTCGCACGAACTCGACGAATCGGTCGTTGGACACCTCGAACCGGTCGAGCGCGAACGGTGCGAGGTCGGCGACCAAGCCCCGGCCAATGTCGTGACCCACGATCTGATACCGTCCTCCCGGGATCGCAACCATTCCTTCGGGAACCGAACCGGTGCGCGTCAGCCGAACGTCCAGCGCGATGGACCGGGCGGCCGGGCTCAAGCCTTCGCTCGGTGAGAGAAACCGCGACGCGATTCGCCGCGCCGGATCGTAGCCCGGCGCTTTCACCACGACGCGATAGTCGCCGCGGGCCGTGATGTACTGCCTAACGGGCGTCGTGCCGATCAGTGTGCCATCGCTGGAGTCGGCCACGGTGGAGTCGCCGAACATCGCAATGTACACGCGAGCGCCAGGCGGCTCCGACGTCACGGAGATCTCGTTGGTGACATCAGCGAAGACGGACTTGAAGATCGAGTCCTCGGCGAGGTGGCGTCGCGCCTGTTTCGCCAGTAGGTACGCCGCGGAATATTTGCCCTGTGCCGCCAACGCCTGAATCCTCGGCACGAGCGCGGCAGCGCGTGCGTTTCCCTGACTCCACCAGAGTACGCCGCCGATCGCCGCGGCGAGCAGCATCGCGGCAGCGCCCGCGGCGATCACGAGGCGCGGCGTGCCGGTGGCCGGCGCGGATACTCCGATCGCATGCAGTGCCGCGAGCACCGCAGCGCCATTGGCCGGCCGTGCATTCACATCCTTTTCCAGAGAGCGCATCGCCAATGCGGCGAGGCCCCGGGCCACGGGATCACGGCGGCGGTCATCGCGCAACTGATCGGTGAGCTCCTTCGGTCGCTCCCCGAGATGCGCTA
>DATCGG010000039.1:0-9763 GCA_036509075.1 Gemmatimonadaceae bacterium
GCCGCGTTGGAACGATGAGTTGGGGGTCAGACTCCGGACTCACCATTCCAACGCCAGGGCGTTGGAATGGTGAGTCCGGAGTCTGACCCCCAACTCATCGTTCCAACGCGGCCACCGCCGCGGGTCTGGCGCCTCGCCTCGGCCGTGTGCACCGTACAGGACTTCGCACGCATGGAGACGAAAACGTGACCGAGCCCGGAATCCCCATCTACCGTCGGGCGACCGACGACGAGTCGGACCGAGATGCGATGCGTATCCAGCAGGACGCGGTCGACGCGGTTGACGCGTTCAAGCGCCACACGTCCGAAGAGTCCCGCGACCTGCTCGCCGCCGGACGCGACGATGAGGATGCCGACTGACTCCGGGTGCGTCGGAACGATGAGTTGGGGGTCAGAGTCCTAATTCATCGTTCCAACGCACCGTGGCGGAAACCAAACCGCAGCAGCGAGAGTAAGTTTCGCCATGCGACGCGTGGCGCGTTAGGCATCCGGCGAAGCGACCCGATTCCGTTCTGCGTCCATAGGTGGAAGCTCCGTCCGGAACGCCTGAAGCGACCGGGTTTCGCCGAGCCCCCGGACACACGTTGCACTCACCCTAACGACGAGCCCCTGGCGGGCTGCATCCCGAAAGTTCGCGGTTTCGCCCGATAGAAGTCCGAATACAGTCCCTGTTTCTCCTCGATCTCCGCGCCACGCACCTTCACCGCGGCCGCGGCATCGCCTGCGGCGCGTGGTTCGTTGGTGCCGTGCTGGCAGTCCCGGCGTCCGCTTTGCCATACTAGCCGTCATGTCCCGCACGCCCACGCCACCGCCGATCGCCTACCGCGACCGTCAGAGCCGGGTGTGGTACGTCTCGGAAGTCGCGCGGCTCAAGGTGGTGTCCGCGTCGATCGACGGGCCGAACCTCTGCCTCGTCATCCGCTTCGAGCGCGAGGGCGAGGAGCGTTTCGCGCGGTGGATCGGCGGCGACGAGTGGATCGAACGCGGCGCGCTGCACCGGTTGTTCGCCGAGGCGGAGCCGGTGGGTGAAGAAACTCCGGTGAAGCCGGAGGCTGTGGAACCGCGACCGGTCGTCGCGCCCGCGGCACCTCACGCAACTCAGGACACCGGCGTCGGACCAGCACCTCCGGAAACGGTTGCCCTCTGGGTGAATCTCGTCGCCAAAATGGGCCCCGACGAGCTCGCGGATTTCGAGGAGCGGACGTTCCGGCAGTGGAACCGCGCGTCACTCTTCGACCTACGCCGAGCGATCGAGCGGCGACGGCAGGAACTCGCCGGGTAGTTGCTCCGTCAAGTTCGCGCGTCTTCGGCTCGATCCGTGCAGCACACTGTCCGGTTTTGCCCGGCGCGAAATGCGAACCGTCACTGACGCAAACATGCCTGACGAACGACACGGCTGGCGAGACGAGTTGACCGTCGCTCTCGCCAAGCGACTCTCCACTGTTCGCGGAGCGATGTCGGATACGGAATTTTCTACTCTCCTTCGGGACATGGTGAAAACCGCTGAACGCTTCTTGGAAATCGATTCGCACCTTGGCCAGCTACCGGTCGCGCCGGAACCGGATGAAATGAGACGGCAGCTCAACCTGAAGGACTAATTCACCGGACCACCCGCCGGATCCAGGGGTCGCAGTGGTCCCAGGTGGCGCCACGCCGCTCGTGACGCACGCCGAGTCCGCGCTCGTTCTATTGCACTCTCAGGCAATCGAGCGCGTCACCTCACAAACGGATTGCTTACCCGCAGGGACGTTAGGCGGGCACGAATGTGCCCAACACGGCGAGGGCTACGCACAGCCCGCCGAGCACCACGACCAGCCAGTCGAGAGCCGTGAACCGAGCGTTCGTGGCTGCGAGCGGCCGCTCCGCCGCGTTCACAGCGTTGGCCGCCCGCTGGACCGGGACGAGCGGGAGAGACCCGGCGTCGACGCGCTGACCCGCGTGCTCGCCGAGACGGGGCAGGAGCCGGCCCTCGCCAGGCATATGCCCAACGGGGCGATCGCGATGGCGGGCCGAAAACGACAAGCAGGGGTAGGAGGACGTTGCGCCGATCTCGCGTCAGGCGCGCGCGGCGCTCGAGCGCTACCTCCGAACCCATCCTCGGGTTGGCGACGTATGGATATTCCCGCAGTCGAATCATCCCGATCGCCCGACCAATACTGTGCTCGCCCGCCATTTGCTGGTCCGCGCTGAGGCACGCGCCGAGCTCCCACACGTCGATCGCGGCGCGTTCCACGCGTACCGTCGTCTATTTGCCAGCGAGCGAAAGCATCTGCCCGAGGAGATCTGATGCGCGCGGGTGGCTGGCGGGATCTCGCGACGATGAAGCGCTCGTATCAGCAGGCGGATCCAGCGACGACACTGCGGGTAATCGAAAACGAGCCGGAAACGAGGGAGCCGGGACACACATCGGACACACCCTCCAAAGCAAGCAGCGGTCCCTCAACAGCTTAGCGGACAGAGTACCTTTCGCCATGCGCGTCGTCGTCATCGTCAGGCACATCCTGCCGTTCGTCCTGTCGTTCCTCCGTGACAGGCGGCGCTGGATCATCGCGGGCCGTCCTGTCCCGCGGACCGACGAGTTCCACCGCCGCCGGGCGCGAGACCTCGTTGCCGCGATCGGGACGCTCGGACCGACGTTCGTGAAGCTCGCGCAGGTCTTCGCCGGACGAGCGGACCTGTTCCCGGAATCGTACGTCAAGGCGCTCTCGACGCTCACCGATCAGGTCCCACCGGTATCACTCGAGGCGGTCGAGCAGACGATCGCGGTGAGCTACGGGCAGCGACCCTCGGAGCTCTTCCAGCGGTTCGACCGCGTGCCGATCGCGGCTGCATCGTTGGGGCAGGTCCATCGGGCGGCGTACGAGGGGCGCGAGGTCGTCGTGAAGGTCCTGCGGCCGGGCATCGAGCACCTCATCGCCTCCGACGTGCGCGCGGCGAAGTGGATCCTCGCGTTGCTCGAGCGCAGGTTCGCCACCAACCCACACGTCCGTGGACTGCGCGTCGCCGTCGAGGAGTTCTCGCTCCGGATCGGTGACGAGATGGACTTCCGCAAGGAAGCCGACAACGCGGAGCGCATTCGCGCGAATTTCGCCGGGAATCGTCACGTGATGATTCCGCGCATCGAGCGCGACCTGGTGCGGCAGCGCGTGCTCGTGATGGAGTACATGCCGGGTGTCCGCATCGACCGCGCGGATTCCGTAGACGTGGCCCGCGGCGCCGTCGCGAGGCGTGCTCGCTCCGCGGAGATCGTCGCCACGGTGATGGAGCTCTACATCCAGATGATGCTCGTGGATGGGCTCTTTCACGCCGACCCGCATCCAGGCAACCTGCTGGTCGCACCAGATGGGCGAATCATCCTCCTCGACTTCGGCATGGTGGTTCCAGTGCCGCGCGAGACGCGGTGGCATCTGATCCAGACGGTGTTCGCGTCGATCCGGAAGGATGTGGACGGTGTGGTCGCGGGATTCGATGCGCTTGGCGTGATCGAGCCCGACGCGGATCCCGAACTGGTGCGCGAGCTGGTGCGCACGCTGCTCGAGCTCGCGCACTCGCGCACGACGGTACCGGAGCGGATCGAGATGCTCCTCGCGGATCAGGTGATGGGGACGCTCTACGACTGGCCGGTGACGCTGCCGCGCGAGATGGTGTACTTCGCCCGCGCGGCGGCATTGATCGAAGGGTTAGGCGTGCACTACGATCCGCGATTCAACCCGATCGTCTTCGCGGCGCCGATCGCGCTCCGCCTGCGTCGGCGGATCCTGAGCTCCCTCGGCGATCAGCCGGTGCGGGATCCTAACGAGTGGGTCTACACGCTCAGCGGCGTACTCGGCGCGGTGGCGGGGGTCGTGACGCGCGCCGGACGATCCTTCCTGTCTCGCCTGGAAGCGGAGTTCGATGCCGCGCGCCCGCCGGACATACCGAGAATCACTCGCCGGGCGCTTCCGCCGGCTGCCGCCGGCGCCTAACGCGCGCAGCTCAAAGGGGTCAGAGTCGCTTGAATGGCGGATCGCTGTTACTCAGCATTCCCGAATTCAAACGACTCTGACCCCTTTGATCCGGTTGGATCGACTTACATCCCGAGTCGGACGTTGATGTCAACCATGAGTCCGCGCGGCGGCGGCGAGACGAACACCACTCGGTCGGGTTCCGGCCGGATCACGATTCGCTCGATCGGGCCCTTCCCCTTGCCGCGACCCATGTTGCCGCGACGGTAGTAGATGACGCGGGTCGTCTGGAGCCGTTCCACGCGCACGATCTCGAAGCCGTGCGACACGAGGACCTCGCGTGTGGTGACGATCGCCTGATCGGCGGTCACGACCTTCTTCTTCGCCTGGCCGGGCGGCACGTGCTCGCCGCGGCCGTCGTGATTGCCATGACCTTTCCCCTGGGCCAGGGCGGCACGCTCGGGGCACAACAGACAGGCCGCGGCCACCGCTGCGGCGGCCAGTGAGATACGATATCGAGACATGACGACGCTCGCTCGAAATGTTGGGATTAAAAACAACCTCTGAGCCACTCATTCCAAGGATGACGCAGCCCATGTTCAGGCAACGTGTGCGTGGCGTCACACGAGGCAACCAAAGGGAAATGATTCGTTGCGGCGTCGCGACGGTTCGCAGGGCTCGCCCGACAACGGAACCACGCTGCAATAACGTGATCCCGATATTCGATGACTCCCGCGATTCGCACCCGCCGTTGCAGGACGCAATGGTGAAGGGACTGGTCCGGTTCGGCATCTCGTGCGCGCGTTAGGGCCGAGCTTCATTACGCGCTCCCAATGAGACCGCGAATCGCGGCGGCCCAGGCTCCATCGTCTGCAACCACGGCGGCACAGATATCGCTTAACGGGGTATCGTACGGTGGAATGGTGGAGGTCGCGCGGCGTGGGGACGGCGCGCGATAGCAGGGATCCGGCATGTATGGGCCTTTGCCGCGTGCCGTCTGAGGACCGTAGTTCAACGAGAACGCGCCGACGCCGCAGGAATCCAATGCCCGACGAGGGCCGATGATCGCGGGGGGCCGGCGGTGAGATGCGGGTGACGTATCGTGCCAACCGCATGGCGGTGAATGCGCGCGGCGCGGTGAGCGAAGTCCCGTCGGTCCTCAGTAGCCTGCTCTTTGTCGGGAATCGGGAATCGGGAATCAAAAACCCCCGGGATGCCTCGCGGTGCAGCGAGTGACATCCCGGGGGTTCTACTATTCCCGATTCCCTATGCGCGATTCCCGACAAATGGTCTGTGACTTGCCTCACAGGGCCGCACGAGGACCCGTCGAGGCAAAGTTGTTATGTCGCAGTCCGTTTTGGTCGTCGCCAAGGATCGCGTCATCGCGGCGTTGCTTGGTGCTCTGATCGAGCTGTCCGGGCGCCGCGTTGCGTTCCGATCGGACAACGAAGGAATCGACTCAGCCGTTCGGCGGGCCGCCGCCGAGCTCGTGCTGTTCGATTGCGCGCTTGGCATCTCGACATGCGCCGAGATCGCCGCTGCGGCGCGGCTCGAGGGCGCTCGGCTGCTCATGTTCTCCGCGTCGCACACCGAGCGCGAAGCGCGCGATATCGCCAGTCTCTACGGCGCTATGTGCTTCGTGCTGCCGGTGAAGCCGCGTGAGTTCATGGAGCTGGTCGACCGGGCCCTGGGGACGACGATCGCGACCTGAGCTTCCCAATCTTCCGCTCGATCGCCTGACGAGCGCTCGCGAGGTCGCCTAACGACGACGAGTCGCTGGGTGAGCCAAGGGTCAACAGGCCCAGTGCCCGGGTGAATGCCGCCAGCGCACGAGTGGTGTCGGCGGCGTCCGTGTACCCATCTCCCAGCGCATCCGCTGCACTCCACGATCGCGGAAACGCCTCGGCGTTGAGCTCCCGTAATCGAATCGAGTAGGAAAGGTCGTTCTGACGAGCGAAGCGGAACGCATAGAGGCCCATCGTCTGCTGGGAGAACAGGGTGAACGTCGAATCCGTACGCCGACCGTGACGAAGGATCGACGCCACCTTGTCGGCCGCGCGATCGACCATGATCAGTCGCTCGAGCTCTGCGTCGTCAGGCACGGCGGGCTGCGCGTTCGCATGCACGAGATCCTTCACGACGTCGGGCGCTGCGTCGTTCCGGGGGTGGTCGGCGACGAAGGGCGTCGCCAGACCGGACCCCGCCGAATCGCCCAACGCCGACGCGAGAAACTCGTGAATACCGCGCACAAGCAACTCGTACGAGCGGCGCTTGTCGCTTGGTACGTCAGGGTAAACGAGCGGATTCCCGATGAGGTACGCATGTGACATCGATCGCAGCACGAGCCACTGGCGTTCCGAGTACCGCATTGCATCGAAGACGGTGCGATCGAGTCGCAGCCCCGGCGGTGTGGGTTGCTCATCCTGCAGCACGACGAGATACGGGACCCGCAATCGTCGCGGATCGTAGTGCAGCCCGCTCGTCACGGTGCGCATGCTGTTCTCCTTGCCCTCCCATCCGTCGAGGCTCACGATCGCTCGCGCCGCCATGTTCTTCATCTGGAATGCGAGCGCCGCCATCCCATCGAAGTTCACGCCAAGCGCGGCGATGCGGGACGTGTCGACGAACGCGTACCGCCGTGCATGATCGAGCAGGTACTCGAGATCCCGCACGCGGGCTTCGACTACGACGTTCGGCCGCGATACCTGCAGCGATGCGTACTCCAGTCGCGACGGTACGGCGATGACCGCGACGCCGTGACTGGCCAGGTACTCGAACAGAACCGTCGCGGCGGCGATCGATCCGTCGGTCGCCGCGAGCACGACGGGGAACTGTCCCGCGGCCGGAGCCGCGTCGCGAACGGCCGCCGTGGCAGTCGTATCGACCGCTCGCATGACGGACGCCGGGATCTGACGACCGAAAGCGAATCCAGCGAATGCGCGCATCCCGTCGATGGCCGCGACTCGGTCCTCCGGCGTGACGGGCGTTAGGCTTGTCCGCTTGATGCCCAGCCCCGCGAACATGCCGTACTCCATCGGCCGCTCGGATGGCGTCGGGGCTATCGGATACCACACGGCCACGGGCAGCGACATTGCGTGGGGGCCCGCATTGCGGCGACCCTCGAAGTCGACTTCGGGCGTGACGCGCCGGGAATGGTCATATTCGGCGACGCGCCGGAACCCGACCCCGTATCGTCCGGGCTCCAGCGCGCCCCATTGGGGCCGCGAGCGATGCTGCGTCTGGCCATCGGGTCGAACCTGGTTAGGCGCGCGGACGCCTACGACCGCAAGGGCCGCGAATGCGAGAATGCTCGAGAGCCGCATGAGCCGCTCGGTCGAAGTGGTTGAACCTTTCAACCACTCCGACCCCTCGAACGCAAGCCTCCTGGGATAAAGCCCGGCCTCGCCGGGACGAGCCTTCCGTACGAGGGAGTGGGCTGGTTTGCGGTCGCACAAACGGTCAATTTTCCGGTCCCTCAACGACGACACACTGCTGCTGTGCAAACCATCACGCTTCCTGCTTCCCCCGCTGCGTTCGCCGACGCCGGCTGGTCCGACATCGCCCCCTACTACGAAGAGCTGGCCACGGCGTCGCTGACGCGAGACAACGTGGAGGGCTGGCTCAAGAGCTGGTCGCAGCTCGAGGAGTTGATCGACGAAGCAGGGACGATGGCAATGATCGCCTATACCGGCGACACCGCCGACGCGGAGAAGGAGAAAGCGCATCTCCGCTTCTCGACCGAGATTTTCCCGCAGGCGCACGAGCAGGGCGTTCGCCTGTCGAAGCGATTACTGGACCTCGACTACACCCGACCCGGCCTCGAGACGACCGTCCAGCGGTTCCGCACCGACGCCGAGATCTTCCGCGAAGAAAACGTTGCCCTGTTCGCCGAGCTCGAGGAGCTCTCCGCGCAGTACCAGAAGATCGTGGGTGGGCTGACGGCACAGTGGGAGGGTGAGACCAAGACGATCCCGCAACTGCAGCCGTACCTCAAGGAACGCGATCGCCAGATCCGGGAGCGCGCGTGGCGACTTGGCAACGAAGCATATCTCGCGCGCCGCGACGAGCTCGCGGCTCTGTTCGACAAGATGTTCATCGCGCGGACGAAGGTGGCGGGCAACGCCGGCTTCCCGAACTATCAGGAGTACGCGTTCAAGTCCAAGCACCGCTTCGACTACACGCCCGCGGACTGCGACCGCTTCCACGACGCGGTGGAGAAGACGGTCGTTCCCGCCGTGGCGCGCCAGCTCGAGTACCGCCGCGAGCGACTTGGGCTCGATCGCGTGAGACCGTGGGACCTGGGGGTGGAGCTCGAGCGCGTCGAGTCGCTCAAGCCGTTCGACGACGTTGGCGCGTTCGTCGACCGAGCGAAGTCGATCTTCCGCCGGGTCGACCCGACGCTCGGCAGCGAGTTCGCGCTGATGGCGGCGGATGGGCTGCTCGATCTGGAGAGCCGGAAGGGGAAAGCTCCTGGCGGGTATTGCACGAAGCTCAGCTTCCGGGGCAAGCCGTTCATCTTCATGAACGCCGTTGGCGTCGCCGACGACGTGAACACGCTCGTGCACGAGGCGGGGCATTCGTTCCACGACTTCGCGGCACACAAGCAGCCGCTCATCTGGCAGCGCTCTCCGGGACACGAAGCGGCGGAGCTCGCGTCGATGAGCATGGAGCTCCTCGCGTCGCCATACATGCAGAAGCCCGACGGCTACTACACGGCCGACGAGGCGCGATCGGCGCAGATCGAGCACCTCGAGGACATTCTCTTCAGCCTCCCGCACATCGCGAGCGTCGACGCGTTCCAGAGCTGGATCTACACGAGTGGCGAGGGTCACGACGCGGCAGCACGGGATCGTGCGTGGCTCGACATCCGAAGCCGATTCGAGCACGGCATCGACTGGTCGGGGCTCGAGCAGGAGCGCGTCGCGCGCTGGTATCGACAGCTGCACATCTTCGAGTACCCGTTTTACTACATCGAGTACGGGATCGCACAGATGGGGGCATTGCAGGTGTGGCGTCACAGCCTGGCGGATCAGGCGACCGCCGTCAAGCACTATCGCGAGGCGCTCGCGTTAGGCGGTACCGTGGGTCTTCCGGAGATTTACCAGGCGGCTGGTGCACGCCTGGTGTTCGACGCCGAGTCCATGGGTGAGCTGATCGAGCTGGTCGAGAAGCGTTTGGCCGGGCTCCGCGCGGCATGATCCTCCGCGCCTTTCGCAAAGCGTCCGCTGGCGGTTCCGCCAGCGGTGTGGCGACGCCAGCCGCGTTCGGCGATCTCGCGGCCGATCGCGAGCGACTCGATTGGGTGCTGTTCCAGAACGGCGGCGTCGTGCTCTATCACAAGCACCAGATCCTGACCGAGCACACGGCCTGGCTGGTGCGCGAGGGCTACCAGCTGCGAGAGCTCGACGCATACGCCTGGAAGGACGCGCACACGTTTCACGAGGGTGTGAAGCGGGTATTCGCGTTCCCGAGCCACTACACGAACAACCTGGCGTCGCTCGTGGACGCGCTTGCGGAGCTGGAGATTCCCGCGGGCGGCGCGGTAGCCGTTCAGGTGAAGCGGTACGATCGCTTCGCGAAGGCCGAGCCGCATCTCGCCTGGTCAGTGCTGGACGCGCTCGAGACGACGTCGCGCCGGCTGCTGCTGACGGGGCGGCGGTTGCTCACGCTCGTTCAGTCCGACGACCCGCGCATCAAGTTCGAGCGGGTTGGCGCGATGCCGGTCAACTGGAATCCGCGGGAGTGGCTGGAGGCGGACCGAGGACTCGGGAATAGGGAATAGGGAATCGGGAATAGAGGGAACCGGGAGGCGGCGCGTCG
>DATCGG010000040.1:0-4598 GCA_036509075.1 Gemmatimonadaceae bacterium
AACGCCTTGACGGAGCGGTGTAACGAGGTACGATGTCCCCCCCATTCTGCGGTGATACCCGCCGCGGATGCTCTGGCAGTCTGGCTTCTCCCAAAAACCGAAGGAGGTCAGAATGAGACTCGGTGTTCTCCGCGGTCCCACTCGGATCGCGGCGTTCGCGCTTGCGATTGGTGGGCCAACCATGCCGTCCAGTCTGTTCGCGCAGGGCGGTGCCGCCGCGAGCGGCACGGTCGCGGGGGTGGTCACAGACCGCCTGACGCGACTTCCGCTGCAGGATGCGCGAATCGCCATTCCCGGCACGACCCTCGGTGCGTTGACCAACGCTCGAGGTGAGTATCGCGTTCCGAACGTCCCGGTCGGACGGGTCATCGTTGGCGTCTATCGCCTGGGCTATGCGGCCGTGGCGGACACGGTCCAGATGACCGCCGGGCAGACGGTGACGGCCGACTTTCGGATGAACCCGTCGGTCACCACGCTCAGCGACGTCGTGGTCACGGGAACGGTCGGAAACCAGGAACGCAAGGCGCAGGACAACAACCCCAACTTCTGATCGGAGCAGGCAGGCCTAACGAGGAGGGGAGAATGCGAAGCGGGGCCGGGTCTCAGTGGACCCGACCCCGCTTTCGTGTTCCGACGAGCCGCCGTCGACCGCGGTCGGCGTGGCGGCCGGCCGGCCTAGCCCGTCGAAAACGTGGGGGCCGGTGTTAGCTCCGGCGCGCCGCCGCGCGGCGGCGTCGGCGAGCGGCCGCGGCCTTCAACTGGCGGGCCTCGCTCGGCTTGGTGTAGTGGCGCTTGCGGCGCAGGTCCGCGAGAATGCCGGCCTTCTGCACCTTCTTCTTGAAGCTCTTGAGCGCCCAGTCGAGGCGATCATCATCGCTGAGCTGGATCTCGATCAAAGTGCCTACCTCCTTGTGTTGAGTTGTCGTTCGTGGTGCTGGTGAAGACGCTCGTGGCGCATCTCCCGTAAAACGACGTAGCCGGACCGAGTGCTCGGCCCGGCTACGTCTGAACCCGTGGTTTCGGACGGCTTTAGCGGCCGACCTTCTTCACGTTCTCGGCGGCAGGACCCTTGGCGCCCTGCACGACGTCGAACTCAACACGCTCGCCTTCGGCCAGCGTCTTGAACCCCTTTCCTTCGATCGCCGAGTGATGAACGAAGCAGTCCTTCTGCCCGTCATCGCGCGTGATGAAGCCAAACCCCTTGCTGTCGTTGAACCACTTGACGGTTCCGGTCGTACGCATCCTCGTGCTCCCTGAATGTGGCTGTGTTCGGGGCGCGCGACTAGCGAACGTACCGATCACAGATGTGGCTCGTGAACTCTGCCCTCACGATGGGCTCTGTTCCGAGCGACCGGAATGGTCGCTCACGACGCGGACTTGAGGACCGGTGAGGGTCCCGGGATTTTCGGAACATCGACGCACCTCTCGCGAGGTACGTGCGTCGTTGGCGGACAAGGTAACGCCAACTCTTTCAAGGCACAACGGGCCGTTAACGGTCTCCAACCCGGTGGCATACCACTCTCGGCACCCAGTGCCGGAATCGGCCCGGCATGGGGTCTGCCTGACGCGTGATCATGAGCACCAAGTCAGTTGCCCATCAAGTCGTCCCGGGCGCCAAAGGCGCCGAGTCGGCGGGGGCGGAGCAAGGCGCGGTTCGGTCGCGCGATTCGCTTTTTCACTGGTGCGGGACGGCGGACGCCATTCGGGGAGCCACGACCCGTCCCGAGAAGCGCGCCATCGTGGACGCGTACTTCATCGCGGTTGCCGAGGAGAGCGTGGCCCCTGCGGCGAGACTCTTCGTCGGCGAGGTTTTTCCGACGACCGGTTCGGGGACTCGCCGGATAGAGTGGGAGATCGTTGTCGACGCGATACAGGGACTCGTGCGGGTCGGCTCGAGCGACCTCCGTCGCCGGTGCGCGACGCTGGGGGACGTCGGGTCAGTGGCCGCGGAAGTCTTCGCGGGCCGCCTGCCGAGCGGGATCGCGATGAGTGGGGTTGCCAGGTGGGCCGACAACCTTGTCGCGGCGACCGACCCTGACGTGCAGCGACGCCTCGTGGCTGACATGCTCGCGCGTCTGAGCAGCCTCGAGGCGCGGTACATCGTGCAGCTCATCGTCGGCGAGCTCGAGATCGGCCTGGATCCCGCGGACGTCGAGGGAGCGGTAGCAGCGCGACACGCGAGCGCCGGCGGCCAGCGCCGTCCCGATCGCCGACGCAAAGGCAGAGCGTGATCGACGCCGCCTAACGCCGAAATCCGTGACGCACGACCCACGCGTCACGGAACGCGCGTCGCGCATCACAGAACGTCGTGCCATCTAGCCGTGTGGGCCGTCTAATTACTCGAAACCCAGCACGACTCGAGGTGATCTGCATCACACGCCTCGAGGATGATTTTGGGCTGCGACGGAGAGTTGCGAGCGCACGATGAGCATCGCCGATGAACACGTAGAGGCGGCGCAGGCTGCCGGCCTTCGGTACGTCACCGACTCGAGTCCCGGCATTCGCCGCCGGCGGCGCGGGCGCGGGTTCGTGTACGTGCGTCCTGACGGCGATCCGCTTCGCGACGCAGGCGAGCTCGAACGAATTCGCAGGCTCGTGATTCCGCCGCGATGGACCGACGTCTGGATCTGCCCGTCATCGAGCGGCCATCTGCAGGTCACGGCCCGAGACGCCCGCGGTCGCAAGCAGTACCGCTACCACACGCGGTATCGAGAGGTTCGCGACCTCACGAAGTTCGGACGGATGGTGGAGTTCAGCGAAGTGCTGCCCGGCATCCGTCGTCGCGTGGAACGGGACATCTCGCAGCCGAACCTGTCGCGGGAGAAGGTGCTCGCCACCGTGGTGTGGCTGCTCGAGAAGACGCTCATTCGCGTCGGCAGCGACGAGTATGCGCGCGACAACGGGTCCTACGGACTGACGACGCTTCGCCGGCGCCACGTCGCCGTGTCCGGCGCAAAGCTTCGGTTCGAGTTCCGCGGGAAGAGCGGCGTCCCTCACTCCGTGGCGGTCACGGACCGTCGCATTGCCCGCATCGTCCAGCACTGCCAGGAGCTCCCGGGCCAGGAGCTGTTCCAATACCTCGATGACGACGGTCGTCGCCAGAGCGTCGACGCCGGCGACATCAACCAGTACATCCGCGAGATCGCGGACCGGCAGATCACCGCCAAGGACTTTCGAACCTGGGCCGGAACGATCCTCGCCGCGCAGGCGCTGCGCGATCTCGGCGGCGTCGCCACGGAGAAGGAAGCGAACGCGAACGTGGTCCGGGCGATCGACCAGGTCGCGAAGCGCCTCGGGAATACGCGCGCCGTTTGCCGGAAGTACTACGTTCACCCGGCGGTCATCGACGCATATCGCGACGGCGTCACGATCGCCCCAGCGACGGGCGATGAGCGGAGCGTCCCACGCGACGCCGCTCGCCCTCCGGGCCTTCGCCGCGACGAGGTCGCCGTCCTCGACCTGATTCGCGAGCGGTCGAACCAGTCAGCGCGCCGCGAGTCGCGACAGCGCCGTTAGGCAGCGAGCGCGATCAGGGCGAGGCGACCGCGCGATAGGCGACCACCAGCGGACCATCCCGGCCCGGACGCGTCTCCGGCCACACCGCGATCATCCGCCCGCCCGGCAGTGGGATGTGGAAGCCCTGCTCCGGCAGCGTCGTAACGAGATCGCCAGCCCGCGCCACCGCACCCTCCGGCAACGCCCGAAGCGCCGAGTCTACCGCGGCGCCGTACACCTGCGGCAGCGTCGATCGGACGATCGCCTCGAACTTCTCCGGACGGCGGGTCCGAGACAGCTCCAGGTCGAACCGCACACGCACGGTGTCGCCAGCACGATCGGCGACCATCGAGTCACGGAGTGCCGTGCCACCCACAGGCACGACCGGCGCGACTTTCATCCCGGCTGCAGCTGGCCTGCTTACCGCCATCGCCGCCGGCGCAGCCGAGCTTCCGGCAGTCCGCTGGGGAACCTCCACTGTCGGCGTAGGGTCCGTCGTGGGCGACACCGTGGCATCGGTCGCTGAATCGGCCTGCGGCTCCGCGCTGCGCACCAGCGTCTCCGTACCTTCGGTCCACGCCCGATTCCTGATCACCGAGGCGCCAGCCATTCCGATCGCGGCGATCACCCCGAGCACCATGGCGACGGCGGTACCGCGCGCCATTATCTGCCGTTGGCGAGCGCGCCGGGCGGCGCGCTCGGCATGCTGACACCGGAGACACACGGCCGTTCCAGGGCGCAGCTCGTGATCGCAGGGCGGAATTGAACGGGATGACATTTTCGGTGACCTCGAGACGTCGTACTTCGGACGGTACGAGGGTGACGAGCAGGTTCCGGGGCTCGCAACGACCGTCACGGTGCGTCGTCGTACGCCGAACGCGGTTCACCGTAGTGGCTTAACTTTCTTTCATCATGACCTCGACGCCTCTCGAGATTGCCCGTCTGAGCAAAGCGCTCGACTCGCTGCCGCCTTACGTCTTCGCGGAGCTCGACCGGCTCAAGGCCGACGCTCGGCAACGCGGCGTGACGTTCGACGACCTCGGTATCGGAAGCCCCGACCGGCCGACCCCACCGTCGATCATCGAAGCGCTGCAGCGAGCCGC
>DATCGG010000041.1:0-8087 GCA_036509075.1 Gemmatimonadaceae bacterium
GAGCTCAAGCTGCCCGCGGACGTGAAGGGCGTGATCGTGACCGGGACGCAGGACGGCAGCGCGGCGGCGAGCCATCTCGCCACGCCGGATGCTGGCGGCCCGGACATCATCATGGCGGTGGAAGGGACTTCGGTGGAGACGCCGGAGCAACTCCGCACCGCACTGGCCAAGGCGAAAAGCGGCGACATTGTCACGCTCCGCGTCTACAACGTGCCGGCGAAATCGAAGCGCGTTGAACGCATGCGGATCGGCGGCGAGTAGAACCGCGATCGTTCGACTGTTGAAGAAGGCGGAGCTCTCGCTCCGCCTTTTTCATTTTAGAACTACCGCCGCAGCGCCCGCCAGCTCGCGGGATCTTCCTGACCGATTCGCCAAAGCGCGACCCGACGCACCCCGGCGTCAGTCGCTTGCCGAGCAAGCGTCGCCAACAACTCCGCGTCGGTGATCCAGATCTCCCACTCCCCCGCCTTCACGGCGCGCAGGGTTTGCGTGCGTGAATCGCGCGCAAGCGAAACGCCCGCCTGCTGCGCCGCCTGTTGAGCCTCCGCGAAGCTCAAGTTCTGCGCCGGCGTCTCACCTTTCACCGGCCACCGATATCCATAGGTAGGGAGCGCGGCGACGATCTTCGATGCACCGACCTCGGCGATCCGCATCGCAAGCATCGATCGAACCCATTCCGGTTCCGAGATGGCTCCGGCGTCCGATGTCGACCAATGCTGATCGTAGAGCATCGGCATCACGAAATCAGCAACGGCCACGATCGGTTGCGCTGGATACGCGGCCGTATCCGCTGCGGGAATCGCAACCGAGATCGACTTGACGTCGTGCGCGCGCGCCGAGTCGGCGATGGCCTTGATCACACGTAGCAGCGCGGCGAGATCACCACGCTCGAGACTCTCGAAGTCGAGCACGAGTCCGCCGTATCGCTGCTCTGCCGCATGCGCAGCGATCGCGCCGGCAGCCTGAGCCAGTCGCGCATCGTCGCCGGCGAGCGATCGCACGGATGTGGGATGGCTTCGGTCCCCGTGCCACGACGTCACGATCGCCATGCGTCGCACGGAGGTTGGGAGACGCGTCGTGTCCGGGTGGAGCGGCGGCAGGATCGGCTTCGCGCTGCTACTGTCGAGTGCGATCCAGCCCGTGACGGCGACATCGAGACGCGCGGCGTTGGCGCGAAGACTCGCAAAGCTCCGCGGATCCCACGGACCGGTAAATGCCCAGAGCTCCGGCCTCGGCCGCAGACCGTTGCGAGATGCGGCGCCGAGGTTGAGAAGCAGGAGAACGCAAATCAAGTTACGCATCGTGCGGCACATGAATTGAGGGACGGGGGAGCGCGGCGTTGCGCATTCGCCTCAACCATCGTGCCGCAGGCTTCGACGGCAGCTCGAGTAGAATGGAGTTCCCCCTATTCGCGGCATCATAAGCAGCGGGGTCGCGCTGCTCGACGATTGGCTCGCCGGTGTGCGAGACGGTGGGACGCATGTGCTCACCGGTGGCCCGGGGTGCGGAAAGAGTACGATCGCATTGCACTTCGCCGACGCCGGTCTTCGCTTGGGCGAATCCGTGGCGATGGTCGTGCACGCGAGCGCCGAACATGTGAAGAGCCATGCCGCGTATCTCGGCATCGATCTCGAGACACCGCTACGCGACGGCAGACTCCTTCTCCTTCGCTATCGATCGGATTTCGCGCGGCGCACTGCGCATGCCGTAGCGCCGGAACAGGTCAGCGCCGATCTCGAGCGAACCATCGCTCCGAACCGGCCCTCGCGAATCATCATCGACACCTTCTCTCCGCTCGTTACGGCACCACCTCCGCTCACTCCGGTCGTCGCTGCGCTCGCCGAGATGTTCGAGCGATTCGCCGTCACGTCGTTACTGACATTCCCGGAGGATCTCGCCGCCGGATACGATCGCAGTCTGGAACCGCTCGTCGAAAGCGCCGCCGCCGTGATCCGGCTCGCACACGACGAGGGAGAAGTGAGGCGCGCCGAGTTGTTGAGCATTCGCTATCCGGCGCCGTCGGCGGCCACGAGATCGTTCGTGATTCGCCAGGGCGTCGGGATCGTCGCCGAGCACGCCCTTCGTCCAGACCGGTTGACGCTGAGAGTGCAATAGATGCGCTACGCACTGTACCTCGTGTTGAGCGCCGTCTGTTTGACGACAGGAGCTTTGCTCACCTTCGACCATATCAGCGTTTCCGGAGTGACGGTGGCACCCGTCGACTCGCTCGCCGCGCCAACGGCCGACACGCTTCCGAGCCCAGAGGTGGCGACGCCGGCCGTGCCTACCGCCGCCGACTACGCGCGCTTCGCCAAAGCCGACAGTGCCTGGCGGCAGACGTACGCACGCCAGTACACGCTGGCCCAGCTGCGCGCGCGCGGTGACGGCCGCCGCTCAGCGCGCGACTCGGTGCAAGATCGCGTCTTTGCCCACGTGCGATCGGGACAGCGCGCCCGCGCCATCGCCGAGCTCGAAGGCTGGGTCGGCGGACATCCCCGCGATGGCGAGCTGCTGCTCTCGCTCGCCCGGCTGCTCGCCGAGTCGGGGCAAAACGACGCCGCGGTCCGGAGATACCGTCAGCTCCTTGCACTGCAACGAGCGGAGTAACGATGTCCAAGCCGTTTGTACACTCCGCGAAGGACCTGCTTGTCGTTGCCGTCCTCACAATCGTCTCGATCGCACACCAACTCGACGCGCAGCGTCGTGACGCGCTGCAGTCCAAGGCGTCGACCTCGGGCCGCGGCTCGACGTCGGTACGCGCCGAGCTCGCATCGGTACTGATGCAGTCCAAGCGGTATGCAGAGGCGGAGCGCGAGTATCGCGCGCTACTCGCGGGAGACCCGTCGAATTTCAACTACCGTTTGGGGCTCGCCCGGGCACTCGCCTGGGGCGATCGTCCGCGCGAGGCGGAGCGAGAGCTTCGCACGCTCCAGCGACAGAGACCGCAGGACGGATCCATCGAGACGCTGCTGCGATCGGTGCGCGAGGCGATGACCCCGACGTCCTTTGAGGCGCGAGCGTGGGTCAGGGAGGGGCCGGACTATGGACCATACCGTGTCGCACTCGCGCGTGCTTACACGAATGAACGTCAGGGCCGCCTCGCCGCTGCACAATTCGACACGATCCTGACGCGTGGCGGCATCGGCCAGCTTCCCAGTGCGCAAATGCTGCGACGCGAACAGGCACATGCGTACGTCATCGGCGGTGATCTTTCCAACGGCGCTTCGCGGCTTCGCGACCTCTTGCGCATCACACCAGCCGACACGTCGGCGCGGCACGAGTTGGCCTTCGTGCTGGTGGAGGGCGGCTGGCTCGGTGAAGCCCGCGCGCAGTACGACACGCTCCTCGCGTCAACACCGAGCGCGACGCTCTTCATGGAGCGCGCGCGTGTGCGAATCGACATGGCAGATCAAACCGGCGCCGAGTCGGATCTTCAGAGTTCGCTCGCGCTCGAACTGACGGTGCCAGCGTCACTTCTGCTCGGCGATCTCTATCGCGAGCGCGGAAACTTTGGAGCTGCGCGCAACACCTATCGGAACGCGCTCATCAGCGCACGGGCATCGAGCGATAGAAATGCGGTTCTGGTTTCACTCGCGCGGCTCGCGCGAGAGGCACGGCCGGTTGCCGCGTTTGCGACGACCGTCGGCGACGATCCCGGTTGGCGGATGAGCGTGGAAGGCGCGGGCGACAACCTCGGCGTGCGCTACACAGCGACTACTCTTCGGCGCACCCTTGCCCTGACCGATGCGGCCAGCGCCGGCGTCACCGTCCTCCATCAGTACCTGGGGGAACGATCGGCCGCGCGCATCATCGATCTGCAGGCGGTTGGTGCGACAGCGTCGCTGGCGCAAGAAATCGCGTACGGCTCCTTCCTCGGACGTGTGGGCGCCACGGGGGGCGGACTTCATGTGGAGTCGGGCGTCGTTCCTATTGCCTCGGGGACCGCGGCCGCATGGCTCAACGCCTGGGAGCTTTCGCTCGAGGCCGCAACCGGACCTGCGTATCCGTCGCTGCTCACCACGACTGCCGTGAGTCCCACCGACGGTCTCGGCGAACCGCTCACCGAACAGGATGTGACCGCGACGCTTGGCGGTCCCGCGGGCCCCGCGGACTTCGCCGCGACGTCGCAGCGTTCTCGGTTGAGCGACGGCAATACTCGCGTCACGCTACAGGCATTTTTCCGATTCCCGCTGGCGCCGGGCGTCTCGGCGATCTACCAGGGCACGAGCATCCGCTTCGCCGAACGCAGCGCGCAGTATTGGGATCCGCTGAATTACATGGCGCACGGGGCTGGTCTCGAGATCGGCGTTCGGCGCTTCCGCGGTCTCTCGGCGGCCCTTCGCGCGCTTCCCGGCGTCGCCAAGAGCACAGAGCTGCTGCTCCCGACACCGTCGTCGCGATCGTCGCGTCGCACCCAGCGCAACCCCGCGCCAGTCACACACTCGGCGTTTCAGTTCGGAGCGGACGGCACGATCGGTTGGCGCGATGAACGATGGGAGGGCGGAGCAGCGCTGACTTATGGACGCGGCCGAGCGGGCGACTATCAGCGCGTTGGGCTGAGTCTCGGCGCGCGGCTCACGCCGTGAACCCTCCCACGCGGATGCGCGCCGCGCACGCCGCGGCGCTGATTGCGTCGGCCGCTCTCATCGCCGGCGCCGGCGTGACCGGTCTCCTCGACCCTGCCGGTCTCACCGATCGCGATAGCCCCGCGCTCCCGATCGCCATCGCGTTCGTTCTGATTTTTCTCATACTGCTCATCGTTCGTTACGTGCTGCTGCTCTGGCTCGGGTTTCTCCATCACATGGAGAACCGGGCGAGCGCGAACGATCGGACGCCCGAGCCGCCGGTGACGATCATCGTTCCCGTGTACAACGAAGCGACGGTGATTCTGTCGGCGCTTCGGAGTCTTCTCGCGCTTCGCTATCCGTCGCTGGAGATCATCGTGGTGGACGATGGATCCACCGATCGGACGTTGGAGCGTGCGACGTCGCTCGCCGGCCGTTACGCTGACACCACCCTTCGGGTCGTCTCGAAGGCCAACGGTGGGAAAGCGAGCGCGCTCAACGCCGGCATCTCGCTGGCGCGACATGAGTTCATCCTCTGCATGGACGGCGACTCGCGCCTCGCTCCAGACACGCTGCGGGCCGCGATGCGGCATTTCGTCGACCCTCGCGTGGGCGCGGTGGCCGGAAACGTGAAAGTCGTGAACCGCGACGGCGTATGGACGCGGCTCCAAGCGCTCGAGTACCTCGAGGGGCTCAACATGGCGCGCCGCGCCCAAGGCTTCCTGCGCGTCGTGAACATCATCCCCGGCCCCATCGGGGTCTTTCGCCGCGACGTGCTGCGGCGCGTCGGCGGATACGACACCGACACCTTCGCCGAGGACGCCGATCTCACGCTCAAGATTCTCGCGAGCGGTTGGCACATCGCATACGAGGAACGCGCCATCGCGTACACGGAGGCGCCGGAGGTATTCGTTGACCTGGTGAAGCAGCGCTATCGCTGGACGCGCGGCATCCTGCAGGCCCTGCGCAAGCGGGGCGCGTTGCTCGCCTCGCCGCGGCACGGAGGACTCATCTGGGTGTCGCTCTTGGCCATGCTCTTCGAGTCGGTGCTCTGGCCGGCGATGAACGTGCTGGGCAATCTGCTGTTCTCGCTCGTGGCGCTGTCCGCCGCCAATGCCTCGGGCGTTTTCTACTGGTGGGTGCTGGTGACCATGCTCGACGTCGCGGCGGCACTCTATGCCGTGGGCATCGAAGGCGAAGACCTGCGACTCGTGCCGTATGCGGTGCTGTATCGGTTCATGTTCATCACCATGATCGACGTCGCCAAGCTGTTCGCCACGGTGGAAGAAGTGGCGCGCGTGCGCATGACGTGGGGGAAACTCGAGCGCGTTGGGAGGATTTGAATGCGTATCGACGGATTATTATCGACGATCATTCTCGTCTCGTTTCTCGTCACGATCGTGATGGCGGTAGGCAGCTACGCGGCGTACAAGCTGCGTGAGACCCGACGACCGCGTGCCGAGTTGCCGCCGTCGAGCGAGGCCTCACCGTACTTCGAGCGCATTACTGCGGACGATTCGCCGTGAAGCGCATCGCGCCGGAGGCGGTAGCGTTTGGGGCGCCTGCAATAGCCGTCCTGTTGATCTCTGCGATGCTCACCCTGCGGCGCGACGACGCCGTCGCTCGTCCGCAACCCAAGCGCTTCTCCGGTTCTGTAGTCGTTCAACGATTGCCTTCGTTGCTGGCGTCGCCGCAGCTGCCTGCGCCAGTGTCGGTGGTGGTTGTCCGCGACGAGGCGGCGATCTCGTTCTACAACTCGCCGGTCGCCCTCGACTCCATCGTCGCCGTGTGGCGTAGCGTTCTCGAGGCCGTGGGTGCAACGGTGCAAGTGTCCTCGTCCACCGCTGCTCGCGCTCAGCGAAATGCGAACGTGTTCGTCGTCCCGTCGTCGCCGTGCCTCACTGTCGCCACTCGCGAGACGATCGAGGCCGCGGCGTCACGCGGCGCGGGTGTCATTCTCACGAGCGCGGCGGGGACGTACGACGCCGGATGCAGGCCGCTCGGCTACGGGCTGATCATCGGGCAGACGGGAGCCGCGCGCGCCGAAGCGTTAGAGTCGCGCGACATGACGTACGTGACGTTCCCGTCCACGAGCCCGCTCACGTCGGACATTCCACCTGGTGCGCGACTCGATCTGAATCCCGGCCGACAGGTCGCGCTGCGACATCCGACGCGCGATGCCTTTTACTCCGACCACTCGCTTCAACCGCGGCCCGCGCGCGACGAGCCGCTGCTCGACGGAGCGGTGACGCACACGTCGGCTGGCGGCCGCCGAGTCGTCTATTGGGGCTTCGAGCTCGCCGACGTGGTGAATCGACCGTGGGATCGCGCGATCGCGCGTCTTCTTGTGCGCAACTCGGTCGCGTGGGCCGCGGGGCAGCCGCTGTCCGCGGTCGAGCCGTGGCCGCTCGGCAGGCGTGCGGCCGCGTCGCTCGCGCAGGACGTGGAGAGCGGATTCGACAACGCGCGGCACGCGGCCGACTCGCTACGCGCGGCCGGCGTACGCTCCACGTACTTTCTCACGACGGGGCTCGCGCAGCACTACGTGCGCCTGTCTCGGAGGCTCGCCCAGTCGGGCGAGATCGGGACGCACGGCGCGACGCACCGTCTGCTCGGCGGACTGACGCGCGACGAGCAACACGCCCGCCTGGCGCTGACGCAACTGGATCTCCGGAAGCTCGTCGGCGCCGAAGCGAGTGGGCTGCGGCCGCCAGAGGAGCAGTTCGACACGGCGACGATGACGGCGTGGGCGGCGGTGAAGGGGAGCTACATCCTCGGCGCCAACGACTCGCGCGCTGCCGCACCCGAGCTATTCCGCATCGGACACGACACCCTTGTGCTCGTGCCGCGCATCGGGAGCGACGACATCGCGGTTGCCGCACGGCGAGTGACCGCGACCGACACGCTCACCTCCATTTTTCTGGGTGAATACGAGCGAGTGCGCGCGCTCGGCGGGCACTACGTGTTGAGCTATCACTCGCAATTGTTGGCGAGGCCGGACCTCGTGCCCTCCTTGGCGCGTGTGGCGCGGCGGCTTGCGTCGGACACCGCGGTATGGGTCGCGACGGTCAGCGAAGTCGCCGACTGGTGGCGTGCGCGATCGCTCGTGGAAACGCGCGCGCGGATCACCGGCGACCGATTGCGCGTTGTCGTACGCAACAAGGGAAACCGACTGCTCTCGGGCGCGGTGGTGCGGATTGCGATGCCGGACGCGAAGCGCATCCTGCGGAGCGATGCCCGGCTCCTTCCCGGCGGAGATCAGATGCTGCGAGTCGCGGTGCCGCCGATTCCCGCACATGCGACTCGAACGTTCACAGTGGCGTTTGCGCGGCCGAAGTGAGGCACAACCTCAGCGGACCAGTCAAGCCAGCGCGGTTTCGCAGGTTCGGTGTTTCCGCAACTTCTGTAGGGTCGCCGCTCGAGCAGCGCCGATGGCAAGCCGCTCGGACTCGCTCCGTTCGGGATGACACCCGATGGAGTCATCGATAGATGTCGGTGCTCAAATAGCGCGTGCCCGAATCT
>DATCGG010000042.1:0-13696 GCA_036509075.1 Gemmatimonadaceae bacterium
TCAGCGGTGCATCGGAGTCTGTCAGCGTCTCGTCGTTGACCGTGACGCTGAATCCGTCCGCTTCGAGACCATAGCGGTGGCCACCGGACAGATCGGTGAGCGCTCGAAGTCCGCCCTTGTCGAACTCCGCGCGGACGTGCGCATTTGCCAGCGTCTGTGCGGGGGTTCCGCGAGCCGCGGCAGCGAGGGCGATGCCGATCGCCCAACTAGAGAAGCGTCGAGGGGACATGTCGCCATAACGATGCACATGTCCCCCCCGCTTCCGCCACGAACCCCTCTACCCGGCCGATCGCGATCCCTCGCCTGACGGCTCGGGATGACACCTTTCCTACCCGGTCATCACCTTCGCGAGATCCGTCTTCGCCGCACGGCGCGCCGGGATGAGACTCGCGCCGATCGCCACAGCGGCAGTCACGCCAACGACAGTTCCGAACGTCAACGGGTCTGTTGGCGTAACGCCTTGAAGCATCGTCGTCATCGTGCGTGTCAACGCGAGCGCGACCCCCACTCCGACGATCAACCCGGCGCCTGCCTGACGCACGCCGCTCCCGAGGCTCAGCAACAGCAGATTCCTGGGCGTCGCGCCTAACGCAGCACGGATACCGAACTCCTGGGTGCGTGACGCGACCACCTGTGACACGATCCCGAAGATCCCGATCGCCGAAAGCACCAGTGCGAGCACGCCAAAGAGACCGAGCAGCTGCATGGCGAACCGCGGCGCCGCGATCGCCTGCTGCACGACCTCGTTCATCGACCGCACCTCGGAGATCGGCAGCCTCGGATCGAGCCCCTTGACGACGCCGCGCACCGGGTTGATCAACTGCTCCGGCCTCCCGGTACCGCGAACCACGAGCGTCATGTTCCGGCTCGTGTTGCCCGGGCTCGTCGCGAACTGAGGCTGCGGGGCGTAGAACTGGGCTTTCACCTCGCGCGTGAGCCCGTTGTGCTTCACGTTGTCCACGATGCCCACGATCGTGTACGGTGGATCCTTCGCATCCTGTCCACCGATTCTCACGTGGGCACCTAACGCCTGCCGGCCCTGCAGGTACAGCTCCACGAATCGCCGGTTGATGATCATCGCCGGCGGCGCGGTCATGACGTCGCGGTCGTCGAAGAATCGGCCCTCCACGAGGCGCAGCCCCATCGCCTCGAAGTAGCCAGGCGTCACGATCTGCCAGTCAGCGGGCGTGCCTTGGTTAGGCGGCGGCGTATAACCATCCACCTGGAGGCCCCAGTCGCCCATCTCGGTCGCGAGCGGCAGGATGCGCACGAGCCCCACCGCTTTCACGCCGGGCAATGCCGCCACCCGCCGACGCAGCTCGTCGTGGAATGCCGCGACGCGAATGGAGTCGGGGTACCACGCGGCGGGCGTCGACAGCCGCATCGTGAGGACGCCATCCGCCCGAATGCCGGCATCGATCGCGAACAGATTGACGACGCTGCGGATCATGAGCCCCGCGCCCACGACGAGCACTACGGCCAGCGCCACTTCCGCGGCCACGAGCGTTTGACGCCAGCGGAGCCGGCTGTGGCCCGCGGTCGCCGTACGACCGCCATCGCGCAGCTCCGTCTGCGGCGCCACCGAAGTCGCCTGCATGGCGGGCAGAAGTCCGGCGATCAACGCGGCCAGGACGGCAGC
Source organism: Gemmatimonadaceae bacterium (assembly GCA_036509075.1). Classification (GTDB taxonomy): domain Bacteria; phylum Gemmatimonadota; class Gemmatimonadetes; order Gemmatimonadales; family Gemmatimonadaceae; genus JAJKIV01. Next base: position 1,640 of record DATCGG010000042.1, read on the forward strand.
TCCTAACGCGAATCCGAGCACCCAGGGATCCAGCCGAGCCTCGGCCACCCGAGGCAGAGCTGCCGGGGCGTTGTGTCGGACGAGCCACACGCCGATCGCGGCCAGCACCACGCCTAACGCTCCACCCAACCCGGCGAGAACCACCGTTTCTGTGAGCATCTGACGCGACAGCCGCTGTCCGCCGGCACCGAGCGCGACCCGCAGCGCCATTTCGCGGCGTCGCTGTTCGCCACGAACGAGCAGCAGCCCCGCGACGTTGGCGCACGCGATGAGCAAGACGAACCCGACGGCCGCGAACACGACGAGCAGCACCGGCTTGAGCCGACCCGTCACCTGATCCTCGACGCCAACGGCGAATGCCCGGAACTGCTGCGCCTCGGGATACACGCCTTCCTTACGAAGCTGCGCGACGCGATCGGCGAGCTGCTTGTTGGCTTGCGCCACCGTTGCCCCGGCCCGCAATCGTGCGAGTCCGTAATAGCCATGGTTCCCGCCACCGGTTTGGAACTTCGGTCCGGGTATGGCGCCGTCGGACACGGCGTCGGCGCCTAACGGCAACCAGATCAGCGTCGGACCGCTCGCGCCGAAGTCGAGCGGGAGCTTGAACCCGGCGGGCATGACGCCAACCACGAGTGCCGCCTGGCCGTTCACCTGGATGGACTTCCCCACGACAGATGGGTCGGCACCGTAACGGCGCTGCCACACCTCATGGCTGAGGATCACCACCCTCGGGCCGTTCTGAATGTCTTCCGCGGCGGTGAAGCCGCGCCCTAACGAGGGTTGCACGCCGAGGATAGGCAGGATGTCCCGGTCGAGGTATCCGGCGCGGAGGCGCTCCGACTCCCCGTTCTCCGTGAGATTGATGGCACCGTCGCTGAAGATCCCGACATTGGCGAACGCCGGAATTTCGGACTTCCATCCCTCGTACTCATCGTAGGAGAGCCACGTCTGGTCGAATCCCTTCCAGGAGCTCCAGAGGACGGCAATCCCCTCCGGACGACTGTACGGCAGTGGGGTCAGCAGCACCGCCTTGACGACGCCGAACAATGTCGTGCTCGCGCCAATGCCAAGCGCGAGGGTGAGTGCGGCGACGACGGTAAAGCCGGGGCGGCGACGCAAGGTACGAAGCCCGAAGCGCGCGTCCTGGGCGACGTCTTCTATGAACGACGTTCCGCGCTCGTCGCGTACGGAATCCTTGTGGCGCTCGACGCCACCGAATGCGCGTTGCGCCGCGTAGCGCGCTTCCTCTTCAGATAGTCCGTTTTCCTTCACGAGTCGCCGAGCCTCCATTTCGAGGTGGAACCGTATCTCTTCGTCCATCTGTCGCTCTTCGCGTCCGCGTCGCGCGAGCGCGTTGAACGCCGTGGTGATCGCATGGTACCAGGCCACGAGCCTATGCCCCCTGGGGCGCGAATCGGAGCACCCGATTCACCGCGCGGGACGCGTGGTCCCACTCGGCCATCTGGGCTTCGAGCTGACGCCGGCCGTCGCGCGTGATCTCGTAGTAGCGTGCTCGCCGGTTGTTCTCACTGTCGGCGTAGTAGGCGCGGATCCAGCCGCGCCGCAGCATCCGTTGGAGTGCCGGGTAAAGTGAGCCCTGGTTGACGTCGAAGACGTCGCCCGAGATCTGTCGGAGTCGGATGGAGATGCCCCAACCGTGCATCGGTTGCAGCGTGAGGGCCTTGAGCGTGAGCATCTCCAGCGTGCCCTGGAGGATCTCGGCCCGGGATGGGGTGGCGGCGTCGGTCATGCTCCTTTAGACCGGCTAGAGGTCGAAATGGTTTGCAAGTAGCCGGGGACCGGGGACGGGCGACGGGCGACGGCTGAGCAGGCGGCAGGCGACAGGCGACAGGTGACAGCGAAGAGCGCGTGTCATCCCGAGCCCTGTTGTCATCCCGAGCGAAGCGAGGGATCGCCGTCGTCCCGACAGAGAGGCCCGGTTCCCGGTTCCCTGTTCCCGGTTCCCTCTGTTCCCTGTTCCCCGTTCCCGCTATTCCCAATTCCTAGGAAATCACCTTCGGCTTCGGCGCCAGAATTCGTGGCGTCGTGCCGAACAGTTTGTTGATCGCGTCGATGCGCGTGCCGATCAACCGGTCGAGGCGCGTCTGCGCCGCGTCGGTCTCGGTCTTGAGCTCGGTGGTCCGAAGCTTCTCCCCCGCCGTCGGCGCGTGAATCCCGCGCCACACCATGCCCGCCACGGTAGTCACTTCCTCTCGGAGGCGCGGGTACTGGCGGTAGCCCATCACGGGCTCTGGCCTCGTTAGGGTGGAATCGCGGAAGTGCGTGAGCTCCTTGATCGTGCTGTCCACGAGCGCCAGCGCCTGGTCCTTCTGCGCGAGTTGACGTCCTCCGGAATCGAGCTGTTGTTTCAGCCCCTTGAGCTGCGCGATGAGGTCGTTCGTGTTGTCCATGATGCCGTTGACCCGCGCCACGAGGTCGCGAAGCTCGAGCCCAGTGCGCTCCTGCGCTATGACGTCGGCGGCTGGCAGGTCATAACGCGGATCCAGCTCCACCACGACTGGTTTCGCGAGCTTCTTGCCATCCACATCGAGTGTGAGCGTGTACGTTCCGGCGTTCACCATCGGTGCCGGCGGCGTGCCGAAGCTCTCGAGCGTCACGTCGCGATCGTAGACGTGCCACGGCCCTTTGGGCGGTGGCGGCGTGTCGGGACGCGGCCGCTCGACGCCGCCCTCGGGCGCCTCGAAGCGGAGGTCCCACGTCGTGCGATTGAGCCCGGCCTGGTTCGGCAGTTTTTTCGCCGTCCGGATGACAGCACCGCTCGCATCCGTCACCGTGAGCGACACCGCCTTGGCCGAGTCCTTCAGCGTGTACGCGATGAGCGCGCCATACGGTGGGTTCTCGCCAGCCCAGGCACGGTAGCCGAGGTTGCCGTCCTTGTTCGCGAAATTCCAGCGAACGGCGTTGCGGATATCGAAGAGGACGACGTCGGTGCCTAACGCCGAGCGGATCTGCTGGAGCGGCGTGATGTCGTCGAGCACGTAGAGGCCTCGACCATGCGTCGCGACGATAAGGTCGTTATCGCGCGGATGAATCTGAATGTCACGCACTGGCACCACCGGCAGGTCGCCGCGGAGCGCGACCCAGTGCGCGCCGCGGTCCCACGAGATCCAGAGTCCCAGCTCGCTGCCGAAGTACAGGATGTCGTGCCGGCGCGGGTCCTCACGAACCACATGGCCCCAGCCCGCGCTCTTCGGCAGGTCGCCCGCGATCGACTTCCATGTGCGTCCGAAGTCGGTCGTCATGTAGACGTATGGCGTGTAGTCGTCGTCCTGGTGGTGGTCGGCCACCGCGTACGCCGTGCCGGCTGCTTCTCGCGATGCCTCGACCGTCGGAATCCAGGCGTTAGGCGCGAGGCCAGGCACGTTCTTGAAGACGCTCGACCACGTCTTTCCGCCGTCGCGCGTGACCTGGACGTTGCCATCATCCGTGCCGACCCAGATCACGTTGGAGTCGAGTGGCGACGGCGCGATGGAGAGGAGCGTCGTGTGGAACTCCGCCGCCGTGTTGTCGGTGACGATCTGGCCGCCTGAGTTCTGCTGCTTCTTCGGGTCGTTCGTCGTGAGGTCCGGAGAGATTACTTCCCAGGAATTGCCGAAGTCGCGTGACCGGAAGAGGACGTTGCCGCCGAAGTAGACCGTGCCCGGTTGCAGCGGCGTCACTGCGATCGGCGAGTTCCAGTTGAACCGATATTTGTGCCCGAACATCATGTCGCCCACCGAGCCGACACGATTCGGGTAGGGATAGATCGTCTTGATGTTCCCGTTACGCGCATCGGTGATCGTGATCATCCCACCCTGCGCGTCGGAGTAGATGAGCCACGGTTTCGCCACATCCGGCACGGTGAAGAATCCGTCGCCGTAGGAGATCGGCACCCAGTCCGCGCGCTGCACGCCGCGCAGCTCGAAGCCCATGGTCGTGCCGCACCAGTTGCCGTTGTCCTGCAGCCCGCCGCATACGTGGTACGGCTTCTCGTTGTCCACGTTGACGTGGTAGAACTGTGTGAACGGGTAATTGTTCTGAACGTCCCACGTGCGTCCACCGTCGTGGCTCACCTGCCAGCCACCGTCGGAGCCCTCGAGGATGCGCTTCGGGTTCGTCGGGTCGATCCACATCGCCTGGTGGTCGCCATGCACGTCACCGCGAAGCTGCGTGAAGTTCGCGCCACCGTCCTCCGAGAGATACAGATTGCCGGAGAGCGCCCAGATACGATTCGGGTTCTGCGGATCGACACGAATGTCGGAGTAGTAGAACGGGCGGAAGCTGATGTTCGGGTCCTTGTTCACCATGCGCCAGGATTCCCCGCCGTCGTTGCTGCGCCACAGCTCCCCTTCGTCGACCGTCTCGCTGACCACGTAGACGACGCTCGGATCGCTCGGCGCCACGGCGACGCCAATCCGGTCCATCGCCTTCTTCGGCAAGCCCCGCATCTCGTTAGGCCCGCTCAGGCGGCTCCAGTGTTCGCCGCCGTCCACCGATTTCCAGACCGATGTGTTCCCGGCGCCGGACTCCAGGTGCCACGCCCGCCGAAGAAACGTGTACATACCTGCATAGATCACGTTGCTGTTGCCCGACTCGGCGGAGATGTCCGAGCAACCCGTTTGCGTGTCGATGAAGAGCACGCGCTTCCACGTGCGGCCGCCGTCGGTGGTCTTGAAGACGCCGCGGTCCTCGTTAGGCCCCCACTCGCGCCCCAGCGCACACGCGTAGACGACGTCCGCATCGCGCGTATCGATGACGAGGCGCGCGATGCGCTCGGTCTTCTCGAGCCCCATGCGGGTCCAGTGCTCACCACCGTCTACAGACCGGTAGACGCCGTCCCCGATCGAGGCGTTGTTGCGCGGGTTGCCTTCCCCCGTGCCCGCGTAGACGACGTTCGGGTTCGAGGGCGCCACGGCGATCGCCCCGATCGATGCAACAGATTGCCCGTCGAATACGGGCTTGAACGTCGTCCCGCCGTTGGTGGTCTTGACGATCCCGCCGTTGGCGCCGGAGACGAAATACGTCGACGGATCGCCTGCGATGCCGGCGACGACCGAGACGCGTCCGGCGTTGTTCGTCGGTCCGAGCGATCGCCATGGCAGCCGACCGAGCGCGGCGAGCTCGCGCGACGCGGCGGGGGCAGCGGCGGCGGGTGTGGAAGGCGCGGCGGCGACAGGTGCCGAGCTCGCGACCTGGGCGCCGAGCGCGGTCACGCCGGCGAGCGGAAGCGCGATTGCAATTGCGAGGTGTGAGCGCATCGGGTGGGGTTTTGGACGCGGAGAAGGTCGCGCCCAAAAGGCCAATCCACAACGATGCTGTGCGTCCGGTTTGCGGTTGGCGAGACGCGATCAGAGCCGCGCCGCAGCGCTCGGATCGTGACTCGGCAAATAGGCAACACCGCTCCTGACGAGTGCCAACACCCGACGCAGCGAGTCGTGATGCCGCTCCACGTTTGCGATGAATCCCTGTTCCCGCTGCGACTCGAGTGCGGGCACGTCGTACGTCACGTCGCCCGCCAGCAGCACGTCGCCGTCCGGCCTCCGAACGAGGTAGCTCGTGTGTCCGGGACTGTGTCCCGGCGTGGGCAGCGCGATGACGGAGCCGTCGGACGTCACCGGCCAACTTCCGGTGAACCCATGCGATGGCGGTCCGTTGTAGTCGAACACTCTCGGCACGAAGCCGCGCGGCACCGGCGCCGTCATGAACCGCATCAGTCGGCCGGGGAAACGGGCCACCGGTTCCCATTCGGGCTTCGCGACCCAGACTCGCTGTGGATCGAATGCAGCGAGTCCGCCGACGTGATCGCCGTGAAGATGCGTCAGCACCACCCGATCGAAGTCTGCCGGCTTCAAGTCGAGCCGGGCGAGCTCGCAAGCGAGCGATTGATGCGGCTCGATGTGGAAACGAGTCCGGGTCACGCCACCAGTCGCTCCGGGCGCGCCACCAGTGTCGACGAGAATGCGCTCGGTGGCCGTCTCGATGATCCACGCCCACATCGGAAGCGGCTCGGTAAAGGCCGGATCGCGTCCGATGTGGCGGATCAGCCCAAACGGTCCGCCGTGGGCCGGGCTCCCTTCGAGGAACGTGGGCTTGAGCTGCAGCGTACCGGTGGAGAAGCCGATGATGCGCATGGGAACGTTGTATCGACGGTCGTTCACGCTCGCGAACCAGCAATACGAAACCCGCGGGTGAAAAGCGGTCACGATGCGCGACCGCTCGTCGCATGATCGCCGCGTCGACGCAGGCTCTACCGAGGTGATTCGCGATGCGGACGGAGCGAACGCGACTGGCGGTTGTCGGGCTGATCGCCCTGAGTGCATGCTCCGGCGATTGGGACTCTGACGCTGTTGCTACGCGCCGATATCTATCGCGGGAAGATCACCGGAAAGACGAGATCCGTCGTGTAGATGCACCGATCATTGTGCCCGCACTCGGGCACGATGATCGCCTTGTGCTTCGCGCCGAGCACCTCATTCACGTATTTCAGGAACGCTTCCCCGCGCGCGCGTCGCGTCGGGCCCTGCGCCATCGCGTTAGGCGACGAATCGAACCCGCCGAGTGGCAGCACGTCCACCTGGCCCAGGAGGTAGGTCGTCGGGCGCTCCACGAGCTGTTTGCGCAACTGATCGTCCGTCAGACCCGCGGTGTATCCGGTGCGATTCGCGAGCCCGGCAGGCCAGCGGTTGTAGTTAGGCGCTTTCGTCGTATCGAACGGGCCGTACTTGAAATCCGCGTTCACCATATCGCCGTTGGGTCCCACCGCTTCCTTGTCTGCCGTCGCGGGATCGGCCGTGCCGCTCGGCAGCGGACGATCCGTGACGGGCCACGCGTAGCTCGACGGGTTGGCGACGACGTAGCTCACCTCCACGCCGTTCAGTTTGTCGTGAACCTTGTTCGTCATCGCATAACGCGTGGCAAACTGGCCGCCGGCCGAGTGCCCCGCGACGACGATCTTCGTGAGGCTCGGGAAGATCCGCTTGTCGGCGAGTGTGCGCAGGAGGTCGTCCATGAGATCGAACGACCCGTAGTTGGGGTTCGTGGCCAGTGCGCCGCCGGAGCGCCAATTCCCTTCACGCTCGGGCCACAGCACTTCGTTCTCCGCGACCTTGTCGGTCCCGGCGGCGAAGCGCGGGGCGAGAATGATGGTGTTCTCGAGCGCTCCGGCGAGAAAGCCGGCAGCGGTGCTCGTCTCGAAGTAGTGGTCCGCGTTGCGGCCGGCGCCGTGGACCATCACGAGCGCGCGAACGATGCCCGGGTTTGCGACGTCGATCGGATAGCTCGCGTAAACTTTCGTCCGCGACGGTCCGCCGCGGATGAGAATCCATCGCTCGCATTCGGTGACCGCCTTCGTGCACGTGGCGGCCGCGGAAGCCGGTGGCGAAGGGCGCCTCGCATGGAGGACGTCGCGAGACGCGGCGCCGATGACGGCGAGCGTCGTGATCGTGAGAACGGTTGCGCGCATTGAGATGAAGGTCACGGGGCTGGCAACTTAGCGGCAACGAGCCGAGATTGAGAATCGAACGACGTCGCAACCAGCGTTCGTTAGGCTGGCAATAAGAGGAAGTGGTCCAGCCCCGGCGGCACGTCGGCGACATCCAGGAGCGCAGCGAGCTCGGGGCGGACAGCGTGCCGACAACATTCGGCATGAGCGCCGAAATAGCGGAACCCGCGCGCGTGCGATGGAACCCTGATCGACACCACACGATCATTGGGAGCAAGCGCGTGACCGCAGAACGCGCATACAGGTTCCTGGTGGACGAACGAAGCCTTCTGTTGGTCGCTCATCGTTTCCTCCTCGATGCTCCGTGCAGCCCATCACGACGCTCGCCGACTGTCCCCCGATGTTCCATAGAGCTCGATGCCGCGACGCCGCCATCAGCCGGCCGGGCGGCGCATTACCGTATCACGTTCCCGCACCTCGACCGTCTGAAACCCGCGCGCCTCGTACATGGAGCGCGGGCCACGGAAATGGCCAGCGTCACTCGGTTCGGGCTTGTTGTGGGGATACCCCTCGATCCACAACGCGCCACGGGCGCGAGCGTCCTCGACGACCCGATCCAGCAGCGCCGCCGCGACGCCATGCCGCCGGTATGGCGGGGCGATGACGAAGCAAGAGACGCCGATCACGTCCCGCGGCTCCGGTCCGCCGCGATCGACGAGTTGGTAGAGCCCGTACTCCGACCGGAACGAGGCGTTGACCCAGCCGACTGGTCTCCCGTCGACGTAGGCGAGATAGCCGAACGTCGACCCGTTTCGAAGCCGCCCAGCCACCGTTCCCCGTGTGTCGCGCCATGGCCGCTCCGGCAGGTCCGGCGTCGCCGGGACGTGCGGCTCGAGGCAATAGCAGGAAGCCCAGTCCGGATTACCGGCGAACCCGTCGCGATCGAAGAACCGGAGCCAATCGTCGACCCGGTCTTCACTCATCGGATACACGCTGACCTCGGCGATCTCGGGCAATCGTTCCGTGTCCCCACTGACTCGCTCCGTCGCCTCGCCGTAATTGCGGGCGTAATTCCGGAGGGCCTGCTCGGGATACGACCAGGCGTGGCCTTCCCTGGCGTGAGCCACGAAGGCGTCCGTGAGCGCATCAGCGTCACCGGCCTCCAGCAGCGCGGCGCATCCAAAGCATTTGACGTTCACCCAACCTCCGTGGATAACGCGTGACGCGAGAAGGTCGCGATGCCGAGACCGCTACACAACCAGCCTGGTCTGGCCACTCTCGGGTGCGTGCACCAGCTTTGCGTCATGCGCACACTCCTCTCCTCGATCTTCGCCCTGGGCGCGCTCGCCGTTCTTCCCTCCGCCGCGCCAGAACCAACGCCACTCCGTGGCTTCACCGCCCAGTCCTCTCGAGTAGAGCGGGAGTGGGAAACAAAATTCCGCGCGATCCCTGATCCAGCTCGGCTGCGCGACATGATGCAGCGCCTCGCCGCGCGCCCGCATCACGTCGGGTCACCCTACGGTAAGCAGAACGCCGAATGGATTCGTGACCAGTACGCGAGCTACGGCTGGGACGCAAAGATCGAGACGTTCGATGTGCTGTTCCCCACGCCCACGGAGCGCGTGCTCGAGATGGTCGCGCCTACGACGTACAAGGCCGCGCTGCAGGAGCCGACCGTCGCTGGCGATCCGACAACCTCCCAACGCGCCGAACAGCTCCCCACGTACAACGCCTATTCCATCGATGGCGACGTCACCGGCCCGCTGGTGTTCGTCAACTACGGCGTACCCGCCGACTACGAGGAGCTCGAGCGACGCGGCATCTCGGTCAAAGGCGCGATCGTGATCGCGAAATACGGCGGCTCCTGGCGCGGCATCAAGCCCAAGGTCGCGGCGGAGCACGGCGCGATCGGCTGCCTCATTTACTCCGATCCGGCCGACGATGGCTACGGCGGTGGCGCGGTGTTCCCCAAGGGCCCGATGCGTCCGCCACAGGGTGCGCAGCGCGGCAGCGTCGCCGACATGCCGACGTACCCCGGCGATCCGCTGACGCCGGGCGTGGGTGCCACGAAGGACGCCAAGCGACTGGACGTTAGGCAGGCGCCGACGCTGACGAAGATCCCCGTGCTGCCCATCTCGTACGGCGACGCGCAGCCGTTGCTCGCGGCGCTCACGGGGCCGGTCGTTCCGGAGCGGTGGCGCGGTGGTCTTCCCATCACGTATCGCTTCGGCCCCGGGGCCTCGCGCGTTCACCTCAAACTCAAGTTCGACTTCGGCCTCAAGACGCTCTACGACGTCATCGCGCGGCTTCCCGGTACCACCGAAGCAGACCAGTGGATCGTTCGCGGCAACCACCACGACGCATGGGTGAACGGCGCCGAAGATCCGATCTCGGGACAGGTGGCCGAGCTCGAGGAAGCACGCGCTCTCGGGATGTTGTACAAGCAGGGCTGGCGGCCGAAGCGCACCATCATCTATGCCTCCTGGGACGGTGAAGAGCCCGGGCTGCTCGGGTCTACCGAGTGGGCCGAAGCCCACGCCGATTCGCTGGTGGCGCATGCGGTCGCGTACCTGAACACCGACTCCAACGGCCGCGGCTACCTCGGCGTCGAAGGCTCGCACTCGCTCGAATCGTTCATCAACGGCGTCGCGAAGGACATCGTCGACCCGGAGTCGAACGTCAGCTCGTGGAAGCGGAATCAGGCGGCGTTGGTGGTGCGTGGCGACCCCGACGCCCGCGCGGGCGGCGATCTGCGGATCGGCGCGTTAGGCTCCGGCTCGGATTTCACACCGTTCCTGCAGCACCTGGGGATTGCGTCGATGAACCTCGGCTACGGTGGCGAGGACAACGGCGGCATCTACCACTCGATCTACGACGACTTCTACTGGTATACCCACTTCAGCGACTCGACCTTCGTCTACGGTCGCGCGCTGGCGCAGGCCGTCGGGACGACGGTGATGCGGCTGGCCAGCGCCGACGTGCTGCCGTTCGTCTTCACGAATCTCGCCGAGACGACCCATCGGTACGTGGACGAGCTCCAGAAGCTGCGTGACGCACGGGCGAAGGAGATCGACGAGGAGCGTCAGCGCGTAAGGGACAGCGTGTATGCCATCGTGCGCGACCCTCGCGACCCGGTGGGCGCACCGCGTCTCGGTACGCCGCCACCGCGGTTCGATTTTGGTCCGCTGCTTGACGCGCAGGACTCGCTCTCCGCGGCAGCCGCGACATTCGAGAAGGCGTACGCAGCATGGCGCGATGCGGGTGGAAACGCGGCGACCCAGGACGGAAGTCAGGCGTCAGAGCCTGGCGCGGCGAACCTGGCCGAGGTGAACCGTCGCCTGTTGAAAGCCGAGCGGGTGCTGATGCTGCGCGATGGTCTCAAGAACCGGCCCTGGTACAAGCACTCGCTCTACGCGCCCGGGTTCTATACGGGCTATGGCGTGAAGACGATGCCGGGGATTCGCGAGGCGATCGAGCAGAGCGAGTGGAGCAGTGTGAACGGCGAGATTGCGCGCGTGGCGGAGGCGCTCAACGCGGAGGCGGCACTCGTGAAGGAGGCCGCGGGGTTGCTGCAGGTGCGTTGAAGCCGACGCGACGGCGGCCAGTCACTCGTTTGGGGCCAGGCGACGCCTAACGCCTGTCATCGGCCGCCGGGCGCGCGGAGTCGGGTGCGCAGCTCGGCGGCCCAGTTGTAATAGACCATCAGGCGCTGATCGTCGACGCCGGCGAGGAACAGCAGGTGGGAGCCGTCCGGCGCGACGTCATAGTTCGCGTGCGGGGACGTGGTTGGGAGGAACACATCGTCGAAGAGCTCGGCGCGTGACGCCACACCGAGCTGGGGGGACGTGGTGAGCGTTGCCGCAACGACGCGCCGGCCGGTCTAACGACAGCCCCGTCTGCGTCATGCGCTGCGCGCCGGCTTGCTGGATCGCGAGGGCAATCCCGAAGTCGGCGACGACCGCGTGATCGTCCTGCAGGAGGACGTTCTCGGGCTTGATGTCACGGTGCACAATGCCGTGCCCGTGCGCGTAGCTCAGCGCATCGGCCACCTCACGCGCGATGCCGAGCGCGTCGGCGATCGGGAGCTGGCGCTCGCGCTCGAGCCGGGCGCGCAGCGTCTCGCCCGTGACGAACGGCATCACGTAATAGAGCAGTCGGCCATTCGGGCCGTCGCGTGCGTCCGCGACCTCTCCGGAGTCGAGCAGCGGCAGAATGTGCGGATGCTGCAGCCGCGCCGTCGTTCTGATCTCGCTCAGAAAGCGCTCCGCCCCAATGGCAGCCGCGAGCTCGGGGTGCAGCACCTTCACGGCGACCTTTCGGTCATGCCGCACGTCGTGCGCGAGGTAGACCGTTGCCATCCCGCCCGCGCCAAGCTCGCGCTCGATCCGGTAGCGGCCATCCACGGCCGCGCTGAACGCGGCGTCTGGCGGCAAGTGGCTCTCGGATGAACTCATGCCGATTCAGACTGTGAGGGTCACGTTCGGCCAGCGACGTGAGGCGTGGGCGTCCTTAAACTGCATTCGGGACGGGTGGGGGGAAGGCCCGAGTGCGCGTGAAGAACCCCGGGATGCGTCGGGTCACCGCGCATCCCGGGGTTGTGTTCCTCGAGGGTCGAG
>DATCGG010000043.1:0-5058 GCA_036509075.1 Gemmatimonadaceae bacterium
GATCGCGTCGAGAACTTCGGCCACGTCGCCGTGCACCGCACGGCCGTGTCGGCGAAGGCGCTGCTGAAGGCGTACTACGGCAAGGATCCGGAGCGCTCATACTTCCTCGGCTGCTCGAACGGCGGACGGCAGGCGCTGATGGAAGCGCAGCGCTATCCGGCGGACTTCGACGGCATCGTTGCGGCCGCGCCCGCACTCGACTTCACGAACTTCGCGACGTCGTTCATCCGGAACGCGCAGGCGGCGTTTCCGAATCCGCGCGCCACGCAGGGGCCGGCGGTGCCGCCCGAGCTGCTCGCGTTCGTCGAGCGGCGCGTGCTGCAGGCCTGCGACGCGCTCGACGGCGTGAAGGACGGCACGCTCGAGGATCCGCGCGACTGCCATTTCAAGCTCTCGAGCATCGCCGCCTGTCCGGCCGACAAGCCGGGCGCCGACTGTCTGACGAAGGCGCAGCGCACAGTGCTCGACCGCATCTATGCGCCCATCTCCGACGCGCGCGGCGAGGTCTATCCGGGACAGCCGTTCGGCGGCGAGGGGCACAGCGAGGGCTGGCCCGCATGGATCACCGGCGTCGGGCCGCACGAGCTCATCCCCGGCACGGGCATCGTGCCGAGCCTGCAGTTCGCGTTCGGGACGGAGTTCTACAAGTACTTCGTCTTCGGCGACAGCACGTGGGACTACTCGAAGTACGACCTCAGGAACTGGCGGCGCGACACGCAGAAGATGGCGGCGATCCTCAACACCACCGATCCCGAGATGAAGGCGTTCAAGGCTCGCCGCGGGAAGCTCATCATCTATCACGGGTGGTCCGACCCGGCGCTCAACGCCAAGCAGACGATCGCCTATTACGATCAGGTGCTGAAGCACGACCCTAACGCGCGCGATCACGCACGGCTGTTCCTGGTGCCGGGGATGTTCCACTGCGGTGGCGGCACCGGACCTAACGCGGCAGACTGGCGCGGCGCGATCGCGGACTGGGTGGAGCGCGCTCACGCGCCCGACCGCGTGATCGCTCGCGAGCGTGGCGCGAAGGGCTCGGCGGACAAGACGCATCCGCTCTGCGCGTACCCGGCGCGCGCGACCTACGACGGCAAAGGGAAGACCGATGACGCATCGAGCTACTCCTGCAAAGCACCCTCCTCGAGGCCATGATGCGATTCTCTCGTAGCATCGCGCTCGCCTCGCTCGCGGCGGCCACGCTCCCGGTCAGCGCGCATGCCCAAAGCGCGAACGCCGGCTTCGATCGTGCCGCGCTCGAGTCATTCATCCGCGGCGAGATGGTGAAGCGCCGCATCCCCGGACTCCAGGTCGCCGTCGTGCGCCACGGCGCGCTCGCGTATCACGGCGAGTTCGGGCTCGCGAACGTGCAGGACTCCGTGCCCGTCACGCGGCAGACGACCTTCACCATCAACTCGATCACGAAGGCGTTCGTGGGCGTCGCGATCATGCAGCTCGTCGACGCCGGCAAGATCGACCTCGCCGCCCCGGTCTCGCGCTACGTCGACAGTCTCCCGGAGTCGTGGCGCGCCGTCACGATTCGTCAGCTCCTGACGCACGAGTCGGGACTGCCCGACATCATGAACCCGAACACCGGCGCGATGCCTGGCGACAACGAGACGGCAGCGTGGGCCGCCGTGCAGCAGATGCCGCTCCAGTCCGCCCCCGGCGTCCGCTTCAGCTACAACCAGACGAACTACCTCCTGCTCGGGAAGATCATCCACTCGCTGAGCGCCAAGCCGTTCCCCGACTTCATTGCCGAGCGACAGTTTCGCGTCGTGGGGATGCCACGCACTGCGGCAGCCGGATTCGGCGACTCGCACGACGTCATCACGCACGGCGCCCGTGGCTACACGTTCTTCCGAATCGAAGGGGAGGGTCTTCGCACGACCGACACGCTCGCCAACGTCTTCGAGCAGTTTCCGCCGTCGCTCCGCACCGCCGCCGGCATGAGCTCGACCGCGGAGGAGATGGCGAAGTGGATCATCGCGCTCCAGCATGGAAAGCTGCTCGCGAACACGGCCAGCCTCACCACGCTCTGGACGCCCGGGCGGCTGAACGATGGCAAGATCGCCAGCTTCGGAGGCCTCACGACTGGTTACGCGTTAGGCTGGCCGACGGTCGATCGGTCGACGCACCGCGCGATAGCGGCGCTCGGCGGTGCGCGTTCGGCGCTGTTCATCTATCCCGACGATGACCTCGCCGTCGTCGTGCTCACGAACCTCCAGGGCTCGCAGCCCGAGCGCATGCTCGACCAGATCGCGAGCTTCTTCGTCCCCGATATCAAGAACGTCGTCGTCAAGACGCCGTGATGTCCACCTTCGTGAGGTCGATGCCGATGCGTTTGTCAGCTCCACACGCCGTCATGATGGCTGCGCTGCCCGTCGTCCTGGTCGCGCCGCTGCGCGCCACGGCTCAGAACCCCGCGCCGCGCACCAGTAGCACGCGCGCGGCCGGCGCACCGCCCGGCCTCGCGGCCATCCGCGAGGCGGACTTGCGGCGCGACATGGAGGCGCTCGCGGGCGACGCGATGCGCGGCCGCGAAGCGGGTACGCTCGACGAGTTGCGGGCGTCGGCGTGGCTCGCAGAGCGCGCGCGGGCGGCGGGACTCGAGCCGGCCGGCGAGGACGGGACGTATTTCCAGTTCTGGCCCATGCGGCGCGCCGTTACGTCGCCCGCTAGCCGCGCCAGCTACGACGGCACGCGCCTCGACCTGGATTCCGAGGCGGTGGTGGTGACGCCGGTGGACGCGACGATCGAGGGACAAGTCCTCGCGGTCGCGACGGGCACGACCCCGGACTCCTCGGCTGCACGAGGCAAGGTGCTCGTCACCACGCTGCGCGCGCCTGCCGATCTCGCTGGCCGCACGAAGCGGAACGACACGTTCATCTACACGCTCCTCGGCATGTTCGAGGAGCAACGGCGTCTTTCGAAGCTCGGGGCCGCGGCCATCGTCGTGGTCTGTGATTCCATCGCCGACGCAGGCTTCGAGTTTCCGTCCACCTGGTTCCATCGCGGCGAGTACGGGATCGACTCGACCGGCGCAGGCGCGCGCGCGCCAAGCGAAGGTCCGCCCGTGATCCTCGTGCGGCGCGCACCGGGGCAGCGGATCGCGAACGCGTCGCGCTTCACGGCGACGCTCATCGCCGACCGCTTCATGCAGCCGAGCGTGAACGTGATCGGACGGATTCGCGGCACGGATCCGAAGGTGCGTGACGAGTATGTGCTCTTCAGCGCCCATCAGGATCACGACGGCGTGCGCTTCCCGACCAGGGGCGACTCGATCTGGAACGGCGCCGACGACAACGCGTCAACCAGCGTGGCGCTGCTCGCGATCGCGCGCGCCTGGAAGCAGCACCCCGGCCGCCGCTCCGCACTCTTCGTCTGGCACGGCGCGGAAGAGCGTGGCCTGCTCGGCTCGAAGTACCACGCGGCGCATCCGGTGGTGCCCATCACGTCGATCGTCGCCGTGGTGAACGGCGACATGATCGGCCGCAACAATCCCGACACCGCGTCGCTCCTCGGGTCGCAGCCGCCACACCGCAACTCGGCGTCGCTCGTCCGCATGGCGATCGACGCGAACGCGCGCGTGTCGCACTTCGCGATCGACTCGATCTGGGACCGCCCGGCCCATCCGGAAGGCTTCTACTTCCGCAGCGATCACGTGCCCTACGCGGCGCGCAACGTCCCGTCGCTCTTCTTCACGACGGTGCTGCACGACATCTACCACACGCCGTTCGACGAGCCCTCGCGGATCGAGTATCCGAAGCTCACGCGGATGGCCAAGTGGATGTACGCGACGGGGTGGGCAGTGTCCGAGGCGCGTGAACGTCCGGCGATCGATCCGGGGTACAAGTTCTCGCGTTGAACTGGATGGGTTCCACCTCTCATTCCGAGTCGCACACTGTGATCAAAGCCATCTCGGTCTCGATGTTGGCGCTGTTCATTGCGCTTGCCGGCGGCGCGCCTCGTTCCGCCCACGCCCAGGCCGTCCGTGGTGTGGACTCGGTGATTGCCCGGCGCATGGCCGTTGCTCACATCCCAGGATTGGTAGCGTCACTCGTCGATTCCGGTCGCGTGATCTGGCAAGGCGCCTACGGTCTTTCCAACGTCGCCGCGCGCACGCGAGCCACCGCCAGCACGCCGTTCCAGATCGCGTCGGTCAGCAAGACCATTACCGGAACAGTGGTGATGATGCTGCAGGCCGAACGCCGCTTTCGTCTCGACGACGACATCAACGCGTACCTTCCGTTCCCCGTCCGGAACCCGCGGCATCCCACCGTTCCGATCACGTTCCGCGAGTTGTTGATCCATCGCGCGAGCATCGACGACAACATGAAGTTCTACCGCCCGCTGTGGGGCGCCTCGAAGGGCGACAACCTCACGCCGCTCGGCACGTACCTCCGCGACTACCTCACGCCGGAGGGACGCGACTACGACGCGGCGAACTTCCTCGCGGTCGCGCCGGGTGACACGACGGTCTATTGCAACACCTGCTACGCGTTACTCGGCTACCTCGCAGAGGTGATTTCCGGCGTGCCGTTTGCGCAGCTGTCGGACTCGCTGCTGTTCAAGCCGCTGGGCATGCACGACACGCACTGGTTCGTGAAGGACTTCGCGGCCGGCACGCCGGCGACGCCGTATCGATGGGCAAAGGACACGGGCTGGGTCGCTTACGGACAGAACGGCTATCCCGACTGGCCGGCGGGCACGCTCCGCACGAGCATCCGCGACCT
The DNA here is from genome assembly GCA_036509075.1 of Gemmatimonadaceae bacterium. GTDB lineage: Bacteria > Gemmatimonadota > Gemmatimonadetes > Gemmatimonadales > Gemmatimonadaceae > JAJKIV01. Next base: position 4,734 of record DATCGG010000043.1, read on the forward strand.
CACGCGCTTCCTTACGACGTATCTCAACGGTGGCGCGGTGGACGGTCGGCAGGTGATACCGACGAGCGTGATCAACGAGATGGCCCCGCCGGACCTGCACACAGGCTTCCTCACGTGGTGGCCGATGGGCGTCCGGACTGGCGCGGTACTCTATGGCCACAATGGCGGCGATAATGGCGTGAGGACGACGATGGCGTTCACGCGGCAGGACAGGCGCGGGGTGATCGTTTTGACGAACGGCGAGGCACCCGTCGACGAGCTTGCCGCCGACCTCTATGCACGATAGGTTGAGAGTCGGCGCCGCGCGAACGGCCGGCGATAGATC
>DATCGG010000044.1:0-17505 GCA_036509075.1 Gemmatimonadaceae bacterium
TGATCCAGTGACCACCCTGGTCATCCCGAGCCGGCAGGCGAGGGATCGCAGGGTTCCTGTTAGAGGGCCCCTCTTTCGGGACGACCGCGATCCCTCGCTACGCTCGGGATGACAAGAAACTCCGCAGGAGACTCCTATGACCCGCTCTTCAAGACTCCAGCTACCAGCACTCGCCCTCGCAACCTTTCTCGCGGCGTGCGGCGGTGATGCCGACGCTCGAGGGCGCAACGTGGCCGCGACGACCGCCGTCACCAACGCCATCGCCGTCCGCGTCGCACCGATCACCGAGGATTCAGCCGCCCAGCCTGTCACCGCCACGGGCGTCATTGGGCTGCGTGATGAGATTGCGCTGTCCTTCAAGATCGGCGGCGTCGTGTCGCAGGTGCTGGCGCGCGAAGGTGAATCCGTTCCCGCCGGGCAACTGCTCGCGACGCTCGACCTCCGCGAGATCGACGCCCAGGTGGCAAAGGCGCAGAGCGCCGCCGCGAAAGCGGAACGTGACCTCGCGCGCGTCAGCCGCCTCCAGGCCGACAGCGTCGCCACTCGGCAGCAGCTCGAGGACGCGACGACGGCCGCCGAGGTCGCGCGCGCCGACCTTCAGACGGCGATGGTCAACCGGCAGTACGCGCGCATCGTCGCGCCGGCATCTGCCGTCGTGCTTCACCGGGCAGCCGAACCGGGCGAGCTCGTGAGCGTCGGATCACCGGTGCTCACGTTAGGCAGCCGATCGAGCGGTACCGTGGCGCGCGTCGCGCTGCCTGACCGTGACGTGGTTCGCGTACGGCTCGGCGACCCTGCCGTGGTTCGCGTCGACGCGAAGCCGGGTGAGGCGCTGTCGGGGCGCGTCCGGCAAATCGCGGCAGCATCCGATCCTCGCACCGGCACGTACGCGGTGGAGATCGCCATCGATCGCCCTGATGGTCTCTCGTCCGGCATGATCGGTCGCGTGGAGATCGTCGCCCATGGTGCCGAGCACCTCCGCACCGTGCCAATCGAGTCGCTGCTCGAAGCCGACGGTGACCGCGCGACACTCTTCGCACTCGGCCCCGACGGCAAGGCCAAACGCGTGTCGGTCGAAGTCGCATTCGTGCGCGGTGACCAGGCCGCCGTTCGTGGTGCGCTCCAGGGGATCGGTAGAGTCGTGACCGACGGTGCCGCGTACCTCGACGACGGCGTTCCAGTGAGGGTGACGCCATGAAGATCGCGGAGCTTTCAGTCAAGCACTACCAGTTCACAGTTCTGATCTTCGCCATGCTCGCCGTGCTCGGCCTGACGTCGTGGCTGTCGATCCCGCGCGGCGAGGACCCGACGTTCCCCGCGCCTAACTTCACGGTCATCGCCGTTTACCCCGGAGCGAACCCCACGGATCTCGAGCAGCTGGTCGTCGACAAAGTCGAGGAGCGGTTGAACACGCTCGAGCACCTCAAGGATATGAAGACGACGATCCGGGATGGACTGGCCGTCGTCCTCGTCGAGTTCGACGTGTCGGTGGACGCAGACCGCAAATACGACGAGGTCGTGCGGGAGATGAACGCGCTCCGGCCCGATCTTCCGACGGACCTCGCGCGCCTGACCGTTCGCAAAGGCGGGGCGGACAACGTCAACATCGCGCAGGTCGCGCTCGTATCGGAGCGAGCGCCATGGTTCGAGCTGCAGGATTTCGCCGAACGATTGGAGAAGCGGTTAGAAGCAGTGCCCGGCGTTCGAGGCGCCGAGACCTGGGGCTTCCCGGCACGCGAGGTCCAGGTGCAGCTCGACCTCGGACGGCTGTCGGAGCTTCAGCTGCCGGTCTCGCGCGTCCTCGGCGCCATCGGCAGCGAGGCGGCCAACATACCGGCGGGAAGTGTCGACGTCGGGCGCCGACGGTTCAATGTGAAGACGGACGGGACCTACGACGACATCGAGCAGGTGCGGAACACTGTCGTCGGCGGGACGCCTAGTGCCCTCGTTCGCCTTCGCGATGTTGCGGCGGTCACGTGGGGCTACGCGGACCCGACCCACGTCGCTCGATTGAACGGTCGGCGGGCGGTGTGGGTAACGGCCACGCAGCAGGACGGGCAGAACATTCAGCGTGTGCGCGATCGCATGTGGGCCACCATGGACGCCTTCGAGAAGACGCTGCCGCCCGGCGTCACGCTGCGCCGGTCATTCGATCAGGCGCAGAACGTCTCGGCTCGCCTGTCACGGCTCGGCGAGGACTTCGCGATTGCACTCGCGCTCGTCCTGGTGACGCTGTTGCCGTTAGGCGGGCGGGCATCGGCCATTGTGATGGTGTCGATCCCGCTGTCGCTTTCGATCGGCGTCGCTCTCCTGTACGCGACGGGATTCAGCGTCAATCAGCTGTCGATCGTTGGCGCGGTCATTGCGCTTGGCCTGCTCGTGGACGACTCGATCGTCGTGATCGAGAACATCGCCCGACACCTGCGGGAGGGGATGTCCAGGCGAGAGGCAGCGATACAGGCGACGCGCCAGATCGGCGTCGCCGTGTTGGGGAGCACGGCGACCCTCGTGTTCGCGTTCGCACCCCTCCTGTTCCTGCCCGGACTTCCGGGTCGCTACATCCGGTCGCTGCCGATCACGGTGATCTACACGATCATCGCATCGCTCTTCGTTTCGCTCACGATCGTCCCCTGGCTGGCGAGCCTCGCGCTCAAGGAGCGCGACACGACACACGGGAACGTGTTCCTGCGATGGTTCGAGCGCGCGATTCACGCGACGTATGCGCCGGTGCTCGACCGGGCGCTTGCCCGACCGATGGTGACGGTTGTCGTCGCTGTGGCGCTCGTCGTCGCGAGCGTCGCGCTCGTCCCTCGGGTCGGGTTCTCGCTCTTCCCGAAGGCCGGAACGCCGCGCTTCCTCGTCCACATCGAAACGCCGGAAGGGTCGAGCCTCGACGAAACCGACCGGGCGGCGCGATTCGTCGAGCGGGTGTTGGCGACAGACCCGAACGTGGAGACGGTGCTGACGAACGTCGGGCGCGACAACCCGATGATCTATTACAACGTCACGCCTCGGAACGAGAGCGCCACGGCGGCACAGCTGTTCGTGTTGATGAAGTCGTACGACGCGAAGCGGACACCGGTCGAGCTGGACTCCCTGCGTGCAAGGCTCGCCGAGTACGCGGGCGCGCGCATCGAGGTCAGGGAGTTCGAGAACGGACCACCCATCGATGCCCCGATCGCCATGCGCGTCACGGGCGAGAGCCTCGACACGCTGCGCGCGCTCGCGGAGCGTGTGGAGCGCACACTCGTTAGGGTTCCCGGGACGCAGTACGTCGTGAACCCCATGCGGGTGAACCGCACCGACCTGCATCTCGCGGTCGACCGGCAGAAGGCCGGGCTGCTCGGCGTATCGTCCGCGGAGCTCGACCGTACGCTGCGTCTCGGGATCGCGGGGCTGACCGCCGGCCAGCTGCGTGCGCCAAACGGCGATGACTACGACGTCGTCGTGCGGCTACCGCGCGAGGGCCGGCCGACGCCGGAGGTGCTCGACCGGATCTATGTCGCGTCGCAGAATGGCGCGCAGGTGCCGCTCGGCCAGCTCGCGCGACTCGAGTTCCGCGCCTCGCCGCCGCTCATTCAGCACCACGACCGGGAGCGCTCGGTGACAGTGACGTCGCAGGTGCGGACGGGCTACAACACCGACCGGGTGACGAAGGCGGCGCTCGCACGGCTCGTCGGGCTCCAGTTGCCGGCTGGCTACCAGCTCGCTGCCGCCGGCGAGATCGAGAGTCGCCAGGACAGCTTTGGCGGGATCGGCAGCGCGGTCGTGATCGCGACGTTCATGATTCTGGCGATCCTGGTGCTGGAGTTCCGGACGTTCCGGAGCACGCTGATCGTGGCGTCGGTGATCCCGTTAGGCGTGGTCGGGGGAATCGTCGCGCTGTGGCTTACCGGGAACACGCTGTCGTTCACGGCGATGATCGGCTTCGTGGCGCTCGTGGGGATCGAGATCAAGACGTCGATCCTGCTGGTGGACTTCACCAATCAGCTGCGCGGGCAGGGTGTGCCGCTGCACGAGGCGATCAGGAAGGCGGGAGAGGTGCGGTTTCTCCCGATCGTGCTCACCACACTGACAGCGATCGGTGGACTTTTGCCGTTGGCGCTGCAGGGGACACCGCTTTACTCGCCACTGGCGTGGGTGATCATCGGCGGGCTGGTATCGAGCACCCTGCTCGCGCGCCTGGTGACGCCGGTGATGTATACGTTGTTGGCTCCATCGCCTGCGCCAACGCCGGAGCCAATGTTGGCTCCGGCGTTGGTGCAGGCGTGAAGACAGGCGTTCTTCCCGTTAGGCAGGCCAATGGGGACTGGGGACTGAACAGCCGGGACTCGGGACATCGGGACATCGGGACTCGGCCGGGAAGCCTTTAGCGCCGAGGAGACTTCCTCTACGGCAATAGCCTTCTGGCCGAGTCCCGAGTCCCGGTTTTACTCCCACCATGCCGCCGCACGCGCGAGCGGGGTGCCGTGCAATCTCACGCGTGTGATCCATCCGGCCACGGTGTCGACGGTCTCCGTCACGGACTGCGTCGTCGTGTCCACGAGCTCCACTCGCCAGCGCGGATCCTCGTGCGTCCAGTGGCACCACCGGTCCCACGCGTAGTGCTCGCGGAAGGCGTCGCGGATCACGCGCTGTTCCCACCGGGGATCGATGGCGTGCATGCGATGCCACGCTGCCCAGCAGAGCATGTCCATCCCGAACGGCCAGCTCGGGTCCGGCTCGCGCCGTGCGATGCGGCGACTCCGTTCGTGGTCGTGACAATCCAGGAGGCACGCCGCGATGCCTGCAAGGTCGGGCGCGCGCGGAGACGCGAGTAGCTCGCCGAGTGGGGACGCGGCGAGCAGAAGGAGGTCGATACCCTGGGCTTCGAGGTCCAGTGCAGTGTCGACCCACCGTTCCATGTTGGCCATGCGAGTCTGTCCCGTCGTGGCCGGGATCTCGTTCTCGTGGTGGGCGCTGAGGGTGGTGAGGCGGGTGATCAACTGTCGCGCGACGGTCTTCTTGCCTGACGCGGCGGCGCCGCTGAGCAGGAATAACATACAACCCTCCGATGAAGGACGTTAGGCACGATCGGGCTGGCCGATCGAGGAGGCTGGTCGGGCTGGCCTAACGTCTTTTCTTCATCATCGGTTGGTTCTCACATCGGGGTCCTAACCGACCTACTGATCCGTCAACGCGAATGACCGAAGCGGCGTCCCGCCGGTTGCCGCATCCGCGATCACGATCGTCCGCCCATTGCCCGCGGCCACCGTCACGCTCAACGTCGAGTTCACCGCCGCCGGACGGTCGGCGGCCAGCGTCCCCGCCGGCACCGTCCGCACCGAATACGTCCCCGGCGCGAAGAGCGCGCCCGCAAAGATCACCGACGTCCCGAGATTCTCCGCCACCGGCGTCGCAGTCGTCAGGTCCGCATTCACAGGCGTGATGAACACGTCCACGGCACCCGCCGTGGGGCTCATGTTCATCACCTTGAGCTTCGCCTGCCCCGTCGTGATCGCGGGGTTGGTTTCGCCGACGATGACACTGGTCACCGTAGCACCCCCGGTTCCACCCGTCGCATACAGCGTGTAGTCCGTTGCGGCGGTCACCGTGATGGGAAGCGTCGCCACCACGACGCTCGTGTCCGCGGTCTTCTTCAACACCAGCGTCCTCGGCCCTTCGTAGATCGGCGCGAAGTTCGCGGTCGAGGGCGACGGCAGCGAGGCTGGTGTCGCCGCCGTGTACCCGAGGTTCACGCCGAACGGGACGTTCTCGAGAATCGCGTTCACCGGGTTCCGCGACGGATCCGTAATCAGGTTCACGAACCGGATGCGGCCCTGGCCGCTGGTTGGCTCGAGCGGACCCGGTGCGTCCTTCGTTCCGCAGGCACCCATCACGAGCGTTGCCACCGCGGCCAACGTTAGGCGCACCGAGTGAGATGTGCGAACAGTCGTCATCGAAACGGTCATGAGTGTGGGTCTCACTGGAAGCACCCGGCCGGGAACGTCGACGGCTCCGGCTGATCCGGGGGGACGTTCGGATTGGCGTTGCGATCACCAACGGCGTACGGCAGCCAGCAGCGCTGCCCGCTCGTCGGAATGTTCGGAGACGCCGTAGGGCCGATGATCGCGTTGCGACGCCGCGAATCCTCCCAGCGTAACCCCGTACCTAACAGCTCGTACTTCCGCTGCGTGTAGATCTCCGTCAGTAGCTGGTCCTTCGGGAGCTGCCCAACGAGGGGCGGCAGGCACGCCTTCGGATCATCGATGCCCCGCCCACCCGCGCAATCGGTCCGCACGGAGTCGAGCACCGCCTGCGCCGGCGCGAGCTGATCCTGATCCGCCAGCGCCTCGGCCTTGATGAGCAGCGCCTCGTCCGGGAAATAGACCGGGAGCGGCGCCTGCGGATTTGCATAACGATTCCACGCGTCGAGCGGCGCGCCAATGCGGCCGGTGAGCCCGGTCGAAGGAATCACGAAGTACGTGTAGCGCTGGTCCTGCGGCGCCATCGATGTTCGGTACTGCTGTCGCGGCGCGATGCCGTTCGGACCGCCGGTGACGTTGGCGTAGAAGTTCACCGCTGGCGCCGGAAAGGTCAGCACCGACAACGCCGCTGGACCGGTCCGACCGACGAGATCCGCGGCGGCGAGCGCTGTCGCATCATCGTTCGCCATCCGCGCATACCGCGCGCGGAAGAGCTGGATGATGTTCGACAGGTTCACGCCCGGTGTCAGGACGCTGTTGGTGAAGAACGAGCTCGGCGGCGTCGTGGTAATTTCCGTCACCGCCGAGTCGAGCAGTGCACGGACGTACGGGAGCGCCTCGGCGCGCCCCACGTAGGTCGGCGCCGTAACGTTGAAGGTCTGGATCGGGATGGCCTGATAGGACTGCAGGGCCTCGCCTAACGCCTCCGCCTTCAAGGCATAGGCCAGGGCCCGCATCCCGCTGAGCGTCCCCGGATCGATCTGGTCGGCGAGCGCTGCGGCTCCCGTGAGCAGGTCGTCCGCCGTGCGAACCGTCCGATACACGGAGTTGAACACGTTGTCCGCGATCGCCGTGCCCGACGGCACCGCGCCCTGTTCGGCATCGCTGATCGAGATGAGGGCCGCGCTCGTGGCCGAGAATTCGTCGGTGACGAGTCCGGCCATGTAGCCGAAGTTGCCGTAGGACTGAGCGAACCGGCTCTGCAGGCCCGTCGCCAGCCCAATCACGCCGTCGACGCTCGTCGTCACCTGCTCCTGCGTCGGCGAGTTCGGGTTCTGGAGATCGAGGCTGCACGCGCCGAGCAGCCCAAGCGACGCGGTGGCGGCGGCCACCGCGCATCGTCTCACCATGCGCATCAGTGGTCTCCACATATCAGTAAGTGAATCGCGCGCTGAACGAAAACGTGCGCGGAATTGGATAACCGCCGAAGTCGAACCCGCGGTCCGCCGCGGTGGTCTGCACCGACCCGATACCGCCTGCGTTCGTCCCGAACAGGTTGATCTCCGGGTCGTACCCGCTGTAATCGGTCCACACGACGAGATTGCGGCCGGAGACCGTGAGCTCGACGCCGTCGCGGAACACGCGTCGCACAGGCGCGACGTCCAGGGTGTAGCTGGCCGAGAGCTCACGCAGCTTGATGAACGTCCCGTCCTCGATCCAGTACTCGAAGATGCCCTGCGTGCGCGCATTGTAGCCGGGCGGCAGCTTGCGAGGATCGCCGTACGGGAGGAGCTCCCGCTCGTACGTCTTCGAGTTGCTCGCAATCCCGGCGTTCTGCGCGCGGGTGGACAGGTTCATGATCTGGTTGCCGAACACGCCATCGAGCAGCGCGCGGACGTGCAGCTTCCGCATGATCGTGAAGTCGTTGAAGAACGATCCCAACCAGTTCGGATTCGGGTCGCCGATGATCTTGTTGAGCGAGTCGTTGCACGTGCCGCCCGAGATCGCCTGCCGCTGGGCGAGCGTCGCCCCCATGTCCACCGTCTGGTTGCTCCGGCGGTAGCGGCCTAACGAGTCGAGCAGGAATGCGCCAGTCGCGCAATTGCGCGCCGCGTAGGAGCCGTAAAACACGCCGGCCGGATAACCCGTCCGAATGCGGTTCGGGTACCCGCCCGCCGATTGGAAGTCCTGGATGTCCAGGCTTTCCACCAGGTTCTTGTTGTGCGTGTAGGAGATGGTCGACGACCACTGGAAGTTCCGCTGGTCGACGTTCAGCGTGCGCAGCATCAGCTCGACCCCCTTGTTCGACATCGATCCGATCGGCGCGAACTGCCGGGAGAAGCCGGTGCTCGTCGCGAGCGGCCGGAAAAACAGCAGGTCGTCGACGAGACGGTTGTAGTACGTGGCCTCGAGCCCCACGCGCGTCTGGACCAGGCCCACCTCCGCGCCGACCTCCCACTCACGCGCTCGCTCGTTATGCAGGTCCGGGTTGCCATACGTGATGTCGTTGGCGAACCCTGGCCGGCCCGCAAAGGGCTGGTTGGCGTAGGTGATGTACTGCGAATAGGCGTTCACCACACCGGGCTGGCTGCCCGCCCATCCGAGCGCGCTCCGGAGGCGCAGGTTGTTGAACATCCCCGGCTGGTTTTCCCGCACGATGTACGACGCCGAAAACTTCGGGAACGCCTGCCACCGCTGGGACGGCGCGAACGTCGACGATGCGTCGTACCGCACCGCGGCGGTGACGAAGAGCTTGTTCCGCCAGTCGACTTCCTGCTGGGCATAGAAGCCTAACGTCCGAAGCTCGACCTCGTTCTGCGCGGCGTTGAACACCGAGCCTGCGCTCACGAGCTCGCCCACCGGCGCCAGACCGTTCGCCGTCGCCGATGTCGTCCGGATGTGCTGTGACGTGAAGTTGAAGCCCGCCGTCGTGCGGAGCTCGAACGCGCCCATCGGGTCCCACGTGTAACTGCCGACGCCGTCCTGGTTGATCACGCGCGTGTTCTGGAACACCGACTGCGCTCGCCCGGTGGCGATCGGCGCCGTGCCAAGGACCGCGTTGCGCGGGATGAACTGCCGCTGCTCGAAACCGACGTTGTCGATCCCGATCGTATAGTCCAGGAGGAGGTTCGTGATCGGGGTGTACGTCGCCTTCGCCGACCCGATGAACCGCTCGATCGTCTGCGGGTTGCGGATGCGGTCGATCGCCAGCAGCGGGTTCGTACCTAACGACGGCGGCAGCGGGTACACGCCGTTCACCGGCCGGAAATCGACGCTCGTTGGTGCGAAGAACAGCGACCCCATGATGCCGTAGTCGTTCTGCTCACCGAACGCCTGCATCTGGTTCTCGGTCGTGATGTAGTTCGCCGTCACGTTTCCGATGAGCTTCGACGCGAGCTGCTGCTGGAGATTCACGCGCCCACCGGTCCGTCGCGACGACGTGGACCTCATGATGCCGTCCTCGTCGAGGACGTTCCCGCTGATGTAGTAGCGCGTCGCGTCGCTGCCGCCGTCGACGGTGAGGTTGTACTCCTGGCCGTACGCGCGGTGGAAGATGTCCGGCTGGTAGTTGAACCGCTGGACCGGCAGCCCGTTCTCGTTATACGGGTAGAAGTTGAACGGCTGCTCCTCGCGCAGCTCGTTGGATGAAAGCCTGGCCGTCAGCCCAAACCTGGGTTTCCCAAGCGTCCCCTTCTTCGTGAAAATCTGCACGACCCCGTTGTTCGCGCGGGATCCGTACAGCGCCGCAGCCGCCGCGCCGCGAATCACCTCGACGCGATCGATGTCATCCGGATTGATGTCGGCCAGACGATTCTGCGGATTGGAGCGAATGCCGAGGTCCGCCAGCTGCGCCGAGCCGTTGTCGATGATCACCCCGTCGACGATGTAGAGCGGATCGGATCCGGAGATGAACGAGTTCGTCCCTCGGAGCCGTACCGACACGCCGCCGCCGCCGGGACCACCGGAGTTCTGCGTGATCTGTGCGCCCGCGACCTTCCCCTGGAGGGCCTGATCGACCGTCACCGCTTCGGCTCGGGCAATCAGCGTGGAATCGACCGATGCGACGCTGGTGCCGATTTTTCGTTTCTCCGTCGGCGCCGCCGATCCTGTGACGACGACCTCGGTGAGATTGAGCGCGCTCGCCGTGAGCGCAATGTCGCCGGCGCTCGCGCCGTCTGTCGTGACCGCGACGAGCTTCGTCCCTGGCGCGTAGCCGATGCGGCGGGCGATGACGTTATGCGGGCCCGTTGGCACCGCAGGGATGGTGAAGTCACCGTTCGCGCCGCTGATGGCGCCGAGTCGGGTGCCTTCGATGCTCACCTGCGCGTCAGGCAGACCTCGGCCGCCAGCCGCATCGACGACGCGACCGCGAACGGAACCGGTAGTAGCCTGCGCGACAGCGAGGGAGGGGAGTGCGATGAGGGCGAGCGCCAGCATCGAGGAGCGCACGCGATGGAACGAAGTGTGAGCCATCCGAGATCTCCGAGTCCGGATTCTTGCGTGGAGAGCGAAGTCGCCGGTGAGATGAGCGCTACAGGATACTGTTCGCCGGGACGCTGAGTCCAGCCGTTATGACACGGAGCGTGCGATGAACAGGACCGACGCGGGTTTGTTGGTTGTCGGATGAATTGGCTCGCGCAACTCAGTGAGCATGAGGCCGCTCGACGCGATGAGGCCAACCCAGGTCTCGAGCGTGCGGAAATACCACGGAGCAGGATCCGTGAAGTCGTCGCTGAACCCTGCCCAGGATCCAGTGCGCCAGCCATCCTCATATGGTAGATCGCCACAGGCTATGACCGGATGAAGCGTTTGGATGACGAGCGCGCCGCCACGGCGAAGGAGTTTGGGGATCGACCGGATGAGCGCATCGACGGCTTCCTTGCCGATGAGCGCGAAGTTCGCGACGGCGACATCGACGGTGACGTGAAGCTCACCGCACGCGATCGCCTCGTATGACGCGACGTGGAAATCGCCGCCGCCCGCTGCTCGTGCCTGTTCCACGAGTTCAGGAACCACATCGACTCCGATGACTCGTCGAACGCCCTGTGCACTGAGCGCACGCACCAGCCATCCCTCACCGCATCCGAGATCGAGCACGAATTCCGGTTTCCGGCTCATCACCGCGTCGACGATTGCGCGATCGGTGACGAGCCTTCGGCTTTCGATACGCTGCTCGCGCACGGCCGATACCCATGGAGTGGCGTTGGTGTGCCACGAGTCTACGACCTTCTCGTCGCTCAACGGATCCATGCTGGAAGCTGATCTCTGGTGTCTACGATGTCGCGTGTTTCCTCACGATCATAAAATGGTGCCTCCTGGGAGCTTAGTGATGCCATCCCTGCTGCCGGAATAAGCCGCGCACGCTACGTTCGCTGCCAATGACTCGCACGCGCCGCCTCTGGCTCCTCGGCCTCGTCGTCTGGATCGTCCTCGGCCTCATGTCCGCCGCGCAGAACGCGACGTGGCGCGCTTACACGGACCGGCCGATCGATTGGGGCAGCATCGTCCCCAATTCGCTCGGCGACTGGCTCACCTGCGGACTGTTCACGCCAGCCTTCTACTGGATGGTGCGGCAGTTCCCCATCCGCGGCGAGCGCTGGTGGGCGCGACTCGCGGTGCACCTGGCCAGCTCGATCGTGTTCACGCTACTCAAGGTGTCCATTTGGACGCCGCTCTTCAACGCGCTCAATCCCGATGCGCACCGTACGTACTCCCAGATCCTCTTCGCCGGATTCTACGGCGACATGCTCGCCTACTGGGGCGCCGTCGGCGTGATCCACGCCATCGAGTACTACGTCGAATCGCGCGAGCGGACGCTCGAGGCGACGCGTCTAGCGCTCGACAACCTCCGCGCGCAGCTGCAACCGCATTTTCTGTTCAACACCCTCCAATCCATCTCCACGCTCATTCATCGCGATCCGGCGGCCGCTGATCGCATGCTGACCGATCTCTCGGAGCTGCTGCGGTTGTCGCTGCGCAGTCCCGGTAGCAAGGAAGTACCGCTGCGTGAGGAGCTCGAATTCCTCGAGCGCTATCTCCAGATCATGCGCGTGCGCTTTGGCGATCGGCTGGTGATTGCCGTGCACGCGGAGCCTAACGTCATGGACGTGCCGGTGCCCAGCCTCGTGCTGCAGCCGATCGTCGAGAACGCGATCCAGCATGGCATGGCCGATCGCACCGATCGCGGGCACGTCCAGGTACGCGCCGGACGCGATGGCTCGGCGCTCACACTCGAGGTGTTCGACGACGGTCCAGGTCCGTCGTCCACAGCGTCGTCGAACGGAATTGGACTCGCGAACACTCGCGAGCGGCTGCGGCGACTGTACGGACCTGACGGACGGATGGACATCTTGCAGGAGAAAGGGTTCACCGTGCGCCTCCAGATTCCGCTGCGCTCATGACGCGCGTGCTGATCGTCGATGATGAAGCCCTGGCTCGCGAACGCATTCGCACCCTCCTAGCCTCCGAGCGTGATGTAACGATCGTGGGCGAGTGTTCGGGCGGACGTGAGGCCGTCGCCGCCATTGTGCAGCACCGTCCGGATCTCGTGTTCCTCGACATCCAGATGCCTGATCTCGACGGCTTTCAGGTGCTCGAAGCAGTGGCGATGGACTGGCTGCCCGCCGTCGTGTTCGTGACCGCGTACGACGAGTACGCGATCCAGGCGTTCGACGTCAACGCCATGGACTACATCCTGAAGCCGATCGAGCCGGCTCGGTTCCAGAAGGCGTTAGGCCGAGCGGTGAAACGCGGGCCGCTCGATCGCTTCGTGATTCGCGCCGGCGGCAAGGTGCTGTTCGTCAAGCCGGGCGACATCGATTGGATCGAGGCCGACGGCAAGCTCGCGCAGGTACACGTGGGCCGAGAGACGCATGCGGTGCGCATTCCGCTCAAGCGGCTCGAAGAGCGGCTCGAGGCGCACGGCTTCGTGCGCGTGCATCGCTCGGCCATCGTAAACGTGGATCGCATCAGGGAGCTGGAGCCTTGGTTTCACGGCGAGTACGTCGTGATTCTCAAGGACGGAACCAAGCTCACCTCGAGCGCGGCCCACAGTCAGGCTCTCCATCGGATAGTTGACACCGCCGAGTAGCCAAGTCGCGACATTCTTGTGGAGGACAAGCTGCCCGCTCGATAGCATGACCCGTCCTCGAACGGAGAGAGTCATGTCGATTCGATTCCTGGCCGCTGTTCTCGTGGTGTTACCGGCCGCTCTGCCAGCTCAGGCGGCCGCGGATTCGGCCGGTATCCGCCAGGCCGCGCTCGATTACATCGACGGGTATTACACAGGCGACGGCGCGCGGATGGAGCGCGCGGTCCACCCTGAGCTCGCGAAGCGCATCGTCCGGACCAACGAGCAGGGGCGAAGTCAGCTCGGGCAGATGAGCGCGATGACGCTCGTAATGGGCACGCGCGCCGGCGGCGGGAAAGACACGCCGGTCGCCCAGCGTCGGGAAGACGTCACCATCCTCGACATCTATCAGAATGCTGCCAGCGCCAAGGTCTACGCTTCGGGCTGGGTCGATTATCTCCACCTCGCGAAGTGGAATGGCCGATGGGTGATCGTCAACGTGCTGTGGGAGCTTCACCCCCAGAAGGCGCCTTGATTCCGTTTGGGCGCGGGCGCGCGCGGCGAGACGAGCTTGTCACTCAACAAGATCTTCGAGACATCAGACTGAACTCATCTCTTGAGTTGGCCGGCGTATCGCCGACTCATCGTCACGGGTTCGGCGATTCCACGGAGATACAGCCGGTAGCTGAAGTGCGACCACTCCTCCACGCGCTCGACGAATTCGAGATTCACGATCGTCGACCGGTGCACGCGAGCAAACGCGTTCTCAGGAAGTCGAGCCACCCACTCGCGCAGCGACTTTCGCGCGCGGTGGGTGCGACCGCCGGCAAGCCGCACGATTGAATAGTCACCGTCTGATACTATCGAGACGATCTCCGCCACCTTCAAGAACCCCATGCGGTCGTCGAGTCGCAGAAAGAGTCGATCGTGATAGGCCAGCTTGGGTTCGGTGGATGCACCGGCGACACCATCGTTAGGTCTGCCGAGTCGTTCCACTGCCCGCGTCAGGCGCGCGGGCGCCACTGGCTTGAGGAGATAGTCCAATGCGTTCACCTCGAACGCGCGGACGGCATACTGATCGAACGCCGTAACGAACACCACCGCCACCGACGGATCGAGAAGCGGCAGCAGCTCCAGGCCAGATTCGCCGGCGAGCTGTACATCCAGAAACACGACGTCGGCGTCGCACGTCCGCACGAGCTCGGCCGCCGTACGGACACTCGCCGCCTCACCGACGACACGGACCGCCGACGCGTGCGACTCCTCGAGCATCGCGCGCAGCTCGCGGCGAGCGAGACGTTCGTCGTCGACGATGATGGCGTTTCGCACCGGACGAGTCGAGACGTTAGGCGGCGGACGACTCACCCGCCCGCGCCGGCAGCTCGACCAGCGCCCGCACCCACCCGTGCTCGTCCGTCAACTCGAAGCGGTGCCGGCCGGGAAACAGGCGCGCCAGCCGCTCGCGCACGTTCCGCACGCCGATGCCGGTGCGCGCGCGCGACACGAGCGACCCCGTGTTCCACACCTCGACGCGCAGCGCGTCACCCAGGAGCCGCGCGTCGAGTCTGACCCGAAGCGGCCCGTCGCTGTCTCGCGCGCCGTGCTTGATCGCGTTCTCCAGCAGCGGGTGAATCAGGAATGCCGGGATCGCGCACGACTCCGCCGCCGGCTCGACGTGCGTTTCGATCGCCAGCCGCTCCTCGAATCGGATCTGCTCGATCGCGAGATAGCCGCGAAGCGCGTCGAGCTCCGCGGCAAGCGTCGTCGTCGCGAGCGCTCGCTCCATCAGCGCATGGCGGAGAAACGCCGCGAGCTCGGTCACCATCTGCCGGGCGCGACCCCGGTCCTCGTCGATCATCGCGCGGATCGACGTCAGCGCGTTGAACAGAAAGTGCGGGTTGAGCTGATACGCGAGCATTTGCAGCTGCGCTTCCTGCGCGAGCCGCCGGGCTTCGGCCGCCTCTCGCTCCCGCTCCTGCGAGCGTTGCCAGATGAGCACCCCAAAGTACACCACGCTCCACACGAGGAACGCGAACACAAACTCGAGGATCGAGCGCGGAGCCGACGTCGGATCGAGGAAGATGTCGAAGGACGGCTGGAGCCCGATGCCGACCATGATCGCCGCGTGCACGAAATAGCCGGCGACCCCTGTCACGAGCGACGCGATCAGCGCGATCGCCGCGACGCGACCACTGACGTCGGGCTGCGGGGTCAGTCGGCGATAAAGCCCGAGCAGCCCGAGACTCAGCACGATACCGACGACGGCGCGGAGCTCCTTGTTCAGGAGCACCGCGACCCGCCGGCCCGGTTCCATTCCGGGCAGAAATGTCAGGAACAGGCTCGACGCGTACGCGACCCAGCCGCCGATCTGCGCGACCCAGAACCAGCCCCGAGACGAGAGTGCCCGCATGGCGCCCAAGTTACTTCTTCTTCATCTCGGTCATGAAGATTTTGTTGATGATCCGCCACTCCCCGTTCGTCTTGAGCAGCGACATGTAGTCGACGATGTAGGCGTCGGGATAGTCGAGCACGATTTTCCCGATCGCCGCGTTCCCGGTTACGTCGACGAGATCGATGCGCCGCTTGCGGGTACCCGACGCTTCGTCGGCCGCGGGCTTCCCGGGCATCCGCGCGATGTACTCGTCTATCGTTCGGGTCGCGAGGGTGTCGGCGCTCGACCAATAGAGGCGCGCCGCGGGGTTGAACGCGAGACGCATGTGGGCACCATCGCCGGTCGCGTGACCCTGGATATAGTGGTCGAGCGCAGCACGCACGGCGACCTCGTCCGGTGTCGGCGCGAACATCCACGCTGCGCCTCCGCCTCCCCCAACAAGGGCGATGGCGAGCGCTGTATACCCTGCATGGCGTCGAATGAATGGCATGGTTGGCCTCCGTCTGTCGAGTTTTTCGTTTTCCACGGACAGGCAACCATCGCCGCTCGCTCGGCCGCGAGAAATGGATTTTCGCCGAGCGTAGGTTTCGTGCGCCGAGCGGTTGTGGGGAGCGCCAAACGGACGTCGGGGCAGGCCCTCGGCGCCCGTTCAGTCTGCTGGCTTGTCTGCTCATCACCTTCGATATTCTCCGTCCGCCGACGCCGGCGCCGCCGACGCAGCAGGACGCAGGGAGACTTCCATGACTTCATCAGCTCATCTCAGTCCCTCGCTTCAGTCTTTCGGCACGGGGCTGAGTGGAACCGTCATCCGCCGTGGCGACGCCGGCTACGATCAGGCGCGCCGAGTATGGAATGGCATGATCGACCGGTCGCCGGCGGCGATCTTCCGGTGCAGCTCCACCGCGGATGTCGTCGCGGCCGTGAACTTCGCGCGCGAGGAAGGGCTTGCGCTCGCCGTGCGCGGTGGCGGTCATAACGCCGCGGGGCTCGCGCTCGTCGACGATGGTCTCGTGATCGACCTCTCGGGCCTGCGCGGCATTAGAGTCGATGCCGACAAGCGAATCGCGTACGTGCAGGGCGGTGCGCTGTGGCGCGACCTCGATGCGGCGACGCACCCGCACGGCCTGGCGACGACGGGCGGCGTCATTTCGAGCACCGGGGTTGGCGGACTGACGTTAGGCGGCGGACTCGGCTGGCTCATGCGGCAGCACGGGCTCGCGTGCGACAACGTGCTCGCGGTGGAGATCGTCACCGCCGATGGTCAGGTGCGTCGCGCCAGCGCCACCGAGAACCCGGACCTGTTCTGGGCGGTTCGCGGCGGCGGTGGAAATTTCGGCGTCGTCACGAACTTCGAGTTCCGCCTGCACCCCATGCGCACGCTGTACGCGGGAATGCTCGTCTTCCCCGGGCCGCAGGCGCCACAGGTGCTTCGCCGTTATCGCGAGGTCGCCGAGAACGCGCCTGACGAGCTCACCGTCTTTGCCGCGCTGATGACGTCCCCCGACGGCCATCCGATTACGGCCATTCTCCCCGCCTACAACGGCCCGGTGAGCAAGGCCGAGGCGGCCGTGAAGCCGTTCCGCGACCTCGGCCCCGTCGCCGATCAGGTGCAGGAGATGCCCTACCCCGCGCTGCAGTCGATGCTCGACGAGGGGTTCCCGTCCGGGTTGCACGTGTACTGGCGGTCGGATTTCCTGAAAGGGTTGCCTGACGAGGCGCTCGATGCGCTGGTCGACCGGTTCAACGCGATCACGTCGCCGCTGTCGGCTCTCTTGATCGAGCAGTTCGGCGGCGCGGTTGCCCGAGTCCCGGCGGATCAGACGGCCTTCGCGCAGCGCGATGCGATGTTCAACCTCGTGATAATCTCGCGGTGGGCGGACGCGGCGACTGCGGCAACGCATACCGACTGGGCTCGCCAGACGAGCGCCGCGATCCAGCCGTTCGCGTCGGGCGGGGTGTATGTGAACTACCTCGGCGAGGAGGGGGCGGATCGGATCAAGGCGGCGTACGGGCCGAAGTACGAGAAGCTCGTAGCAGTCAAGAAGCAGTACGATCCGACGAATCTGTTCAGGGTCAATCAGAACATTCAGCCATAGCGCTGACACCGCGTTAGGTGCTGCCTCGCCGGCTGGTATCGT
>DATCGG010000045.1:0-13360 GCA_036509075.1 Gemmatimonadaceae bacterium
ATCATCGCCCCGCAGGTGGCACAGGCACCCTTGAGATACTTCCCGCAGGATGAGCAGAATGCGGGGTCGGGTTCGGGGCGCGGGCCGCACACCTCGCACGATCGGCGAATCGCACGGTACCGAAGCACCGCGGCTTCCGCCGGGTCGACCGAACCAGCGATGGAAGGAGCGTCAGGCCTCGGTAGAGTGGCGACCACCGGCGCTGAACCGACCGGCGGCTCCGGTTCCCCGCGACGAGACCGCAGCTCCACCAGGGCAGAACGCGTGTAGGTCGCCTTGAGCGACGCGTAGTCGTCGTCGGAAAGCTTCCCGGTGGCCCGGTCGAACTCGATCTCGCGCAGGGCATCGATCGCGCTCTCGGGCGCCGCCGCCGGCGCGCCCGTTAGGCGTGCGCGCAGCGGCGCCACCACGTCGAACAGCGGCAAGAGCACGTAGATCAACGCCCCGACGGCCAGCGCCGCCCCGACCACGAGAGCAATCACCGGTCGTCGTTCCGGATCGCCGCCTCGAGCCGCGCCATTTCATCGTCGCTCGCCTGGATCGGCACCGGCGACGCCGCCATCCGGCGCTCGGCCGCGCGTCGACCCCACTTTCGGATCAGGGTGCCAGCGGCAAGCGCCCCGCCACCGACGGCCGCGAACGGCGCGATCCACCCCACCCAGTTGAACCCCTGCTTGTGCGGGGCCATGAGGATCTTCTCGCCATAGGACTGCTCGAAAGCGGCGAGGATCTCGTCCGCCGAATAGCCGCCGTCCGCGAGTTTGACGACGTCGGCGTGAAGCCGCGGCGAGAAGCCACAGGGCATCGATGTCCGGCAGGTGAACACGTCGAGCGTGCACGGACATGGGCACGACAGCATCCGCTCGACCGCATCGCGCTCGAGTGGCGTGAGTCGCTTTGCGGTGCCCCCCCGCGGCGGTCGGCGCACCGGGATGTAGCCGTCGCCGTCCATCGTGGCACCGGGTGTCTCCGCGCCCTGCTGGCCGAGCGCGGCTCGCGTCGCCACGGCAACGACGGCCCCGCCTAACGTAACTACGAACTGACGCCGACTGGGCATTAGACGCCGGCTTCTACCGGTGGCTCCGGGACGTCGGCGGCGCGGCGCTCCGATGGCTGCATCACCACGACATACCCGCCCTCGGCACGACGCTTGGCGCCGCGTGTGGCCTGCGGCCACATCACGATCAGACCGCCTAACGCCATAATGATTCCGCCATACCACACCCACCACACCAGCGGGTTGAACGTGATGCGAATCTCGGCCGTCTCGCGGTCGTCTCCGGACACGCCGTGCAGAACCAGATACACGTCCTGCCGCAGCGACTCGAGGATGCCGACTTCGGTCGACGGCTCGAACGTTGGCTGTCCCCGACTGTCCACGTGCTGACGCTTCTCGCTCTTGATGAGCGTCGGGTTCATGCCCGGCCGTTTCGCCTCGAGGACGACCGCGGTCACCTGGCGATTGAGCTCCTCGTACCGCGAGACACCCTGGCTCGTGAACGTCCACGTCCGGTTATAGGGATCGACGGCCGAGAACGACGCACCCGGGGTGAGTGACAGGTCGTACTCCTTCTTGAACGCGAGCCCGGCGAAGGCCGCGAACAGCACCACGACGCCGAAGTGAACGATGTACCCGCCGTAGCGCCGGCGATTCCGCGCGATGAGTCGTACGAACGCGACCGGCACCGGCTCGCCGTGCATCCGACGCCGTGCGTTCACGCCCTTCACAAACTCCTGCGCGATCGTCGTGAAGACAAATCCGGCAAGCGTGTACGACACGAGCGCGTATCCGTCGCGCATGCCGAGCGCGAAGAGCGCCGTGCCGAGAAATACGCCACCCGCCACCGGCGCCGCGAACTGTCGCTTGAGGTTCGCGATCGACGCCCGGCGCCACGCGATGAGCGGCCCGATCCCGGTAAGCGCCAGCAGCAGCAGGCCGAGCGGAATGTTCACCGTGTTGAAGAACGGCGGACCCACCGTGATCTTCGAGCCCCGCACGGCTTCGCTGATGATCGGGAACAAGGTCCCCCACAACACCGAGAACGCGATGCCGACGAGCACCACGTTGTTGTAGAGGAACGCCGCCTCACGACTCACCATGCTCTCAAGCTCGGCGCGCGCCTCGAGGTCCCTGAGCCGCGTGGCGACGAGAAACGCCGTGACGATGATGGCGACGATGAGGAACGACGCGAAGTAGGTGCCGACCGGCGACTGCGCGAACGAATGCACGCTCTCGATCACACCGCTCCGCGTGATGAACGTGCCGAGGATCGAGAGCAGGAACGTCGCGACGACGAGCGTGACGTTCCACTTCCGCAGCATGCCGCGCTTCTCCTGGATCATGATGGAATGGAGAAACGCGGTGCCGGTGAGCCATGGGAGCAATGACGCGTTCTCCACCGGATCCCACGCCCAGTAGCCGCCCCATCCAAGCTCGACGTACGCCCACCACATCCCCATCGTGATGCCGATGGTGAGGAACAGCCACGAGACGAGCGACCAACGCCTAACGGCGGCCAGCCACTCCGCGTCCAGCCGCCGCGTCACCAGCGCGGCGATCGCGAACGCGAACGGAATAGACGTCGCGACGTAGCCGAGATAGAGGTTGGGCGGGTGGAACGCCATCCCGGGATTCTGCAGCTGGGGATTCAGCCCGGTGCCATCGGGCGGAATCCAGTCGAGACGCGCGTACGGGTTCGCGCTGAACGCGGTCGTCCCGAGAAAGAAGATGAGAATCGTGGCGAGCGTGCCGGTGACGTACGGCATCAGGTCGCGATTGCGCTTCCGATTCGCGAACAGCGTCAGCGCCGAGTAGAGCGAGAGGATCAAACACCAGAACAGCATGGAGCCCGCCTGTCCTCCCCAGAACGCCGAAAACTTGTAGACCGTCGGCAGGTTCGCGCTCGTATACGACGCCACGAACCGGAGCGAGAAATCGCTCGTGATCAGCGCCGTCCACAGTCCAATGGAGGAGAGGGCCACGAATGCGAAGCTCGCGTACATCGCCCGTTCGCCGCTCGCGACGAGGTCGGCGCGACGCATGTGGCCGCCTGCGAACGACACGGTCGCGCTCCAGATGGTCATGAGGAGGGCGACCCAGAGTGACAGCTCCCCAAGGAGAATCACGCTGCCGGACCCTTCGCTGCCTTGTATCCGGGCGTCGACTGGTACTTGTCGGGTGCGTTCTCGTATCGCGACGCGCACTTGGCGAGCAGCGTCGTCGCGACGAATGTCCCTTCACGGTTGTACCTGCCCTCGACTACGACGTCCACACTGTCGGTGAACGTGTCGGGGATGACACCGCGATAGGTAACCGGAATGATCTGGCTCCCGTCGGTCACGCGAAATGACACCGCTCGCCCACCGGGCTGGCGTTCGATCGTGCCGGGAACGACCCGCGCGCCCATCTTCACGCCCGTGTCGTAAAGCGTCGAGTCGCCCTTCACTTTCGCGGTCAGCTCGCCGGGAGTCAGGTAGTACATGCCCGTCTCACCGATGGATGTCGCCATCAGGTACCCGGCAGTGCCGAGAACCAGAACACCGCCAATGATGAACTTCGTGCGTGCCCGTACCACAGCTACCCCTCGGCGATTCGCGCCGGATTCGCGTTCACTGCGACTTGTGCAACGCCGCGCCTCGCACCCGCGACATGATGGTATTCAACTCTTCTTCGGCCTTGGCCCGCTCTTCCGGGGTCCAGAAGTCGATGTGCTGGTTGGCGTCGCGCACGCGGAAAAGTAGCTCGTCAATGAGCTCGCGGAGCGCGGCGTTGCGGCGGCGTTCCAGGTCGGGCTTGATGGCAGGTTCGCTCATGAGGAGACTGGAAAGCGGTCGAGCCACCGCCTGGACTCTTACTGGCGTGGCGGAGGATTGGACAGTACCTGTTGGGCCAATATAGGATCGGGCACCACGCGAGATAAGAGCGGTCCCACCTTCAGCAATCGGGAGGCGGTGCTCGGCTCATTGGTGCCCGACGGCGTCCTGACCGTCTTCGCGATGAGCAGTGTCGCAACGCCCGCGCCAGCCGCGTCCCAAACGAGGTCCCGATAGCTGAAGAGGCCGTACGATCGCCGGTCGCGCAGCTCCTTTCCAACAGAAACAGCGGCGGTAGCGGCCCACGCGCCAACGAGTGCCTGATCGTGGTCGACGCGTGCGGCCTGAAGCGCACTGTAGGCGACGGTCTGGGTAAACGCCGCGATGAAGAAATGCTTCAGCTTGTCCGACCCGAACCAGTTGTCGGGCGGCGCGGTGAGTGACAATGCAAGTGCCACCTGGGCGATCATGCGACACTCCTCGTAAGGGTGCTCTCTCGAACGAGCTGCGGTAGCCGCGATGCGATGAGCCCGAGCGAGCGACCAACGAGCTCCAGGTGGCCCGGCGTGTGAATCCAGCTGCTGGCCCCGGAAGGGTGCGGTAGCGGAATCACCTCGGCCGCCTCGGGCAGGTTGCGAAGCCGATGGGCTCGGCCAATGAGCTCAGAGAGAAGCCCGTTGCCGAGAAACCGTTCGATCGCAAGGCGTCCGACGGGAATGATCACGCGGGGTCGAATCATCTCGATCTCGGCGTCGAGCCATGCCGAACAATTCGCGATCTGGGACGGCGATGGAACGCGGTCACCGCGACCCGAAGGGCTGGATCCCGGGAAACAGCGTGTGATCGCGGCGATGTAGATGCGTTTCCTTGCAACGTGCTCGTCGATCCCGATCGACGCGAACCATCGGAACAGCGTTCGGCCCGCGCGGCCGGCAAACGGTCGTCGATCGATCACTTCGGTCTTGCCAGGCGCCTGCCCAACGAGCATCGCCAGCGGATCTCGGGCCGACGAGATCACGGGCAAGACTGCCGGGTCATCGAACGTGCACCGCCTACACTCTGCAAGCGCCGCGGCATGCGTCTCAAGCAATACAGGCAGCCGTCGGGCGCGCGGTCCACCGCCTCGGTTCATGCGACAGCGGCCTCGGTTGGCGCGGGCATCGCGCCAAAGTCATACGGCGGGCGATGCACTCCACGATCGCTGATGATCGCGGTGATGAGCGCCGACGGTGTAACGTCGAATGCTGGGTTGTGCACCGCGGCCTCGGGCGCCGCCGTCAGCGTGCCAAAGCCGCGGCGAATCTCGTCGGCGTTCCGCTGCTCGATTTCGATCGCGGCACCATCAGGCGTCGCGGGATCGAAGGTCGACCACGGAGCGGCGACGTACAACGGAATCCCATGATGATGCGCCGCGACCGCGACCCCGTAGGTGCCTACCTTGTTGGCGACGTCACCGTTCCGGGCGATGCGATCCGCACCAACGATGCAGAGGTCGATTCGGCCCGCGCGCATGAGCGATGCCGCCATGTTGTCCGCGATGACGGTTACTGGAATTCCCGCCCGCGACAGCTCCCAGGACGTTAGGCGGCTGCCCTGGAGGAGCGGCCGAGTCTCGTCGACGAACACCTCGATGCGCCGACCGGCACCCGCTGCGAGATAGATGGGCGCCAGTGCCGTCCCGATTCCGGCGGTCGCGAGCGCCCCGGCGTTGCAGTGGGTGAGCACGCGGGCGCCGTCGGGGAGCAGTGGCAATCCATGTGTCCCGATGCGCTCGCACATCGCCCGATCCTCGTCGCGTATGCTCGTCGCTTCGGCGCGAAGGGCATCGACGACGGCGCGCGGCGAGTTCGCGCTCGCGTCCGCCACACGCAGCATCCGTGCGACCGCCCAAGGGAGATTCACCGCGGTGGGGCGTGTTGCTCGAATGGTCGTGGCAACGGACCGGACACGCTCGCGAAATCGCGCGATTGGCTCATCGACGAACGGAGAGAGCGCAACGACCATCCCCATTGCTCCGGCGACGCCGATTGCCGGCGCGCCGCGAACGGCGAGCGTGCGAATGGCATCGCAGACCTCGTCGAGGGTGCTGAGGTCGCGCTCAACGAACGTCCCCGGCAAACGCCGCTGGTCGATAATGCGCACCGCCAGGCCGTCCGAGCTCCAGTCGACAGTCCGAATCGTTTGCACGCGGTCAAGCTAGCCACGGGACCGCGCGGTTGGGAACGGACCAGGACCATTCCCCACCGTGCCAGCTCACGCCGCCAGCAAATCCTCGCGGCGTTCACGCTCTCGGCGCGCCACGCGCCGCCGGCGATCCGGGAAGTAGCGATCGAGGAACGCGAGCAGCGCACGCTCCTCTGGCGTATGATTCGCAGTCACTCGACCGCGGCCTCGCGGCCGTTCGAAGTTGGCGCCGATCGTGACGCCGGCGTCCACGTAGCGCGCGATCACGAGCGGATGAACGTAGGAGGACCGGCAGATAGCGGGAGTGTTTCCGAGCTCCGCAGCAACGAGGCGCGCCGCGAGCGCCACGTTGCGTGTCGCCTCGCGCGAGTTTGCTCCCGGCCCGAGATCATGGAGCACCGTGGCCATTCGCAACGTACCACCCCAGGTGCGGAAATCCTTCGCCGTGTAGCGTGCGCTCCCGAGTCGCTTCAGGTATTCGTTCACGTCTTGCGATGTGAGATCCGTCCATCGACCGCGGTCGAGGTAGCGGAACAGCCGCTTGCCGGGCGTCTTCATCAGTCGTGCAATGACGGTTGCGAGCTTGCGGTCGAACACGACCTGCCGCTGGCGAATCGAGCCCTTGCCTCGATAGTCGAACTGCACGCGCTCGCCGTGCAGCGTCACGTGCGATTTGCGGAGTGTGGTGAGCCCGAAGGTTCCGTTGTCGCGCGCGTAGCGCTCGCTGCCCACGCGAAAGAACGCCTCGCCGATAAGTCGAACTGCTGCCGCCGTCACCGCCTCGCGCGACAACTCCGGCGCCCCAACGTCTCGCGCGATTCGGCGACGCATGGCGGGCAAGTCGTGGCCCATCCGACGGACTCGGTGGTATTTGCGAAGCTGACCACGCTCGACCGCGCGCTCGTGATACCGATATTGACGCCGGCCCCGCGCATCGAAGCCCCACGCCTGGACCGAGGCGTTCGCGCCGCGCGCGATGTGCACGTCACGCCACGCTGGCGGTATGCGAAGGCGCGTTATCCGCTCGATCGTCGCCCGATCGCGAATGACTCGTCCAGCGTGATCGACGTATGTGAATCCCTTCTTCGGCGTCCCTCGCCGAACGATCCACCGATCACTCATACGAGCAGCGCCAAGGCAAGTTCAGGTCCACCTCCTTACATTTGAAAATCTCGCCTCGACCGCCACGGCGCTCGAGCCTACCCTCCGACGCCCAATTCCTCGAATGCCATACGCTTCGATCGAGCTGTCCGTCGCCGACCGTGTCGCCACGATTACGGTCAATCGTCCGGACAAGCTGAACGCGCTGAACGCGGCAACCATCGGCGAGCTCGGTGACGCGATCGACGAGGTTCGCCATCGCGACGACGTCGGTGGAGTCATTCTCACCGGAGCCGGACGGGCGTTCGTCGCGGGAGCCGACATCAGCGAGCTGGCTTCGCAAACGCCGATGCAGGCCAGGCAGCGTGCGCTCCGCGGCCAGCAGATCTTCAGGCGCTTCGAGACGTCACCCAAGCCGGTGATCGCGGCCGTGAACGGCTTCGCGCTTGGCGGTGGGTGCGAGCTCGCCATGGCCTGCCACGTCCGCATCGCCAGTGATGCGGCGAAGTTCGGTCAGCCCGAGGTCAAACTCGGGATTTGTCCAGGCTACGGCGGGACGCAACGGCTCCCTCGCCTCGTGGGAATGGGTCGGGCTTTGCAGCTGCTCATGACCGGCGAGATGGTCGACGCCGCCGAGGCGCATCGGATCGGTCTGGTCAATCGCGTCGTTCCGGGCGGCGAGCTGTTAGGCGCTGCCGACGCGATGCTTCGTCAGATGCTCGCGAACGGTCCGCTTGCGCTCTCGTCATGCATCGAGGCGGTCGTTCGCGGGACCGAGACATCCCTCGACGATGGACTCAATCTCGAAGCGAACCACTTCGCGTTGCTGGCGGGATCGCAGGACATGGCGGAGGGCACGCGGGCGTTCCTCGAGAAGCGGCCACCGGTTTTCGCAGGCCGATGAAGTCACCGCTGGTTCTTGTGCTGGCCAATTTGCCGTGACCGTGACCGCGCCGTTGCCGAGCGCCTTTGCTGACGAGACCTCGGGGTCCGTCACTCTCGAAACGATTTCGCTGCGGGAGTTCCGAAATCTCGCGCGCGTCACGCTCGACGTGCCGCGTGAAGGAATGGCGATCGTTGGCGACAACGGCCACGGCAAGACGAACCTGCTCGAAGCGATCTACTATCTGCAGCTGCTCCGTTCGGTGCGGGGCGCACGGGACCAGGACGTCGTCAGGTTCGGCGCGCCGGGTTTTCACATCGCGGCCGATGCAGTCGTGGGCCGGCCTCGCGTGCTCACGGCGGCCTTTCAGCGCGCGGGCAAACGTAAGCGAGTCACGGTCGATGGAGCGGAGCCGACCCGGCTCAGTGACGCGTTAGGCTCGCTGCCCTCCGTGATGTTCTCGCCGCGCGACGTCGAGCTCGTTGCCGGTGCGCCCAGTGAGCGGCGACGTTTTCTCGACGTCGCGCTTGCACTGACCTCCCGCCGATATCTCGCTGCGCTTCAGCAGTACCGGGCAGCGCTGGTGCGGCGCAACGCCGCGTTGCGCGACGCGGCGCGGAAGGGAGAAGCGGGTGGCATTCCCAGGGCTGCGGTGTGGGAGCCTGCGCTCGCCGAGCATGGGGCGCTCCTGTGGGCGGCGCGAGTCGCCTGGGTGGAGCGGGTGGCCGACGATTTCACGCGACTTTGCGCAAGCATCGGCGAGCGCGGCACGGCCCGGATGCGTTATGCGACGACGTCCTCGACGGCAGCTGCCGCACGCAGCGGCGTATCGACAGTCGATCTCGCGGGGCTTCTCGCGGATTCGCTCGAGGCGCACAGGGCCGTGGACTTGCGGCGCGGCCTCACGCACGTGGGCCCACATCGCGATGACCTCGATCTCACGCTCGACGGCCATCAGCTGCGCGCGTTCGGTTCCGCGGGCCAGCAGCGTACCGCATCGATCGCGCTTCGACTGCTCGAGGCCGCTACACTTCGTGGCGCCGGCAGTGCTCCGCTCGTCCTGCTCGATGATCCGTTCGCCGAGCTGGATGCGACGAGAGCGGCGCGCATCCTGGAGCTGCTCGGAACGAGCGGAGTCGCGCATCAAACGATTCTTGCCGTGCCCCGATCGATGGACATTCCGAGCGAGATGACATCGCTGCCACGATATCGGATCGTGGATGGCCAGATTGGTGAGTTGAGATGAGTGGCGAGCGCGGTAAGCGACCTCAGCAGATCTCTGCAGCGATCTCACAGTTTCTCGAGCAGTCGGGGTTGCGAGAACGGGTCGAGCAGGCGTCGGTCGTTCCGGAGTGGCCCACGGTCGTCGGCGCGCAGATCAGCGCGGTCACGGAACCGTTGACGGTGACGGCGGATGGAGTCCTGTTCGTGGCAGTCCGGACGCATGCTTGGATGTCCGAGTTGTCTCTGCTCGAGCCGGAATTGCTTGCGTCGCTGAACCGGCGGAAAGACCGGGCACCAGTCAAGAAGATTCGATGGCAGCTGATGCGATGAGCCGGCCCGGAGAGCGGGCTCGGTGTCGCTTGCTAATTTGTTGGAACATTGGCACTTAGGCGAAGGCAAGAATCTTGCTTTCGGGTCGCCTCTTCGTTATTTTTTGTGGTTCGCGCGCCGCGCGTTTTCGGCGTGTGTTCGGGTGATGTTGTACGACCGCTTTCAGGGTGAACATGGCGAAGAATGCTGAAAAGCCGGAATACGGCGCTAGCAACATTCAGGTACTCAAGGGGCTCGAGGCCGTTCGTAAGCGCCCCGGCATGTACATCGGATCGACGTCCGCGCGCGGGTTACACCATCTCGTGTACGAGGTCGTCGACAACTCCATCGACGAGGCGCTGGCCGGATTCGCCGACAGGGTCGACGTCACCATTCACGCCGATGACTCGGTGACGGTCGACGACAATGGACGCGGCATCCCCGTCGACGTTCACCCAACGGAGAAGATGCCTGGGGTGGAGCTCGCGATGACCGTGCTGCACGCCGGCGGAAAGTTCGACAAGGACAGCTACAAGGTCTCTGGCGGTCTGCACGGCGTCGGCGTGTCCGTCGTGAACGCGCTCTCCGAGAAGCTCAAGGTGTGGGTGAAGCGCGACGGGAAAGAGCACTACATGGACTTCGCGCGCGGCACCACTACCACCAAGCTCAAGGTGCTGGGCAAGGCCGGCGCCCGCGAGCGCGGCACCAAGGTGTGGTTCAAGCCCGACGACAAGATCTTTACCGAGCTGCGCTACGACTATGCAACGCTCGCCGCCCGCCTGCGCGAGCTCTCGTTCCTTAACAAGGGCGTGACGATCACGCTCACCGATGAGCGCGAGGGACAACAGAAGCAGGAGACCTTCCACGCCAAGGGCGGGCTCCAGGAGATGGTGAAGTTCCTCAACACCAGCCGGAAGCCGCTGCACTCGGAGGTCATGTACTGTGAGACGGAGCGAGACGGCATTGGCATCGAGGTCGCGCTGCAGTACAACGACGGGTACAACGAGAACGTCTTCTCGTTCGTGAACAACATCAACACGCACGAGGGCGGCACGCATCTCACGGGCTTCAAGTCGGCACTGACGCGGACGATCAACAACTACGCGTCCAAGGGGAATTTCCTGAAGAAGGCCGACTTCACGTTGTCCGGCGATGACGTGCGTGAAGGCCTCACGGCTGTGCTCTCGGTGAAGGTTCGCGAGCCGCAGTTCGAGGGACAGACCAAGACCAAGCTCGGAAACTCCGAGGCCGAAGGCGCGGTCAAGACCGTCGTGAACGAGTGGCTCGCGTCGTACCTCGACGAGCACCCGCGGACGGCGAACATCGTCGTCGAGAAAGCGGTGTCAGCTGCGCGCGCGCGCGAGGCTGCCCGCAAGGCGCGTGACCTAACGCGAAAGAAATCCGCGCTCGACGTCGGCAACTTGCCCGGCAAGCTCGCGGACTGCTCGCTGAGCGACCCGGCGCTGTGTGAGCTCTACCTCGTCGAAGGCGACTCGGCCGGTGGATCCGCCAAGCAGGGGCGCGACCGGAACTTCCAGGCGATCCTCCCACTGCGCGGCAAGATCATCAACGTCGAGAAGGCCCGCATCGACAAGGTCCTCTCGAACGAAGAGATCCGCACGATCATCACGGCGATCGGCACCGGGATCAAGGAAGACTTCACGATCGACAACGCGCGCTACCACAAGGTCATTCTCATGACCGACGCGGACGTCGATGGCGCGCACATCCGCACGTTGCTGCTCACGTTCTTCTTCCGGCAGATGCCGGAGCTCATCGAGGCGGGTTACATCTACATCGCGCAGCCGCCGCTCTTCCGCGTGGCCAAGGGCAAGGAGGAGTATTACGCCTACGACACCGGTGAGCGGGACGACATCGCCGCGCGACTCGGCAACGGCGACGGGCGTGGCTCGGTGAACGTGCAGCGGTACAAGGGTCTCGGTGAAATGAATCCCGACCAGCTCTGGAAGACCACGATGGATCCGGAGACGCGCACGATCCTCCGCGTGAACATGGAAGACGCGGTCTTGGCCGATCAGATCTTCCAGACGCTCATGGGCGATGAGGTCGAGCCGCGGCGCGTGTTCATCGAGCAGAACGCAAAGTTCGTCAGCAACCTCGACATCTAACCGTTGGCCGAGCGAAGAACGACGACCAGACGCGAGCCTGGTTGACGCCTAACGGGAAGTGTGTAGCTTAGCCCCCTCACGTATTGGACAACCATCCAACGCGAGGGGGCTCGTTATGAGGAACGCACACGTCGTCGTAGTAGTGCTCGTGGGACTCGGAGCCTGCTCGGACAGCCCGGTTTCACCACGAGGGCCCGCACTCGATGCGGTCAGCGATCCCAATCTTGCGGCAGTCGCGTCGACGACCAGCGAGGTCGTGCCGATCGATATCACCGCGTTCGTCCCATGCGCAAACGGCGGAGCCGGAGAACTCGTTCAAGCGGTGGGTCGGCTTCACCAGGTGTTCACCTTGGTCATCAACGCGAACGGCAGTTTGACCGTGAAGGGCCACTTCCAACCCCAGGGCCTAACGGGCGTTGGTCTCACGACGGGAGACAAGTACCAGGCAACCGGCGTGACGCAAGAAATCGATCACTTCGGTGCGGGGTTCCCGATCATCTCGACGTTCATCAACAACTTCCGCTTCATCGGTGCGGGCCCGGGCAACAATCTTCTTTTCCACGAGGAAAGCCACGTGACGATCAACGCCAACGGGGTTATCACCGCGTTGGTGGATCACATCAGCCTGGAGTGTCGCTGACGTCCGAGATGGCGTCGTACGCCAGGGCGGGTGTCTATTTCGTCACCCGCCTCCTCACGGAGCTCATCGCCCGGCCGTACTCGTATTCCCCCTGAATGCTGTCGGCCGCTTTCTCGAACGCCGGCCGCAGGTCGTCGTCGATCGTGATCGTGTTCGCGATCGCGACCAGCAGCTCCGAGCACTCGTAATCCGAGTCGATCTTCGCCGCCGACGCGAGCACCGATTTCGCGAGGTCCTTCGTCAGCAGCTCGCGAGTCACCAGCGGCATCAGCGCGCGACGGTGCTCGTAATCCGACCCGATCTTGTCCGTGGCAGCGAAGTACGCGTCTCGCGTGGATGCGTCGAGTCCTCCGTTCTTACCCATGAGAATGAGGAACTCCGCGAGCTCGTAGTCGGACTGGATCCGCGCGGCATCCTGCAGGAGCGTACGATTCACGGCGGGCGTTAGGCCGCCGCCGGCGACGATCGCCGACAACACTCGGCGATGCTCGTAATCGGACTTGATCGCGCCAAGGGCCTTCACATAGGTCGGCCGCGTCTGATCGTTGATGGCATACCGCTTCGAGACATCGATCAGCAGCTCGGCCAACTCGTAGTCCGAGTTGATCGTGCTGGCGGCATCGAGCAGCGCTTGCACGGTTGTCGGTGCGAGTCGATCACGCTGCAGCAGGGCGTTGAGAGCGCGGCGGCGCTCGTAGTCCGAATCGATCTTCTTCGCGGCAGCGACGAATGCCGGGTGCGAGTCATCGCTGAACGCGTCGAGCTTGGACACCGCCACGAGCAGCTCGGCGAGCTCGTAGTCCGATGACATGTCGGCGCCCGCTTGTTCGACCACACGCTTGATCTGCGCGCGATCGAGCTGGCGCATGGAGAGCAGCTTCGTATAGTAGCGACGGCGCGCGTAATCAGTCGAGACGAGCTTTACCTCCTGAAGTACCGCGTCGACGCCTCCGCGCTCGAGCAGTGCGGGAACACGCTGATCGACCGCGAACCCGGTCTGACGATCGAGCGCAACGAGCGCGGCGGCGAGCCACGCCCGCGCGCCAGCGTCGAACTCATGGCGAGCACCGTTTTCCG
>DATCGG010000046.1:0-20801 GCA_036509075.1 Gemmatimonadaceae bacterium
GCAAGAAGACGAGATCACGGAACACGGAAGTGCCGATCCAGCGAACAGCGCGTTGGCCAGCGATAATCCGCCCGAGCCTCGAGATGGCCGCATCACGCGACGCGGGCTGATCGCGGCGGCTGCGGCGTCGGCCGGGGGCGCGATTCTGGCGCGGCTGCCGGCGGAGGCCCAATCGCCGGCCCGTCGATCCTCGCCAGCTGCGCCACCGGCGCAGGCACCGAGTCCGCCTCAGGCTACAGGTGCGTTCGACCTCGCGTCCGTTCCTGCGGATCCGACCCGCGCACCCGGGCCGCCGACATCGGCGTTAGGCGCCCGGTCGCCGTTCGAGACGCCAGCGCGAGCCCCGGTTGGAGTGCTCAGTGGCTCGTCGTACACGCCGCTTCAGGACCTCTCCGGGACGCTGACGCCCAGCGATCTCTTATTCGAGCGGCACCACGCGGGCGTCGCACTCATCGATCCTGCCAAATACGAGCTGCTGATTCACGGCCTCGTCGAGCTCCCGACGGTCTTCACGCTCGACGATCTGCGACGGTTGCCAAACGTGTCGCGCACGTGCTTTCTCGAGTGCTCCGGGAATGGCCGCGGCGCGTTCAAGACGCCCAAGCGGGAGATGACCCCCCAGGCCATCGATGGCCTGACGAGCAACGGCGAATGGACCGGCGTGCCATTGGCGGTGCTGTTTCACGAAGTCGGCGTGCATCGTGGAGCGTCGTGGTTCCGGGCCGAGGGCGGTGACGCGTCGCGGTTGTCCCGAAGCGTGCCGGTCGAGAAGGGACTCTCGGACGCGATGATCGCACTCTCGTTCAATGGGGAGCCGCTGCGGCCGGCAAACGGGTACCCGGCGAGACTCCTGCTCCCGGGGTACGAGGGCAATGCGAACATCAAGTGGCTGCGTCGCATCGAGCTGGCGAACGGCCCCGGAATGTTTCGCGATGAGACATCCAAGTACACCGATCCGCTCGCGAACGGGACGGCACGTCAGTTCAGCCTCGTGATGGACGCGAAGTCGATCATCACGGCGCCAGCGCATCCTGCGCGCCTCACGCCTAACGTGTGGACGCAGATCACGGGCATTGCGTGGACGGGACGAGGGAAGATCGTACGCGTAGACGTCTCCACGGATGGCGGAGCGAACTGGCTGGTCGCCGATCTGCAGGAACCGGTGATGTCGCTCGCGCACACACGCTTCCGCCTGCCGTGGAGGTGGGATGGCAAGCGCGCGGTGATCATGAGTCGTGCGGTGGACGAGACCGGTGCGATCCAGCCGACGCTCGCCGAATTTCGGGCGAAGCGCGGTGCAGGAACGGACTACCATTTCAGCTACATCCGCGCCTGGGTCGTCGAGCCCGACGGACAGGTGTTCTTCGGAGCCGACCTATGAACACCGCGAGATCGCGTTGGATCGCCGGCCTTGTCGGCAGCGCGCTGCTGGCGGGCTGCGATCGAGGGCCTCTGGCGGACCGGGCAACGCGGACGAAACGGGCGTTCGGTGTCGGCCGCCTCCCGACCAACGTTCACGCCGCGCCATCGCTTCCCGCGCATTTCGGCGTCGGCCATGCGGCGACCGCCGACGAGATCGCGGCGTGGGATGTCGACGTCACGCCCGACGGTCACGGCTTGCCGCCCGGGAACGGCTCACCGGTACAGGGGGCCGCCGTGTTCGCCGCGAAATGCGCGGCGTGTCATGGGCCAACTGGTGAGGGACAGTCAGGTGCGCCGCCAGCGGGCGTGCCTCCGGCGCCGAAACTCATTGGGCGCGACCCGCGTGAGGGTTTCCCCTTCGGTCAGGATCCCAAGCTCGTGAAGACGGTGGGGAACTACTGGCCGTACGCCACGACGGTCTTCGACTACGTTCGACGCACGATGCCGTTGACCGCGCCGGGATCGTTGACGAACAACGAGGTCTATGCGGTCGTCGCGTTTCTGCTCGCGCAGAACGAGATCATCGACAAGAACGCGATGCTGGACAGCGCGAGCCTGGTGGCGGTGAAGATGCCGGCGCGCGACAAGTTTGTCATCGACGATCGAAAAGGCGGAACGACGTTCAAATAGCTTCTACCAGAAAACTTTCCGCATCCCCGTCTGGCCTGGTCGCCAGAGCTTGATGTAGATGATCAGGCCGGTGATGCTGAGTACGACCAGCGTTAGGCCCCACATCATCGCCACGACCAGTCCCCCGTCGCCGAACGCCTCGCCGCTGTGGAGGCGATAGAGCAGCGGCTTGTCGGCGTAGGACTCCTCCGACAACAGCGAACCGGTTTTCGCGTCGAACACCAGCTTGCGGTCCTCGCCGCCCGCGGGCTTGCCCGTGAACACGGTGACCGTCGGCTGCGGCCCCTTGAACTGCACCTCGATCTTGTCTACCGGTGCGCCGTTCGCGCGTGTGGCGGCCGTTGCGAACGCGCGGGCGATCGGCTCCGACCACGCCGTTGGTGCCGACGATACCGTGACGGGGCTGATCATGTCACGTGTCGCTTCACGTAGTGCCTCGTCGGCTCCGAAAAATTCGGTGAATGCGACGAGCACGCCGGTGGCCGCGGCCCAGAGAAGGAAGAGCGTCGCCGGGAATGCGATCCAGCGATGCCACTTGCGCCAGAACGCCAGGTTCGGTCCGGGCATAATCTCGAGAAGAGGGTAAGCAGTCGGTTGCCGAGCGCGAATGCTACGGACTCCGCGCGCTCGCGACAATCGGCGGATGATCGCACCGCTTCGGCGTTGCGGTCTCGAGGATAGGTCGACCGACCCAAGAGCGCGCGAGCAGTCGGGTGTATCGTCCCCGCGTCGCAGGAACGCTCCCAACGATCAGCCGTTCTCACCAATCGCTCGCGCGACCTACGGGTGGCCGAGTGTGCACGTCATAGGAGAGCTCTACATGTCACGCCTGACCAACGCCGCCGCGGCGGCCTGCCTGGCTTTTGCGATTGCCGCCTGTGGCGGCGAAGGTGACTCACCCGCAGCGCCCGACAACGGCGGTGGCAACCCCACGCCCGTCAGCGCTGTGTCGATCACGCCCGCGACGGCGAGCGTCGTGATCGGAAAAACCACGCAGCTCGATGCCGTCGCGCGGGACGCTGCGGGCAACGTTCTTTCGGGCCGCGCGATCGCGTGGAGCACGTCGGCCGCGGCAGTTGCCACGGTGGATGCGAACGGCGTCGTCACCGGCGTTGCCGCCGGCACCGCGAGCATCTCGGCAGCGAGCGAAGGGAAGGCCGCGCAGGCGGCTATCACGGTGTCGCCCGTCCCGGTGGCGTCCGTGACGGTGACGCCTAACGCGCCAGCAGTGAAGGTCGGCGCGACCGCGGCGCTCGTTGCGACGGTCAAGGACGAGCAGGGGAACGTGCTGACGGGCCGCGCGGTTGCCTGGAGCTCGAGTGCGCCAGCGATCGCCACCATCGACGCCGCGTCGGGTGTCGTCACGGGCGTCGCCTCCGGTACGGCCACGATCACCGCGACGAGCGAAGGGAAGGCTGGCTCCACGACGGCCACCGTGTCGGCCGCGTTGAACCCGGTCGATCAGATCCTGCTCGCGCCCGTCCTCGACACGATCGAGGCGTTCAGCTCGGAGATGATCGGCCGCATCCTCAAGGACGCGAACGGCAATGTGTTAGGCAATCGCGAGATTCGCTGGACTTCATCAAATCCAGCCGTCGCCGCGATCGACCCGATCACCGGCATGCTCACCGGGGTCGATCGCGGCACGGTCACCGTCACCGCGGCGAGCGAAGGCAAAAGCGCGACGGTGACGCGCGTGGTAGTCATCAAGTATCGCTCGATCTCCGCCGGAACCATGCACGCGTGCGACATCGCGAGCGGAGGCATTGTCTGGTGCTGGGGACTGAATGGAGCCGAAGGTCGCCTCGGCAGCCCGCAGCTAGGTGAGACATCCATGAGCACCGTTCCGACGAAGCTCCCTGGCAACCTGCGCTTCGCACAGCTCTCGACGTACGGTCGGCACACGTGCGGCATCACGCTCGACGGCAAGGCGTACTGCTGGGGCTACAATGGGTGGGGCGCGCTGGGCAGCGGATCGAACGCTACCGAGAGCGCGACACCGATGGCGGTTGCCGGTAACATCGCGTTCCGTTCGATCAGCGCCGGATCCGACCACACGTGCGGGGTGACCACCACCAACCAGGCGTACTGCTGGGGCAACAACGCCTGGCGTCAGCTTGGGAATGGCGGGTCAGCATTCAGCGGAACGCCCTCCCTCGTTTCGGGCGGACTGGCGTTCGCGAAGATCACGGCTGGATCGGGCTTCACGTGCGGTGTAAGCACCGGCGGTGCAACGTACTGCTGGGGAGCGAACAGCATCGGTCAGATCGGAGACGGCGGGAAGATCTCGTACGGGAACGCTTTCGTCGCGGCCCCGCAGCAAGTTGTCGGCGGCAAGGCGTTCCAGAGCGTCACGCTCGGCAACCAGTTCGCCTGCGCGGTTACGACGACCGGCGAGGGGTACTGCTGGGGCAGTAACAACTCCAAGCTCGGGAACGGGCCGACAGGAACGGACTCGTCGTCGCCTGTGCAGGTGGCGGGTGGGCTGCTGTTCCAGTCGATCTCGTCGGGGTACGGTCACTCGTGCGGCGTGACGACGTCGCAGCAGGTGTACTGCTGGGGACTCAATGGGTCGGGCCAGCTCGGCTCCGTCGTCGCGAATGGATCGACGCCCGTGCGGTCCGGCAGCATCGAGGCGATCGAGGTTGCCGCGAGCGGGATCGGCACGGGGAGCGGCGCGCACAGCTGCGCGATCAGCGCGAATCGTCTCACCGTGTGGTGTTGGGGACGCAACGACACGGGGCAGCTCGGAAATGGGTCGACGACCGCGGCCGCCACTGCGAATCCCAACCCCGGCGTGGTCGTGACGCAGAAGCCGCTCTAGAACGGCCCTGTGAGGACTTGGCAGTGACCAATAGCGCCGTTGATCCGTGCTAGCGTCTTTGGGCTGTCGTGCGTATGAGAATGAGTTTCCCCGGCCCGGTGTTCCGGCCGTTAGACCATTCTCAGGAGGAAGGAAATGTCGCTTCGGATGCGACCCGTGCGACGGTTCGCGTGGCCGTTAGCGGTCGCGGCGCTCTGGGCGCTCGCCCCGCAATCCCCAATTCGTGCACAGAACGCCACCGGTGCAGCGAAACCCGCGTCGCAGCCGAACGACGAGGAGTATACCAAGAAGATCAAGGAATATCTCCAGGACCCGCGCATCACGACGGAGCTCGTCGACCATCTGCCGGCGTCCAGCACCGTCCCGACGCCGCTCAAGTTCCTTGGTCGCATCGTGGGCACGCCCGGTGAGCTGACGTACGCGAAGGACATGTACCGCTACTTTGATGCCCTCGATGCGGCATCAGACAGGATAAAAGTTTGGCGCATCGGAAAGACCGAAGAGGGCCGCGACATCATCGTCGCCGCGATCGGTGACGAAGCGACGATCCGCGACCTCGACAAGTACAAGGGCTACCTGAACGCGCTGACGGATCCGCGGAAGACCACCGAGGACCAGGCGCGGGAGATCATTGGCACCGCGAAGCCGATCTACTGGTTCTTGAGCGGCATGCACTCGCCGGAGAACGGCGGGCCGGAGATGCTGATGGAGATGGCGTATCGCCTCATCGTCGAGGAGACTCCGCTCATTCAGAACATCCGGAAGAACGTGATCACGTTCATGACGCCGGTGATCGAAGTGGATGGGCGCGAGAAGCAGGTCGACACATACTACTTCAACAAGAAGCTCCCGCAGGGCGCGACGAAGCTGCCGCTCATGTACTGGGGCAAGTACGTCGCGCACGACAACAACCGCGACGGGATGGGCCAGTTCCTCGCGCTCACGCGCACCGTGACGCGCATGCAGAACGAGTGGACGCCCACGATCATGCACGACCTCCACGAGGCGCAGACGTATCTCTACGCGTCGACCGGCACGGGCCCGTACAACGAGGCGCTCGACCCCATCACCGTCGACGAGTGGTGGAACCTCGCCAACAACGACGTCATGGAGATGACGAAGCGCGGCGTGCCGGGCGTGTGGACGTACGGCTTCTACGACGGGTGGGTGCCTAACTACATGTTCTTCATCGCCCACTCGCATAACGCGGTGGGTCGGTTCTACGAGGTGCAGAGCTACGGGCCGGACAACTACGAGGTGCGGCCCGGCGCGACAACCACGAGCCGAGAGTGGTTCAGGCCGAACCCGCCGCTGCCGTACATCAAGTGGGGCCCGCGCAACAACACCAACATCCAGGAATCCGCCGCCCTCTTCGCGCTCAACCGCGTGGCGAAGGATCGAGAGCTGTATCTGGAGAACTACTGGCTCAAGAACAAGCGATCGGTCGAGAAGGGAAAGAACGGCCCGACATACGGGTGGGTCATCCCTGCCGGACAGCGTCGCAAGGCCGATGCGGCTGACGCGGTGAACGAGCTGCGTCGCCAGGGGCTCGAGATCCAGACGGCGAACGCGCCGTTCAAGGTCGGGAATCTCGAGGTCAAGGCGGGCGACTACATCGTCCGCGCCGATCAGCCGTTCCGCACGCTCGCCGACATGTACTTCTCGCTGCAGAACTATTCGCCGCAGAACCCGGCGCCGTACGACGACACGGGCTGGACGTTCCAGCTCATGCGCAACGTCCGCGTGATCGCCGTCAGCGACAAGAGCATCCAGACGCAGCCCATGACGATGCTCACGAGCGAAGCAAGGGCGGCGGGCGGGGTCGACGGCAGCGGGAGTGTCATCGTCGTCGATCACACGACCGACAACAACCTGATGAAGTTCCGCTTCGCGAACGCCGCGGTGAAGATGCAGGCGGCCGAGGAGGACTTCGATCTTGGCGGCCACAAGTTCCGGGCGGGCGCGTTCATCATACCTAACGCGGATCGTGCGAAGATCGAGCCGCAGCTCAAGGCGCTCGGTCTCTCGGGTTGGGCGGTCGCGGCCGCACCGAGTGTCAAGACGCACGACCTGGACATTCCTCGCATCGGTTACGTGCACGCGTGGCAGCGCACGCAGGACGAGGGGTGGGTGCGCGCGGCGCTCGATACCTATGGCGTCCCCTACACCTACTTCTCCGATCAGAAGCTTCGTGAGGGCAACCTGCGCGCGAAGTACGACGTGATCATCTATCCGCACGTCGGCGGCAGCGCGACGTCGCAGGTGAACGGTATCGCGAAGAATGGGACCACGCCGCTCCCGTACAAGAAGACCGCGGCGACGCCGAACCTTGGCGCACTCGATCAGTCGGATGACATCCGCGGCGGGATGGGGATGGATGGGCTCGTCGAGCTCGCGAAGTTCGTGCAAACAGGTGGCACGCTTATAACCGAGGGAGGGACGTCCACGATCTTCCCGGAGTACGGGATCACCGCGGGTGTGACGGTCGAGGAGCCGCGCGCGCTGTTCGTTCGCGGGTCGATCCTCCGCGGCATCATCAGCGATGCGAAGAGCCCGATCGCCTACGGGTTCGACGGCACGCAGCTGCCGGTCTACTTCAGCCAGGCGCCGGTGTTGGCAGTGAGCACTGGTGGTGGTGGCGGCTTCGGTGGATTCGGTGGTGGCGGCGGGGAAGGCGGCATCAACGGCGGGCTCGGTCAGAACACGACTCCGATGGCCACGCCGCTCAAG
This sequence comes from Gemmatimonadaceae bacterium, assembly GCA_036509075.1. Taxonomy (GTDB): domain Bacteria; phylum Gemmatimonadota; class Gemmatimonadetes; order Gemmatimonadales; family Gemmatimonadaceae; genus JAJKIV01. The sequence continues at coordinate 7,607 of DATCGG010000046.1, forward strand.
CTGTCGCCCTACGAGCTGGATTCGTCGGCGACAACCGGCGGTGCTCGCGCGGGCGCGAGTGGCGACTCGGCGCGATTCCAGAACCTTGCTGGCAATCGTGGCGGAGCAGGTAGTGGCAATACCGACCCGGCGGCGCGTCCGCGCGTGATCATGACGTTCCCGCAGAGCCCTAATGACATGCTGCTCTCGGGGACGCTCGCCGGGGGTCAGGCTCTCTCAGGTCGTGCGCAGATCGTGGACACGAAGTTGGGCAACGGCCACGTGGTGATGTTCGCCATCCGACCATTCTGGCGCTGGCAGACGCAGGGGACGTTTTTCCTCGGCTTCAATACGATCCTGAACTGGAATGACCTCGATGCGGGGAAGGCCGAGGCGCCGCGTCAGCAGCCGGCGACGTCAGGCAACCAGTAGTCGGAGATCCGGTCGCCACTCGAAAGTAACTGAACCGCAGAGGCCGCAGAGGACTACCTTTTGTTCTCTGCGGCCTGCGCGCGCGCAAATTTGCCGTGCGACCAGAAACACGGACGCGCGCCACTATTAGTCTCCCGCAGTAGCTTCGGCTTCCTCCGCCGTGTTGGCCGACGGCTTGTCGCCCAGAAGGAAAACTTTCACGCGATCCGCGATGCCGTGCAGCACCAGATACCCGCACGGCACCACCACCAGCGTCAGGATCGACGACAGCGTCAGGCCACCGACGGTCGCGATCGCGAGCGGCTGCATGAGCTCCGAGCCCGCGCCGATCCCCAACGCGATCGGGATCATCGCCACGAGCGAGCAGACCGTCGTCATGACGATCGGGCGCATGCGGACCGCGCCTGCTTCCACCACAGCCGCCACGGCCGGCACGCCGGACTCGCGCCGGTAGTGCTCCACGAACTCCACCAGGAGGATGGAGTTATTCACCACGATGCCGGCCAACAGGATCATGCCTAACAACACGGGCGCGCTGAACGGCGTGTGCGTGATCCACAGGATTCCGATGACGCCGACCATCGCGAGCGGAATGGCCAGCAGGATGACGAGCGGGTCGATGACGCTCTCGTACTGCACCGCGAGCACGACGAACACGAGGAAGATCGCGAGCCCGACCACGAGCATCATCTGCGAGTTGCTCTGCTGCACGGCCTCGAAGTCGCCGCCAATGACGACGCCATACCCGTCCGGCATCTGGAACGACGCCAGGCGCGCGCGGACCGAGTCCACGACCTCGCCGACCGGAGCGACCTCGGAGAGCACATCACCCGAGAGCCGCAGCACGCGGTTCTGGTTCTCGCGGCTGATGTTCGACGGGCCGATTGCCGGCCGCACATCGGCGACATCGCGCAGGAAGACCGGTGCGGTGCCTCGCCCGCCCGGGAACAGCATCACCTCGCCGAGCTCCGACGCGCTCGTGAACTTGTTGCGCGGGAAGAGCACGCGGACGTCGTACTCGAAGTTGCCCTGCGTATACTTGGTCGCGATGGTGCCGTCGAGCGCAGTGCGCACCGTGGTGCCCACCGTGGCCACGTCGAGGTTCAGCGCCCGCGCGCGTTCGCGATCGAGCACGATCGCCAGCTGCGGGCTTCCTTCGTCGGTCTGGACGTCGAAGTTGGCCAGCCCGGGGATGCCGCGCAGCCGCTGCGAGAGCTCGCGGCCGAGCTGCTCGAGTTGACCGAGGTCGTCGCCGAGAATGTTGAGCGTGATTGCGTCGCCGGAGCTCGACGTGCGAAGCCCGCGAATGCGCGGCGGCCTGACGAAGACGCGCGCCGACGCAAAGCCCCGGTCGTCGACGCGGCGCTGCAGCTCCTGCACCCACCGCTCGGCGCTCATGCCGCGCTCGCGGACCGGCTTGAGCAGGATGTCGAGGTTGCCGCCACGCCCGAAGCCCGCGTTGGCGTAGACGTGCAGGACGCCCGGCATCTCCTTCGTCACCTGCTCGACGGCGAGCGTCACCTGGTTGCTGACGTTAGGCGGCGTGCCTGGCGGCAGGCGCAGGTTCGCCGAGACGATGCCATCGTCCACCATCGGCAGGAACTGCGAGTCGAACGTTCGCGCGACAAAGCCCGCACCAACGCAAAGCGCCACGGCTGTGCCAAGCACGAGGTAGGGATGCTTGACGGCTCCGCTCGCGATTTTGCGGTAGCGGCCGACCATGGCGTTGAAGCCGCGATCGAACGCGAGGAGTGGCTTGAAGTGCTCGAGACGGCTGGTGAACCGGATCTTCCCGAGCTGCGCCGCGAGCATTGGCACGAGCGTCAGCGCGACGGGCAGGGACGCGAGGTGCGAGATCGAAACGGTGAGAATGAGCTCGCGGAATACGAGCGCCGAGAGCCCCGTGATAAGCAGGAACGGGACGACCGACGCGAGACTCGTGACCGTCGCGGCCACGATCGGGCTCGTCACCTCGGCCGCGCCGACGTGCGCGCCCTCTTCGGCGTCGAGCCCGTCCTTCGCGCGCCGGCGATAGATGTTCTCGAGCATCACGATCGCGTTGTCGAGCAACACGCCCATGCCTAACGCAATGCCGCCGAGTGACATGACGTTCAACGTCAGACCGCCGATGCCCATGGCGATGAACGTGGCCATGACGGCGAGCGGGATCGACAGCCCGACGATCACCGTCTTGCGCAGCGATCGGAGGAACAGCAGCACGACGAGCGACGCGAGGAAGGCGCCGATGAGCGCGGCCTCCTTCACCGAGTTGATCGAATCGCGAATGAACCCGGACTGGTCGTACGTGACGACGTATTTGATGTCCTTGGGGACGAACGAGCTGGTCTGGAGCTGTGCCAGGCGCGCGCGAACGCCGTCGGCCACTTCGACGGTGTTGGCCTCCGGCTGCTTTCTGATCTGGATGCGAACCGCGGGAATGCCGTCGAGTCGTCCCCAACTGCGCTGCTGCTGGCTCGTATCGCGCACGACCGCGACCTCCGACATGGGCACCCGTGCGCCGGTCGGCGTCGTGAGCAGAATCCCGCGGATGTCATCCAGACTGTGGAACTTGCCCGCCGTCTTTCCGATCATCTCGCGATCGGTCGCGGTGACGCGGCCCGCAGCGACGTCCTGGTTCTCGTTGTAGAGCGCGTTGATGATCTGGTTGACCGACAGGCCGTAGCCGCGGAGCCGCGTCGGCTCGAGCTCGACCTGGATCTCCCTAACGAGTCCGCCATTCAGGTCGAGGGCCGCGACGCCCGGGACCGACAGCAGCTGCGGCCGCAGCCGTTGATCCACCCACTCGCGGAGCGCGATCTGATCGCGCCCTTCGGACGAGAACGCAACCGAGAAGATCGGCTGCTGCGTGGGGTCGTCCTTCGTGGTGACCGGTGGATCGGCTTCCTCGGGGAGGCGCGCGCGCACCCGCTCGACGTTCTTGGCCGCGTCCTGCACGGCGAAGTCGACGTTCGTGCCGTACTTGAACTCGAGCCTGACCTGGACGAACCCCTCGAAGATGTCGCTCGAGATCTTCTCGAGATTCTCCGTGCTCGCGAGCGCGGACTCGAGCGGCTTCGCGATCGTCTCCTCGAGCACCGCCGGCTCGACGCCGGGGTTGCTCACGCGCACGCTGACGTTGGGATAGACGATGCGCGGCAACATGTCGACGGGAATGCGACCGACGTACACCGCCCCGAGCACGAGCAGCGTCGAGGTGAGCATCACCGTGCCGATGGGACGGTTGATTGCCCAGCTCGAGAGTCCGCCGCGACGGCCGCGCGATTTCATTCGGAGCTCCCCGTGCGAGCGACGGGCATCGCCGCGGCAGCGGGCGTATCGACCGTCGGCACTGACTGCCGGCCATCAGGCGCGAGGGGCGGCACGATGCGAACCGGCGAACCGTCCCGAAGCAGTGCCTGGCCGGCGACGATGACGGTGTCGCCGACCGCGAGCCCTTCGAGCACTTCGGTCGTGCCGTCGATGTCCGGGCCTACGCGAACGATTCGCCGCTCGCTCTTTCCCTGGCGGACGATGACGACCGTCCGTGCGCCGGCTGGGCCGATGACCGCGCGTGTCGGGATGAGCAGCACGTCGTTGCGCGAGCCGAGCTTGAACATGGAGCGGACGGTGTATCCAGGACGCAGTTGATCGAGCGCGCTTCCGGTGAGCGCAACTTCGACCGGCACGAGCCGCGTGAGCGAATCAGCGGCGGGGAAGACCCGACGAATGCGGCCCTGAACACGTGCGCCGCCGAGCGCGTCGACGGTGACGTCGACGATCGCGCCCTGGCGGAGCAGGGGCACTTCGAGCTCGGAGACCATGACGCGCGATACGAGCGTCGAGTTGTCGGCTACCGTGAAGAGGCGTGTCTGCGGCGACACGATGTCCCCTGTCTGGAGTCGCCGCTCCGTCACGACACCGTTTATGGGTGAACGAATCGTCGCGTAGCCGAGCCGGGTCTTGAGCTGCTCGAGCGTTGCCTGCGCGCTGGCGAGGGCGGCTCGATCTCGCTCGTATTCGAGGGCCGTGACGATCCGTTGGCGCCAGAGCTCATCGGACCGCTTCGCGGTGGACTCCGCGAGCTCGAGCGCCGCGGTTGCGCTTTTGACCTGTGCCTCGAGCTCACGCGCGTCGATCTGCGCGAGCGTCTGTCCCTCGCGGACGCGGTTGCCCTCCTCGACGTTGACGCTGAGCAAGGCGCCGGACATGAGGGCGTTGACGCCGACGGTGCGGAGCGGCTCGAGGATTCCCGAGACCGTGGAAGTGCGGGCGAGCGTGCCGCGGCTGACGGTCGCGACCTCGACGGGCGAGGGCCGGTTGTTTGCCCGGTTTGGGCCACCGCCGCCCGGTCCGCCCCCGCCGGGCCCACCAGCATTCCCGGTGCGAGAACCGCCCGCCTCCCCCCGTGCGTCGCCGCCGCAGGCGGTGAGCAGCGCGAGGAGCAGGAGCATCGAAAACGTGCGAAGAAGTGGATGTCGTGACATCACGCCTCTTGTGGGTTCCTCAAAAAGGGGCGCCGGAATGCCCGGCACCAGTGGGCGGAAAGCCCCGTTGCTATACGCGCCACGCGGGCAAAACGCTTGATCAGGCCGCTGGTTGGGATAACGACCACGAGCGCGAGGCCTGTGCATGGCCTCGCGCTCGCTAATTGTTGATGCCTAACGAACCAGCGTCCTTCCGCGGGACGTCTCGGCGTCCGTCAGGGCACGGCGGCGCCAGCCGAAACACCCGACGGAGCGGGAGCGGTCGCGTCATCCTCCTGCCGTCGAGACGCGCGGAACAACCCCGTGGCGGTGTAGAGCACGATCACGAGTACGAGCCACCGCATGACCGTGAGGTTCATCGACTTGACGATGAAAGCGGCGATCAGCACGGCAGGTATCCCGCCGATGAGCAAGCCAATGGACGCCTTCAGATCGAAACCGCGCTCGCGAATGAAGCGGGCACTTGCTACCGGCATGAGGAAGGCGCACGAGCCCATCATGATGGGGAACGCTGTCTTCACGTTCATACCAAGCAGCGCGATCATGATCATGCACGGCGCATAGAGGCCGATCCCGAGCGTCATGAGTGCGCCGAGCATGAAATTGCCGAGGAAGCCGAGCACGAGGCGTGTTCCGGTGAGGCCGAGCAGAGCGCCGCCCTCGGGCGCCGGCCGCAACAGCGTGAACAGCAGCAGGATCGACGCGACGAACAAGGCGATAGCCATCCCGAACTGAATCCGCTTTCGTGACCAGTTTGCCACGACGCCCGCACCAATCCACGCGCCGAGGACGGACGCGACAATCAACAAAATGAGTGTCTTCGGATCGACTTCGACGAGCTTCGTGTAAATGAACGCCTGAACGATCGTTGGCAGGGTGTGGCCGACGTTGAGCGTTCCGGGAATCTTCTCGTCGCGCACGAGCGAGAACTTCCGAAAGAGCGCGGTGGTCGTGGCGAACGACCCGATCCCGAGCGTGTCGAAGAAGTTCGTGATGAAGCCTGTGCCAACGCGCAACGCGTCTGGTGTCGCGGCGTCGCCTTCGCGTCGGCCTCGCGAGGTGGCGCGGGCGACCAGCACGATGTACGAGAGGGCGACGAGCGCGAGAACGACGAGGAGGGCGTCGCGTGGATCGACCAGCCAGGCAGAACTCATCGGGACTCCGCGGGACGAAACATGACGGGATTGTGCGTGGGGATTGCCGTGGATATTGTATCCGAAGCTCACCCCTCGCAACCGAAATTTCCGGCCGATGCCGCGATCCGACCAGCCTCGCACATTGCCCGCCGCCACTCCCCAGAGCAGGCGCGGCGGCGCGCGACCAACGACAGGGCCCGAAGCCTCCAACATCGGGCTCGTGCGGCTCCAGCGCCAGACCGTCGCCAGCATGACGCTCGACGCGATTCGCGACGGCATCCTCCACGGCCACTACGCCGAGGGAGAACCGCTGCGGCAAGACGCCCTGGCCGACGAGCTGGGCGTGAGCCGCATCCCCATCCGCGAAGCGCTTCGGCAGCTCGAGACCGAAGGTCTCGTCACCTTCAACCCGCACCGCGGCGCCATCGTGTCGACTCTCTCGCTCGAGGAGATCGAGGAGGTCTTCGACCTGCGCGCCAGCATAGAGTCCGACCTGCTGCGCCGCGCCATACCGCACCTGACTACGCACCAGCTCGACCAGGCCGACGACGTCCTCGAGCGCTATGCCGTCGCGCTGCGCACGGGCGAGGTCGCGAAATGGGGTGTGCTCAACTGGCAGTTCCACGCGAGCCTGTATGCGCCGGCCGCGCGACCGGTCACGATGAACATCGTCCAACGCCTCCACCAGCAGTCCGATCGCTACCTCCGCATGCAGCTCGCGCTCACGCATGGTGAGACGCGGGCGAACGAAGAGCACCGCGCGATCGCGGCCGCGGCGCGCGCGCACGACACGAAGCGGGCATGTCAGCTCGTCCGCGATCACATTGCCGGCGCAGGGCGCTCGCTGCTCGCCTTTCTTCGCGAGCGCCGCGAGCCAGACACGAATGGGCGTGCGTCCACGCGAGCGCGCGCGACCCGAGGTGAAGAATGACAACGCACACCACACCCATGTCGCGCGTCGCGACCGAGCCACCACGGCTGCAACAGTTCGTCGGAGGCGCGTGGGTCGCGAGCACCGGTGACGGATGGCTCGACGACCGCAATCCATCGGACGCGACCGACCTCGTTGCCTACGTGCCCGAAGGATCGCCGGAGGACGCACGGCGCGCCGCCACGGCCGCGGCCGCGGCCTTCGAACGATGGTCGACCATCACGGGCGTTGCCCGCGCGGACCACCTCTATCGCTGGAGCACCGCCATCGCCGACCGACAGGAGGAGCTCGCGCAGGCCGTCGCGCGCGAGGTCGGGAAGCCCATCGGCGAAGCGCGCGGCGAGGTGGCGCGTTGCGTCGCGATCCTCCGGTACTATGCCGGCGAGGCGGTGCGCCAGGTTGGCGAAGTGATACCCGCGCAGGCGGCCGGCGCGCTGCAGTTCACGCTCCGCGAACCGTTAGGCGTCGTCGCGTTGATCACGCCGTGGAACTTCCCGGTTGCGATTCCCCTGTGGAAGACGGCGCCGGCGCTCGCGTTCGGAAACACTGTCGTGCTCAAGCCGGCGGAGATGTCGTCGCACGTCGCGTCGCTGCTCGCGGAGACGGCGTCGGTGTCGCTCCCCGCGGGTGTGTTCAACCTCGTGCCCGGATCCGGTCCCGCCGTGGGTGAAGCGCTGCTGCGCGCCCCCGAGGTATCGGCGATCAGCTTCACCGGGTCCGGACGTGTTGGAGCCCGAGTCGCGGCCATCGCGGCCGAGCGAAACATCCGCTACCAGACCGAGATGGGCGGAAAGAACGTGGCGATCGTGCTGCCGGATGCCGATCTCGCCCAGGCGGCATCGCTCACGGCGGCCGGCGCGATGCGTTATGCAGGGCAGAAGTGCACCGCTACGAGCCGGGTCGTCGTGGCACACGACATCGAGGGCCCGTTCCTCGCCGAGCTGCGCCGCCAGATCGACGCCCTGGTCCTGGGGCCCGTGACGGCACCGAATGCAGCCGTGGGCCCGGTGATCAGCGAGCACGCGCGCGATTCCATTCGCCGAACGCTCGGCGCAACCAATGCGGAACGTGTGTACGAGGGCATCATCCCCGATTCGGCGGACTTCGCGAATGGATGGTTCCTTCCGCCGACCGTCCTTCGCGGCGCCGCGACCGACTCCGAGCTGGCACAGCGGGAGCTGTTCGGCCCCGTGCTCGCGATGTTTCCCGCGGACGATCTCGATCATGCGATCGCGCTCGCGAACGACACGGCGTATGGGCTGAGTGCGTCGCTCTTCACGCGCGACATTCGCAGCGCGCTGCATTACGTGAAACGGATCAAGGCGGGGCTCGTGCGAGTCAATGGAGACACCACCGGCGTGGATCCGCACGCGCCGTTCGGCGGAATGAAAGGCTCGAGCTCCGGGAGCCGCGAGCAAGGCCCGGCGGCCCGCGAGTTCTACACCGAGATCAAGACCGTGCAGATCAACCCGTGACGGCCTCGCTGACATCGACCGACCACGCCGCGGACACGCCGACCTTTCCGGTGACCATCCGCGTCATTGACTCGCACACCGAGGGAGAGCCCACGCGCGTCGTCATCGACGGCTGGCCGCAGCCTGTTGGGTCCACGATGGCCGAGCGCCGCGACGATCTCCGAGCGCGTTACGATCATCTGCGCCGCGCGGTGGTGTGCGAGCCACGCGGGCATGACGCGATCGTCGGCGCACTGCTCACGCCGCCCGTCACGAGCGATGCGACCGCTGGCATCATCTTCTTCAACAACGGCACGTACCTCGGCATGTGCGGCCACGGGCTCATTGGGGTCGTCCGAACGCTCGAGTACCTGGGACGCGTTAGGCCGGGCGTATCACGCTACAACACGCCCGTGGGCACCGTGAGTGCCGAGCTCTCGGGCGACGGATCCGTCACGATCGAGAATGTGGCGGCGCATTGCCATGCGATGGACGTCGCGGTGGACGTGCCCGGCGTTGGTCGCGTCGTCGGCGACATCGCGTACGGCGGCAACTGGTTCTTTCTGACGCACCTTCCGGACGTGAGCATTGGGCTCGACCGGGCGCGAGACCTCACGCGACTCACGCAATCGATTCAGGACGCGCTGCGGGCGGCGGGAATCACGGGCGCGAACGGGGCCGACCTCGACCACATCGAGCTGGCCGCCGCTCCCACACGTAGCGACGCGGACTCCAGGAACTTCGTGCTGTGCAGCGGCGGTGAGTACGATCGATCCCCGTGCGGCACTGGCACATCGGCCATCATGGCGACGCGGCATCGGCGCGGCCAGCTGGCGTTAGGCGCGCCGTGGCGCCAGGAGAGCGTGGCGGGAAGCCTGTTCACCGGCTGGCTCACCGCCGGCCCGAACGGCACGCTCATTCCGCACGTACGCGGCACCGCGTTCGTGACGGGCGAAGCGACGCTCCGCTTCGACCCGCGGGATCCCTTCCGCGGCGGGTTGGGGCCTCCGTGACCGCTCGGAAGGCCGACGCGATCGTCGTCGGCGCCGGTATCGTCGGCGCCGCGTGCGCGGCCGCGCTCGCCCGCGACGGCCTGCGTGTCCTCGTCATCGACGCCGGCGGTGCGGCGTTAGGCACGACGGCCGCCGGCATGGGGCATGTGGTCGTCATGGACGATTCTCCCGAGCAGCTCGCGCTCACGCGGTACTCGAGATCGCTCTGGCGCGCCCAGAACGACGCGGTTCGCGTCGCGTCGGAGCTCGACTGGTGCGGGACCGTCTGGGTCGCGGAGGATGAGACGCAGCTCGATACCCTGCCAGCGAAACAGCAACTGTATCGGGAGCACGGCATCGACACTGAAGTGCTCGACGAGACATCGCTCATCGAGGCGGAGCCCCAGCTGCGCCGCGGGCTCGCGGGTGGTCTGCTCGTGCCGTCGGACGGGGTGATCTATCAGCCGGCCGCGACCATCGCGCTGCTCGCGCTCGCGCGAACGATGGGGGCCGAGGTGCTCGAGCGAATGCCGGTCGAGGAGATCGTCCCGTGCGGCGTGCGCTGCGGCGCCGATACTCTTCGCGCCGACGTCATTGTGAACGCCGCCGGCGCGGCCGCCGCGTCGCTGACGCCGCAGCTGCCGGTCATCCCGCGAAAAGGTCACCTGGTGATCACCGAGCGATATCCGGGGTTCTGCCGGCATCAGGTCGCGGAGCTCGGCTACCTCGCGAGCGCGCACGTCATGACCAGCGAGTCGGTCGCGTGCAATGTGCAGCCCAGAAGCACGGGGCAGGTGATCGTCGGATCGTCTCGCGAGCTCGTTGGGTGGGACGCCAGCGTGAATCGTCGCGTGTTGGGCAAAATGATCGCACGCGCGTGTGCCTTCATGCCCGGGTTGGCCGACCTCACGACCGTGCGTACGTGGACGGGCTTTCGTCCCGCGACGCCGGACAAGCTGCCGCTCATCGGGCGCTGGCCGGAGGTTCCCGGACTCTGGATCGCGGCCGGTCACGAAGGGCTGGGCATCACCATGGCGTTAGGCACGGCCGCCCTGCTCGCCGACCTCGTGGCGGGCCGAGAACCGGCGATCGATGCCGCGCCCTACGCACCCGACCGCGGCGTGGCGGCGGGGGTGCATTGATGGCTCCTCGCCCGCCGGCCTCCGCCGGTTCGGTGACGATCTCGGCCGACGGCCGTTCGGTTCGTGTCCCGTCCGGCGTGACCGTCGCGGCAGCGCTCCTGGAACTCGGTGTCGCCGCCTTTCGCCGGTCCGTGAGCGGCGAACCGCGCGCACCGCTGTGCGGCATGGGCACCTGCTACGAGTGCCGCGTGACGATCGACGGTGCAGCGCACCGGCGCGCCTGCCTGGTGACCGTGGCAGACGGAATGCACGTCGCGACGGCGGCCGGTGGGGAGGAGCGGCAGCCATGAGTGCCGAAACACGGGCAGACATCGTGGTGATCGGCGCCGGGCCAGCCGGTATCGCGGCCGCCGTGCGAGCCACGGAGGCGAATCGTCGCGTCGTCGTGCTCGATGAGGCGCCTAACGTTGGCGGCCAGATCTGGCGGCACCGCTCGGTTGGCACGCTCGGCACCGATGCTCGCGCGTGGATCGACCGACTGTCGCGCACGAACGCGGATGTCCGGCGGGGCGTCGCAGTGGTGGATGTCGTCATGGGAGGCGAGTCCGGTGACATCACGGTCGTCGCCGAGCGGCACCTGGGCGGCGTGGCCGTGATTCGGGCATCGGCGCTCGTGATCGCCACAGGCGCGCGTGAGCGATTCGTACCCTTTCCCGGTTGGACTTTGCCGGGCGTCACAGGGATCGGCGGAGCACAGGCGCTGTTGAAGCAGGGCGCCACATTCCGAGGCAAGCGCGTCGTGATCGCCGGGACGGGCCCGCTCATTCTCCCCGTTGCCGCGTCGCTCACCGACGCCGGCGCGCGAGTAATGCTCGTGGCGGACCAGGCGCCGTTTCAGGCGGTCCGGGACTTCGCGATATCGCTCCTCGCCCAGCCCGAGACGCTGTTACAGGCCGCCATGTACCGGCTGGCATTTCTCCGCACGCCGTACGCGATGGGCACGTGGGTCACCGCCGCGTCGGGGAGTGATCGGCTGACCACCGTCACCGTCGCGAATTCGCGAACGACGTGGTCGCTCCCATGCGACTTCCTGGCCACGGGCTACGGCCTCGTGCCTAACGTCGACCTGGCGCGCTTTGTCGGGTGCACCACCGCCGAGGGTGCCGTGGTGGTCGACGAGCGCCAGGGGACGAGCGTCCCCCGCGTGTTTGCCGCGGGCGAAGTCACTGGCGTGGGCGGCGTGGCGCTCGCGGTGGCCGAAGGCGAGATCGCCGGCGCTGCTGCCGCGGGTGTCGCGCGCATCGATCCCTCGCTCGGCAGGCGTCGGCAGGCGCTACGAGTCGTCGCGCGGCGGATGGAGCGCGCCTTTGCGCTCCGCCCGGAACTGCGATCGCTGGCCCGTGACGACACCATCATCTGCCGGTGCGAGGACGTCCGGCGTGCGGCGATCGCGTCGCTCTCCGATTCGCGTCAGGCCAAGCTGTACGCGCGCGCCGGCATGGGGGCCTGCCAGGGACGCGTGTGCGGGCCGGCGCTCGAGCTGCTCTTTGGTTGGCAACCCGGCACGGTGCGCTCGCCGCTCGAGCCGGCGCGGCTGTCTACCCTGTCCACCGCGGCGCTCGTCGGCGCCGCATCATCTGACGCGGTGCATTCCGCAGGATCGTGACCATGCAACAGCGAGATTGGGCCGGTGTCTACTCGGCCATCACGACGCCGTTCGCTTCGGACCTGTCAGTCGATCACGCGTTCCTTCGCGAGCATGCGGGCTGGCTCGTCGATGAGGGGTGCACCGGCATCGTCGCGCTCGGATCGCTCGGCGAATCCGCGACACTGACGTTCGACGAGAAGGTCGCGATCCTCGAGAGCTGTCGCAGCGGCGTTGGCGATCGGGTGCCGGTCGTCGCGGGCATCGCGGGGCTCAGCACGTCCGAGTGCGTCGCGCTCGCCAGGCGGGCGGCCGCAGTCGGGTGCGACGGCCTGATGGTGCTTCCGCCTTATGTGTATCGCGGCGACTGGCGCGAGACGCGCGCGCATTTCGGCGCGGTGATCGAGGCGACGTCGCTCTCGTGCATGCTCTATAACAATCCGATCGCCTACGGCACGGACGTTTCCGCGGAGCAGCTGGCGGACCTCGCCAGCTACGACAACCTGCACGCGGTGAAGGAATCGAGTGGGGATGTGCGACGTGTGACCGCCGTGCTCGAGCGGCTTGGGCGCAGGCTCAACGTGTTCGCGGGGCTCGATGACATGATCGTCGAGAGCGCGGCGATGGGGGCGTCCGGGTGGATCGCGGGCCTCGTGAATGCGCTGCCCGCTGAGTCAGTCCGCCTGTTCGACCTGGCGCGCTCGGGTGACTGGACGGAGGCGCGGGCGCTCTACGACTGGTTCCTTCCGCTGCTGCGGCTCGACACGCTTTCCAAGTTCGTGCAGTTGATCAAGCTGGTGCAGGTCGAGGTCGGGCGGGGCACCGCGCGCGTGCGTCCGCCCCGGCTCGAGCTCACAGGCGCTGAGTACGATGACGCGTTGGCGCTCATTCGCGACCGATTGGCGATGCGCCCGCGCCTCACGGCTGGGCGTGACGCGCGCGGCGCGCGGCCCGCTGCGGCGGTCAGCGGCGCGGGGGCTCGGTAGCGGCCTCGCGACTCGTTAGGTGGCGTTGGGCAATCGGCCCGGCGGACAAAAAGTCCGCCGGGCCGATGCTTTTC
>DATCGG010000047.1:0-6861 GCA_036509075.1 Gemmatimonadaceae bacterium
AGAGACGCACGGTTCCGGGTTCCCCGTTCCCGGTTCCCCGTTCCCGGTTCCCCGTTCCCGGTTCCCCGTTCCCCGTTCCCGGTTCCCCGTTCCCGGTTCCCCTATCCGTGGATCAACGCCCTCATATGCGCGACTGCGGCAGCCGCCATGCGCTCCGGCGCGTAGCCTCCCTCGAGTGAGCTCACGACTCGACCGCCACACCAGGCCTCCGCCCGAATGACGAGGTCTCGCGTCATTGCCACGAAGTCCTCGATCTCGAGCGTGAAGCCACCGAGCGGGTCTCCGGCCAGCGAATCGAAGCCGGCCGAAACGAACACGATTCCGGGGCTCCAACCGTCGGTCGCGGCGTCGATCGCGCGTGTCCAGGCGTCCACGTAGCGCGCTCGCGGTTGACCCGCCGGCATCGGTACGTTCCACACCGTGCGGTGAGGACCGCGGTCCTCGGCGGCGCCCGTACCCGGGTACCAGGGCCACTGGTGCATCGACACGAACCGGATGTCCGCCTCGCGCTCGACTAGCGCCTGCGTCCCGTTCCCGTGGTGAACATCCCAGTCCACGATCAGCACGCGGGCAATGCCGTGACGCCGTCGCGCGTAGTGCGCCGCGAGCGCTACGTTGCCGAACAAGCAAAACCCCATGGCGCGAGATGAGAGCGCGTGGTGCCCTGGAGGCCGCACCGCACTGAAGCTCCGGACTGCGCGACCATCGAACGCCAGGTCCACTGCGTCGAGGACGCAGCCGGTGGCCGCCGTCGCCGCGTCCCAGCTGCCTTCGCTGATGACGGTATCGGGATCCAGTCTGCCACCGCCTCCAGACGCGATCTCCCGCACCCGCGTTATGTACGCCGGGTCGTGCGCGAGGGCCAATTCGTCCGGCGTCGCGTGCCTGCCTTCGAGGTGCAGGAGCGCATGAAACAGATCGGGATCCTCGCGGAGCGCACGAGGAATTGCCCGCAGCCGACCGACGTGCTCCGGGTGACCCCACCCGGTGTCGTGGCGGCCACAGTCGGAATGCGAGATGTACGCGACGGTCATCGTGCACCTCGGAGCCGTCGCGAGGCCCACTCGGCGATGAGGCACGCGGAAACGAGTATGAAGAGCATCAAAGTGATCCGCGCATTGTCTCCGTGCGCAACGAGTCCGGCGTCCAGTGGCGTGGGCGGACCCAGCGCGGCGACGAGCGACGCGAGCGGCGTTTCATCGATGGACCTCACGCCGGGGCCACGAGGTACGAGTGGGGCGTACGCCACCGCACCGACCAGACGCGACCACCACTCGCGGTGTGCCGCTGCGGACTCGTCGCCTCCCGCCATACGCCACCGCCACGTCTCGTCGTAGCCGACCTGCATAACGCGGCCGGCGTCGAGACGTCGTGCGGCGATCATGGCCACGCCGTCGCGTGACTCCAGCACCACGGCGTCCGCACCCGGCGATGACACCGGAAACCCACCGAGCCCAGTGCGTGGGGCAGCGCTCGCGACGGCACCGGCCACACCGGCGATGCGTGCGCCCACTCGGCCGGGGGCGATCCCGACGAACGCACCGCCGCGGGATGCGCTGCCGCCGAGGATCACGCCACCGCCCGCTCGTGCATAACGAATGATCTCCTGCGATGATGGTCCGGCGGTGCTGTCGAGCACGATTACCGCGGCGTATCGAGCGGTGTCGATCGAGCCCAGAAGACCCTGTGTGACATCGATCTTGGGAGCGACGCGAACACGAGACGCCACGCGCCATCCGCGTTCCTCGAGCGCGGCGATCGTGAACTTCGATTCCCATCCGGCGGCGCCAAGCACGAGCACGGGTCGAAGCAGGACGGAGTCACGCGGATCGGACGTCGCGGTGAACGTGGCACCCGATGCGCGAACAGCGCCAGCGATGGCACCGAGCTCCATCTCACGCGCGCCACCGCGCGGGAGCGTATCGATCGTACCGGCATCGTCTGCGACCGAGACCGCCTCACCATTCGCCGACGCCAACCGCACACGCGTGACCCCATTCGGCTCGGCCGCCGGTTCCGCGACCACTGCCGCGGCGCCGATGGGACGCGATGACGACCATCGGAACGCCCCGCCTGCGCGCGCGAGCGCACGGAGCCAATCGCGCGTGCGCGGATCCGGGGCGGCATCGAGGACGACCCGCATATCCGTTGCGGGCGAAAGTGTCCACCGGGTCAGCGCGCGCTGTAGATCGCCACGCACGACGTCCACGCCAGATGCGACCGGCGGCCGAACCGCGCGCCACAGCAGCGTCGCAATCGCCGCCATCGCGATCACACGCAGGGCGTGCTCGCCCACCCGACGCACCCGCTCAGCGCGTGAGAGCATACACGATGATGTTGACCCCGAACTTCGTGTTGTCGATAGACAGGAAGCGCTTGTTGTCTGGGTGATAGCCCCACTCGGAGCTGTAGTCCTTGTTGCTGTACAGCACGGCCACCCGATCCCCGCGCATTGCCGCAAGCAGGTGCGAGTGAACGAGGTTGTCGCCCCACCCGTTCAGCTCGTGGGACGTGTTAGGCGGGCCGTCCGGGAACTTGAAGAACGCGGAGTAGATCGGATGCGTATTCGGTAGTTGCGATAACGGGCCTACCGCGCGAGTCAGCTCTTCGACGGCCGTTTTGTGGAACGCGCCGTCGATATCGTGGTTGTGGTCATCGACGAACAGCATCCCCCCGCGGTCGGCGAACCGCCGGACGTTCGTACGCTCCGCGTCGGTGAAACGAACCGGAAGATGCCCCGTCAGGTACACCAACGGGAACCGAAAGAGGTCGTCGCTCGCGAGCGCCACGATCGCGCCGGTTGGCGCAATCGGAAGGCTCGTGTACCTGGCGACCGAGTCGATGAGATTCGCCGGCACCAGGGGAGCGCTGTCCCAGTCGCCCGACTCGTACTGCGCGGTCGCAAACACGAATTCACCCGACATCGGGAATAGGGAATCGGGAATCGGGAATCGCGCGCGGACGTTCACGTCACCACACTCCGCTCCACCCGCTCAGCTGGCCCGACGCTCGCAGCGTTCCCTCCGCGATCCGGCGCGCACGCACCAGCAGACCGGTGGCCTCGCGACCGCTTCTCATCGCGGCGAGTGCGTCCCCGAGCGCTGCAGCAAGCTGCGGCGCCGCGTCGGCCGCTTCGACCCGCAACAGCACCATCGAATCGATGGCGGCGGCCGGACTGCGAGACGCCAGCTCGATTGCGGCGGCGAGGCGCGCGGCTCGGCGCGCGGCCGCAGGATCCGTCGGTGGGCGAGCAAGGCGGGTGCTCGCCGCGCCGTGCTCCTTCCCCGTTAGGCGCACGCGCGCGAGGTCCACGACGACCGCAGGGGTCTTGCCGCGAAGGTAGATGCGGTCCGCCTGACGCGCTCGCTGGATCGCCGCGAGTGCGCGGCGCATCGGTGGCAGCGCACGCCCCGTTTCCCCCTGGTCAAGCTCCCGACTCGCTTCCCACATGGCGTTGTAGGCCTCGAGCAGCGGCCGATTGATCGCGACGACCGGTGTCTCGTCACCCGCGAAGTCGAGTATCTCGTCGCCGCGGCCCGTTGCGGTGCTCGCGGCTCGAAGGAGGGCCGCCCTGGCCGAGTCGGCGGAATCGCTGGCCGCGATCTCGCGCGGCGTGCGACCAGCGCGCGCGGCGGCGCGTCGAACGGAGTCGCGACGAGTCGAGTCGACGACCGGAGACGCCGAATCCGCTGGCAGCACCTCGTCCGGCTCACGACCTTCCTCGCCGGTCGGATTGTCGCCCAGGCGCTGGAAGATGATGTCGCTCACCCGCTTTCGGAGCCGCGTCTCGTCGCGAGCGATCTGGCGCGACTCCGACAGCAGCGTTTCGTGCGCGAGTGTCGGACGTCGCTTCTCGAGGGCCTCGGTGAGCATGATCAGCATACGTTGGCTGATCAACGACTTGTCCGCTTCAGGCGGCGGCGCGCCCTCCACCGCGATGGAGTCGTACTCCCCGGCGCGCGCGACGCGCAGCACGCGGGTCTCCGACGCGCCAGCGCCCGGGGCCGACACGTTGTTTCTGTCGTGTGCCACCGCGCGCAGATGAACCATGTCGCCCGGCTTGAGTCCTAGCCGATCCAGGCTCAGCGACGCGTCGATCCTCAATTCCCGGCCCGAGTCGCCTCGCCGCATGCCTAACGTCCCGGACCTGAACTGGAAGCTCTCCCCTTCTCCAGAGCTCACGATGTACTCGAACGCCACCGTCGCGAGGCCAATATCGTCGTGTGCCTGGGCCGACAGTTGGAGCTCGCCACTGGGCGTGCGCACGACCGTATCGCGGGCCGGGGCCAGCAGGCGAACGACGGGGACCGAGTCGGACCGTGGCTCGAGCGCTACGAGTCGCTCCGCCGAGGCGTGTCGGAGTCTCACGACCGTCGGCCGGCTCTCGACCGTGACCGTCGTGCGCCACGTTGTGCCGACGTGCTGCACGGTGATCGAACGGTCGCCCACATATGCGGTGACGCCGTCGCTGCTACCGGGCGCCTCGAGGACTACCGTGCTCCCGACCAGCGCGGCGATCGAGGCAGGAGACTCGACTCGAACCTCCTGCCCCCCAGCGTACGCCGGGGATCGAACTGTCGCAACGAGGCGTGCGAACGGGGCAGGCACGTCGCGCGCAGCGGTCGCAGTAACGCTTGGAGTCGCGCGATCGCGCTCGACCGCCGCCCCCGCGCCAACGCGCAACGACATCAGAAATGCCGTCAGTCCTCCCAGGGCAGCGAGCACCGGCCAACGCAGCGCGCGAACCATCGCACGACCCGCCTCGCAGTCCCACACGACGCGTTCGATCTCGCGTTCCAGGAACGGCGCCCCAGGCCCGGCTCCCGCGGGATCCACCGCGGTGACTAGCGCGTACTGCAATGCCGGCACGCGTTCCTCGATCCAGAGCGCGACACCTGGCACCGTTAGGCGCGACCACGCCCTGACGAGTAACGCGAGCGCAGTCGCTCCCGCCAGGCCGGCAACCAGCCATACCACCGAAGATGTCGTTACGCCACTTCGACGGAGCGCGGCCGTCAGAACCGCGGCGGTGAGGAGGACCGTCGCAACGCCACCGAGTACAGCCCGTGCCGCGATCGTCGCGGCAAGTGCGCGGCGGGTTCGAATGACGCGGTCAAGCGGTTGCATTCGCAGCGCCTCGCCGCACGAGCAACTCTGCTAGAGCCGCCACCATCGCTGCGCCCAGCAGCCACACCGCGATCGGCGAATGGGATCGCGTGGTATCCACCGCGGAGAACGTTTGCGCGGCACCGCGCGCGCCAGTCGCGGGCAGGACCGCCGACACGACGCTGTCGGTGGCCGCCGTCCAGCCGCGGCTACCGACGCACGGCCGGGCGATCTGCTCGGCGAAGCGGCGAAACGCCGGAGTCAGGGCAAGATCGCCGGCTGCCGACACGCGGACAGCCACCGAGCGCATGCACCCGGCGCCTAACGAGATCTCGGTCGCCGCCGGTTCTCCATCGTCCCAACGAGCCACGACCCGCCCTGGCGGCGGTGCCAGGCGTCGAACGAATGGAGCGACGACCGTTGCCGACAGTGCGGGGGACGCGGAAGAACCAGATCCCAAGGAGGTCACAGTGACGCCGAACGCCGTGTCGGCCGTCGCTCGGACGTTCCAGCCCCGCTGAGCGGCGCTAGTGGGCCAGACAACGACGGCACCTCCGTTTCGAGCCCATGCGGTATCTGCTGCCGTGGTCGAGTCCCGCACCACCCGGACCGCACCTCGGGGCGCGGCGCCTGCGAGCGCGAGCGCCGCGGACACCGGGTCGCCGGACCCCGCACGAATGTCGGGCGGACGGGCGCGTGCCGTGTCGTTAGGTGGCGTGCCAGCGCGCATCGTACGCACCGTTCCCGGCCACATCCGACGGATCGACGCCGTCGCGGCGTCGAGTGCGTCGCTTCCGAACGGCGACACCACGACGATCTCCACGGAATCGCGCACGCGCTGCAATTCATTCGCGGCACGGATTCCGACGACCAGTGCCGCGGAGATACCCCCCGATTCCGTCGTCGGGGAGGTCGCAACGATCGAATCGACGGTTGGGTTCCTGACCTTGTGCACCGTCGAGTCGACCACGACCAGCGCGTCACCCGACCGAAACACGGATCGCGCCACCCGATCGATTGGCGCCCAGGCCTCGGGACCGTGCGAGCGGTCGACGACGATCACTCGACCCAGTCCCTGAACGCGCGAAGCAAACCTCGGCCCCGCAAGGGCGGTGCTGACGAGGACGATCACCAGGACGCGGACCGCCAGCAGTCCAAGGTCGACGGGTCTCATCGCCCGAGACACCGTGCGCACCGGAGCGTCGGGAGCAAACCGCGCCGTGGGCAGCGGCGACGCCGGCGGCCGCCGCCACGCCAACAAATGGAGCGCGACGACTCCGAGCGCGAGCCCACCGCCCACCCAGGCAAACAGCGGCGCGGCGAAGCTCATCGGATCTCACGTCGGACGTCGGGCGCGACGGCTCGGCCGGTGCCTAACGCCGCCCCCGCAACGCGGCGCACCACACGCGATGCCGGCTCCGAAACGCGCGCGAGCGTATACGACAACCCCTCCGCACGCCACGACGCCGACAGCTCGGTGCGCCACGCGGCGAACCGCTCGAGATACGCTGCCCGCGAATCAGCAACCAACGGCCGCATCAACCACGCGTCTTCAGGGTCCACGGCCAGGATAGAGCGCGCGGGTGGATCGAGCTCCTCATCGGCGACGATGTGAATGGCATGGACCTCACCACCCGCCGCGGCGACTTCGCCCGCCCGGCGCCGCACGTGGTCGGCATCGCCAAGAAAATCGCTCACGATCGCGACGCGAACGCGCGATCGTATCCCGCCCATCGCCGGCGCAAGCGAGCGGCT
>DATCGG010000048.1:0-12864 GCA_036509075.1 Gemmatimonadaceae bacterium
CGCTGCTCACGGCGCTGACAGTCGTGTGGTTCTACCGTTTTGTGGCGGGGGTCATGGCGGACGCGCCAGCGCGCTGGACCGCGATCATGCTCGCGGTCAGCCCATGGCTGCTTTTCCTCGGCTCCAGTCAGGAGAACCACATCAGCGTGGTCGCGCTGCTCGTGCTGGCGCTTTCGGCGCTTCCGACATGGGTCTCGTCGAGCGATGGGCGCACGATCGCTCGTTCCGCCGCCCTGATCGGGGTTGCCGTGGCATCGGCGGCCGCGATCCGGCCATACGACGCCGCACTCGTCGGCGTCGTCGTCGGCGTGTTCCAACTGACGAACGCGCGAACGTCCCTTCACCGTCGCTCGCTCGTGGTGCAGATCGCAGCGGGGGCCATTCCGCTCGCGGTGCTCCTTCTCGCGAACGCGCGAACGACGGGTAATCCGTTCCTGTTCGCGTACGACGCGCTCAACGGGCCCGAGCATCGGCCGGGCTTTCACATGACGCCGCGCGGCTTCGTGCTCACGCCGACGATCGGCCTCATTCAGACCTCGGGCAAGCTATTGCGTCTGAGCACCGCGCTGTTCGAGTGGCCGCTTCCGGCGCTCGCGCTCGTCGCCGCGGGGATGTTGGCGCTCGCGCGGCAGCCATCGCGGTGGGACATGCTTCTTTTCGGCCTCATGATGGTGACGATCGCTGGCTATGTCGCATACGGGGGGGAGTCCTACTTCGCGCGCGGTCCACGATATCTGATCGCTTCCATCCCTGCTTTTGTCTGGTTCGCGGCGCAGGCCGTGATCAGCCGACCCAGAAATGCGAGATGGCGGTGGGTGCGTTTGGTGATTCCTCTCTGCACGCTCGTCGCGTGGCGCCCATGGCTTTCGCCGCAGGCGCAGAGTGGCGTTCGCGATCGTGCCAATGGCCTCCATCTCTCGGGCGGCCCCGATCGCCTCGACGTGGAGTCGCTCGTAGCATCGTCGCGGATAGACAACGCGCTCGTGTTCGTGAACGAGACGTGGCGTGCGCGGCTGCTCACGCGGCTGCGCCTGATCGGGCTCCGTCCCGCACGAGCCGATCTGGTGGTCAACAACTGGGACGCCTGCGCGATCCAGGCCTCGCTGGACGACATCGACGCGCGGCCCTCCACGTCGGAGGATCCCGTGGAGCGTCTGAGGCGACAGGTGATGGCCGCAGGCCCGGCCCGCCCGTTTCCCGGCGCGAGGGTGTCGTTCGCCGAGAAAGCCGAACACAGCCAGGGCTGCCTCAGCGAACTGCGGCGCGACGGGCTCGGGACGCTTCCGTTCGCGATGTTTCTTTCGCGCGAGCGCTTCGACCCGGAAGGACGCCTGAGCGGCCCCGTGGTGTTCGCCATCGACTATGGTGACGAACGCAACGAGCGACTGCGCGCCCGCTTCGGCAATCGCACCTGGTATCGACTGCGGCGCACGATAAACGCTGCCGATACGGCGTATGTGATTGGACCCTATCGCTGAGCGAGGAGGGCGGTCGAATCGGGGAGGTTCACCGTCTTCCCTTCCGCTCCACGTGTCGATGGCGTGAACATACGCCGTGCCGTTTGACCCCGCCTATCGCTTCTGGGCCATAACGCGAGCCACGTGCCGTTCACCCGCGTCATCGACCACCAGCCCTTCCTCTTGCTCCTGGACGACCAGCGGAGCGACGAGCCTCGGCAACTCGCCTCCTTCAAGGAGGTAGGCGGGGTTCCGCGGCCCGCGGGCACGACCGCGCGCGACCAGGTCCAGATGGGCGCGCGTGAACGTCTCGTACACGAGTACGCCGCCCGGTTTCAGCAGATCGGCGAACGCGCTGAACAGGGAACGATCGAGAAAGCTGACGCAGACGATGGCGTCGAACACCTCGGAGCCGAAGGGCAACGCATTGGCATCCGCTACGACGCCGAGGATGCGCTCGTATCGAGCTACCGCGGCCGCGACCGCACGCTGGGCGAAGTCCATAACGATGACGGTGCGTCCGAGGCGCGCGATGGGTTCGGCGTGGCGGCCAGTTCCTGCCGCAAGGTCGAGAACGAGAGCGTCCGGCGGCAAGCTGGCGCAGTGCTCAATGACCCAACGCGACGCACCGTGGTCGGTCTCCCTGAATCGCTCGCGGTACCTCGCGTCCCACTCATCGCGCTCGCGGCGCGAATCGTGACCCGCGCTCACTGATGACGACGCGCGGCGAGCGCCTGGCGCGACTTCGAGAGGAACAGTTCGACGTGCTCGTCGTCGGGGGCGGCATCACCGGCGCCGGCATCGCTCGCGACGCGGCGATGCGCGGTCTCAAGACGGCGCTCGTGGAGCGAGATGACTTCGCGAGTGGAACGTCCAGCCGGTCGTCGCGACTCGTCCACGGTGGGGTTCGTTATCTCGAGCATGGCCATTTGCATCTCGTGTTCGAGTCGAGCCGCGAGCGACGCACGCTACTCCGTATCGCGCCGCACCTGGTGCGACCGCTCAGGTTCACGTGGCCCGTCTATCGCGACGCCCGGGTGCCCCTATGGAAGCTCGGCGCCGGCCTGTTCATCTACGACGCGCTGGCCGTGTTTCGCAACGTGAAGGGTCACCGCCTGCTCACGGCGAAGGAGACCTGGGGCGAGGAGCCGGCTCTCAGCCGGTTGAATCTGGTTGGGGGCGCGAGCTACTACGACGCATCGACCGACGATGCTCGGCTCACGCTGGCGAACGTGATCGCGGCCGAGGAGCTCGGGTGCGCTGCGGTGAACCACGCGGCGGTCGTCCGCCTGATCCGGGAGCGCGAACGAATAGTGGGAGCCATCGTTCGCGACGATGGCGACGAGGCGGAAGTGTCCGTACGAGCACGCGTGGTCGTGAACGCGACCGGGCCCTGGACCGACACCTTGCGGGCCATGGATGGCGACGCCCGAGCGCATGCCGTTCGCGCGACCAAGGGCGTGCACATTGCCGTTCCGCGCGAGCGACTGGCAACGCACGCCGCCCTCACCCTGCTCTCACCGATCGATGGTCGGGTCATGTTTGCTCTGCCCTCCACCAGCACGACGATCGTCGGGACCACCGATACGCCGACCGACGAGGTACCGGACCGGGTGCGAGCATCTCGCGAGGACGTCGAGTACCTGCTGGCGGCGGCCAACCACTTCTTTCCCGCCGCCCGCCTAACGCCGGCCGACGTGGTCGCGGCGTGGGCGGGGATTCGCCCGCTGGTTGCGTCCGGGTTCACCGGTGATCCCGCGCGCGCGTCACGCGAGCATCGCATCGATCAGAGCGCGTCAGGCATGATCTCGGTCTCCGGCGGCAAGCTGACAACGTATCGATCGATGGCCGCGGAAGTCGTCGACGTCGTCGAAGGATCGTTGGGCAGACGGCGAAGACGAGCGAAGACGAACGCAGTGCCGTTGCCCGGAGGCGACGTCCGTTCGTTCGACGAAGCGCTCCGCGCGGCCGAACTGGAGGTGGGCGATTCGGCGGTTGCGCGCCGGCTCGTGGAAGCGCACGGCTCGCGGTGGCGCGAGGTGGCTGCACTCACGACGGCAGAACCGGCGCTCGCACGCCGCATCGTGCGGGAGCTTCCGTATCTGCTGGCCGAAGTCGTGTACGCCGTCGAGCGCGAGATGGCGATGACGCTCTCGGATATCCTCGTCAGGCGGCTGCACCTTGCGTTCGAGGTCGCTGATCACGGGCGGTCGGCCGCACGCGTGGCGACCGCGATCCTGGCGGGCCGGCTGGGCTGGGACAACGCGCGCGCTCGATCCGAGATCGCCAGGTACGAGGCGGAAATCGAGGGACTCTTCGGAGTACCCCATGAAGCACACGAGCCCTCGCCTGCCGGCTGAGGGCTCGTGGCTTCACGGCTGGGGTTCGAGGGTTACTCCACCGCGCCCTGGTGGATGGTCACCAGCTCGACGATACGTAGCCGGCGAGTCATGGCGGGCAACTTGAGGATGATGTCGTCACCCACGCCTTTCCCGACGAGCGCGCGCCCAATCGGCGAGCCCATGCTCACGTGACCCTCCTCGAACTCGACCGAGTCACCGAAGACGAGACTGTAGGTCTCCGTCGACTTCGTCTGTTGGTCCTCGACGACGACGCGCGATCCGAGGCCGCACTTGTCGGTCGGGATCTGCGTGAGGTCGATCTGTGCCAGCTTGCTGAGCCGCTGCCGGAGCTGTCCGAGTCGGGCCTGCACGAACTGCTGGCGCTCGAGGGCGGCTTTGTACTCGCTGTTCTCGCGCAGGTCGCCGAGCTCCACCGCCTTCCGAATCTCCGCCGGAAGGACGACGTTCAGCTCGTGTTGTAGGCGTTGGACCTCGTCGCCCAGCTTCTGCTTCAGCTCTTCGATCATCGCAAGCCCCGCAAGAGACAGCCACACCGACAGAAAAGTGGAGCGCCCGGCCTTTCGAGCCGGGCGCTACTCCCACCGATAAACTAAGCCGCGCGCCCGGACGAAGCAATTACGGGCGACCCCGGCAGCCGACACCGCGACATGCTACAAGTCGAGCAACACGGGGATGTTACACGCTTCGAGATGTCGAGCGCCGCGAGCCGGATCATCGGCTATTCGGCGAGCGCCTATCTGGTCAGCGGTATCCTCGTGGATTGCGGCTTCCATGCGGCACGGAAGGCGATGGACGCGATACTCGAGCGCGCGCGGCCGGGTGGTTTGGTCATCACGCACTACCACGAGGATCACGCGGGAAACGTGGAGCGCGTCGCGCGCCGGGGGATACCAATCGCAGCGTCGAGCGAAACGCTGGCGAAGATGCGGTCCCCGGCGCCGATCCGGGCCTACCGCCGTTTCACGTGGGGTTCGGCGCCACCACTTCGTTCTCCGGTCGCGCCGTTCGAAAGCGACCGGTGGAGGCTCGTCGCTGCGCCCGGGCACTGCTCCGACCATCACATCGTGTGGGACGAGGCCGACGGTACACTGTTCGGCGGGGACCTCTATCTGGGGGTCAAGGTTCGTATTGCACATCCCGGCGAGGATCCGAGAGTGCTCGTCAGGACGTTGCGCGAGATCGCCGCGTTAGGCCCGGCGCGGCTGTTCGACGCACACCGGGGCTACGTGCCGAACCCGACCCCACTGCTTCGGGCGAAGGCCGACTGGACCGAAGAGATGATCGCGATGATCGAACGGCGTATTGCCTCGGGCGCTCCCGATGCGGCGATCGTTCGTGAGGTGTTCGGCGGAGAGTCGCTGCCGGGCTATCTCTCCGGTGGCGACTACTCTCGCACAAATTTTGTCCGCGCTGTCCGGCGGGGAATGGAGGCGGGATAGGCCGCTCGCTGCAAGCCGCCTGCCGCCTGCCGCCTATCGATGCATCGGCAGCTTCGCATCCGCGTCCTCGGCAACCTTGGGCTCACCACCCGCGCGATCGTACTCATCGCGCAGCAGATCCATCAGCTCGCGACGCCGATCGAACAGGCGGCGCAGCGGGCGCTTCGGACGAGTGGCCAGCGCGTACGACGTCAGGAGCGGCAGCGCCACGGTGGAATCGAGGTAGCACACCACCGCGTCAGGCAGACGATCGGGATCGATCTTCCCCCAGCTCACCGCTTCCGCCGGGGTCGCACCCGACAGACCCCCGGTGTCAGGGCGGGCGTCGGTGATCTGCAGGAAGAAGTCGTGACCCTTCTCGTCGATGCCTAACACTTCCTGGATCTGTGGCTCCGTCTGCAGCATGAAGTTTTTGGGGCTGCCGCCGCCCGCGATGAGCACACCGCTCCGACCGCCCCCGCGTTTCGCGCCGAGCACGATCGACGCCGTCTCGTTCACGTCGGCGTTCGGGTCGATGACACATCGGTTGCCGTCGAGCGCGAGCGCCGCGACGTTCATGCCGATCGATGAGTCGCCGGGCGACGACGTGTAGATCGGCACGCCGCACGCGTACGCCGCGGACAACAGCGACTTCTGACCGATGCCTAACGCCTTCTCCCGTTCGCGGACGTACTTGCCACACAGGTTGTGAAACTCCGCGCTCGACATCGGCCGCTGAAACTCCGGTCCCTGGATGATTTTGCGGAAGAAGGCATCGGTCGAGAGCAGCACGTCGTAGTCGAAGAAGATGTCGTAGATCCGTACGACGCCCTCCTCGCGGAGCACCACGTCCGACTCCTGGGCGTTGCCGCGATGCATCGCCAGCCCGAGCCCGAAGTGCGTGTCGTGGTACAAATTCGCGCCCGTCGAGATGATCCAGTCGACGAAGCCGGCCTCGATGAGCGGAATGAGCGCGGCCATGCCGAGCCCCGCGGGCGTCAGCGCGCCCGTGAGCGTCATGCCGATCGTCACGTCGGGCTCGAGCATCTTCTGCGTGAAGAGCTGACAGGCCTCGCGAAGGCGCGCGGCGTTGTAGGCGAGGAACGTCCCATCGATCAGGTCCGTGACCCGCTCCGTTCCGTCGATCCGACGGGGATCGATGCGCTGGCCTCGCAGGAAGCGGCTCGTGTCGTGTGACGTGTGCTGCACGCCAGCGTGCTCGCGTTCCTCCGCGGCCCGCTTCTGATGTGCTTTGGGGCCGGCGGCGGATGAGCGCTTGATGGTCTTGCCCGGCCGCGAGCTCTTCAAGCCGCGCGGTCGAGATTCCATTTTCTTGCCGTTCCCACTTCCCAGTTCCCTGTTCCCGCTATTCTTCCCCCGCTTCCCGGATTTCTTCATTCCCCCTCCAGCCGAGCGCGCGCGGTGCCAACCTGCGACTCGTACGCCGAGACGACGGCCGCCGCGGCTTCGGCGGGATCGTCGGTGAGCAACATGAGATCGATATCGCCGGGTGAGATCTTCCCTTCGCCAAGCACCCGTGTCTGCAACCAACGCACGAGACCAGCCCAGTAGTGGCGACCAAACAGAATAACCGGGAACTGGTAAATCTTGCCGGTCTGAATGAGCGTCAGCGCCTCGAACAGCTCATCAAGCGTTCCGAAGCCCCCAGGAAAGATGATGAATGCGACGGAATACTTGATGAACATCGTCTTCCGCACAAAGAAGTAGCGGAAGTTCACCAGCGTATCCACGTACGGATTCGCCCCCTGCTCGAACGGGAGCTCGATGTTGCAGCCGATCGACCTGCCATGCCCCAGGCGCGCACCCTTGTTCGCGGCTTCCATGATTCCGGGGCCAGCACCCGTGATGATCGCGAAGCCTGCTTCGGCGAGAAGTCGCGCGACCTCGGTCGCGTTTTGGTACTGCGGATCGTCCGGGCCCGTCCGCGCCGAGCCGAAGACGGTCACGCCCTTCTGGACCGACGCGAGGGTATCGAAGCCCTCGATGAATTCACTCGTTATGCGGAGCACCCGCCACGGGTCGGTGCGCGTGAAGTCATCGAAGCGCCCGGCCTGCTGCAGGAGCTTCTCGTCCTCCGTCACAACGGCATAGGGACTGCGAATGGAGTCGTCGACTTCGCGCGAGGCTCCCGCGCTCGTCAGCGTTGGGACCTGCGACGGCGGTGTACGACCTGCCTTCAAGTGACCCTGTTCCGTCCTCTCTCGCAGGCCCTCGAGGGCGTTCTGCGCGGCGTCCGCCATGAGCGTCGGGTCAGCCTTTTTTCCCGAGGCGGTTCGAGGCCCGCGACGCGGCCGGCGTCGCGCTGGCGCCGCCGACGCCTGTTGAGGCCGATTGGGTCCATCGTCTTGCGTCGGCGTAATTTGTGAAGCGTTGGATCTCTGATTGCGTTTGGCCATTTCACTCGAATCCACGGAATTACCCTTAGCACGGCATACGCCGAGCAGAAGAGTTTATCTAGGTCGAGACCAGCGGCGCCACTGACGGGTCACGATCTGGCAAGCATGCACGAGGCAGATTTCCCTCGAATCTCGTACCGAAACCCGCTCGATCGACCCTTGTCTGTCATCATTCTTCTCGCCGATGGAGCACGTCCGGATGTTCTCGAACGCGCCATAGACAACGGCTTTCTCCCCGCGCTGGCTCGACTCCGCGAAGAAGGCTCGTTCAGCACCGTCACCACGGCGTTCCCATCGGTCACGGGTCCGGCCTACACGCCCTTCCTGCTCGGACGCTATCCCGGGCCGCTCGGATTGCCGGGATTACGCTGGTTCGATCGGACGCGTAAGACCGCGCGTGGATTCAGCAATTGCCGCAGCTACGTCGGCACCGAGATGCGCTACGTCGACAGTGACCTCGACCCGTCGGCGCCAACGCTGTTCGAGCTCGCTGGTCCGGCGCTTGGCGCCCTCAGCGTGATAGGTCGGGGGCTCCGTCGAGGCGATCGAATCGGGCGTGGCGTCGCGTTCGCCGCTCGGGCGGCACGAACGCATTTCACCGGAGACCTTGCCGGTTGGCTCGAGATCGATCGACAGGTAGGGGCAAAGGTCGCGCGCCACATCCGCGAGCAGCGACCGCGTGTCGCCTTCGCTGCATTCCCCGGGATCGACAAGGCATCCCATTCAACAGGTCATGATTCGCCCGCCGTGCACGAGGCCATGCGAATCCTCGACGCGACTGTGGCCGAGATTCGCTGGGACGCTGAGCGCGGCGGGCGTTGGGACTCGACCCATCTCTGGATCGTGAGCGATCACGGACACTCGCCGGTGACCGCCCACGACGATCTCGCGTCGCTGCTGCGATCATGGGGCCATGACATCGTCACGCATCCGTGGACCTTCGCTGGCGGACGCGACGCCGCCGTGATGGTGAGCGGGAACGCGATGGCGCACATCTATCTCGAGCTCGATCGCCCCGAACGCCCGTGGTGGCCATCGCTTGCGCCGCGGTGGTCAGAGCTGGTCACATCGCTGCTCGACCGACCGTCGGTCGACCTCCTCATCCTTCCACTCTCCCCGGAGGAGTGCGAGGTGCGAAGCCGGTCGCGCGGAACAGCGACGATCATCGCGCGAAGCGACAGCTACAGCTACCAGACCGTCACCGGGGACCCACTCGGTATCGGACCGCACACGGGACTGAGCGACGCGGACGCCTACGACGTGACGGCGTCATCGGACTACCCCGACGCCATCGTCCAGATCGCGCGCCTGGGCAGCGCGTCGCGATCAGGTGAGATCATCCTGTCCGCCCTCAGAGGCTGGGATTTTCGATCTCACTACGAACCGATTCCGCACGTATCGTCGCACGGCGCGCTGCACCGTGAACACATGCTGGTTCCGCTGCTCACGAACAAGCCAGTCGCGTGCACGCCGCGGCGAACGGTGGACGTGATGCCAAGCGCGCTGGCTGCCCTGGACCTCGAGCTCCCGCCGGGGCTCGACGGCACGTCATTCGTGCACCGCGGCCCGGTGGAAACACAGGCACTTCGCGAGGCACACCTTGCGAACGGGCGCCCTCATGGCGAGCGTGATGCCGAGTCCGCTGTAGCGTGATCCGGAGCCATGGCCCACACCTGCCGGGAGGTCGACGATGCGAGCTCGCGTGTTGATGGCTGCAGTCCTGATAGCGGTCAGTTCGGGGTGCTCGAGCAGTGGGAGCAGTAGCTCAGCGACGGGAGCTCCGCGCGCGCCTTCGCGGCAGCAGGACGTGATCACTGCGGCGGAGATCGCCGAGCGGGCCGCCGATGCGTCGAACGCGCTCCAGGTCGTTCAGAAGCTGCGGCCGCAAATGCTCACTACGCGCGGTCGATTCTCACCGGCGGATAGCAGCGACGCCGGCGCGCGTCCAAGGGTGGTGGTGGACGGCGTCGCAATCGGGCAGGTCGAGAACCTCGTGAACGTGAACGCGATATCCGTGATGGAAATCCGCTACATCAGCGCAACCGACGCCACCACGAGATTCGGTACCGGCTACGTGGGCGGGGCAATTCTCGTGACGACCAAGAAATAGTCACGAGACCCGTCACGACCGTCCGAAGTAATCGAGTGCGATGCCCCTACCCCAGGAAATTCAGGAAGAGCTCGAGCGCAAGCGGCGCGAGGAGCATCTGGAGGCCGAGCGTGACTCCTTTTGGGCGCACGTGCGGACGGCGCTCATGTGCGTCGCGTGGTCCGTTGCCGGACTAGCATTCATGGGGTGGGGGCTGCACACGAATGACCCTGATCTCGGACAGATCGCGTGGAAGGGAGGAATGGTCGTCGGATACGCGGGGATTCTGTTCACGCTGATTCGCGCGCACTCGAAGGCGAAGGATCGCGGCGACGTCTGATGTGGACGCGGCTCACGTTGCGGCTCGCCGGTCGCGCCGCCATCAATCCAGCGCTGGCGGGCGATCTCCTTCGCGTGGCGTGGCGATTCCGGGCGAACGGCTGGTATCGGCGCTTCCCGTTTCTCCCGCTTCCTTCGCGGAAATACGTGCGCTGGCGGATGCACACGGCATACGGTGACCACACCGTGGTGCCGCCGGTGGAAGACGTGGTGCGCTACGCGCGGTGGGTGGGGCGCGGGAAATGACCGCGACGGCTGGGGCGATGCCGGAGCGCACGGCGCATCCGCGGCCCGGCGTCACGCTCGAAGCACGCATCAAGGCACAAGCCTACGGCCTCGGCTTCGACCTCGTGGGCCTAACGCGGACCGGGCCGGCGCACACATCCGGCACATTTGAGGGGTGGCTGCAGGCCGGCCATGCGGGTGAGATGCATTACCTCGAGCGTGGCGCGGCGAAGCGACGGGATTCGCGGCTGCCTGTCGACGGCGCTCGGAGCGCGGTCGTGGTCGCGATGAACTACGGTGGCCGGGAGCCGAGCGGTCCGGTCGCACGGTATGCGCGCGGTGACGATTACCACGACGTGATGGTCGAGCGGCTGCGCGCGCTGCATGCATGCGTCGACGCGTGGGTCGGTGCGCAAGTGCGCGGCAAGGCCTACGTCGACACCGGTCCGATTCTCGAACGCGACCTGGCGCGGCGGGCCGGCCTCGGCTGGTTCGGCAAGAACACGATGCTCATCAACCGGGGCATCGGGTCGTTTTTCTTTCTGGGGGTGCTGCTCCTCGACATCGATCTCGAGCCGGATGCGCCGTTCGAGGCGGAGCACTGCGGCACGTGCAGGCAATGTCTCGACGCGTGTCCCACCGATGCGCTGTCCGCGCCGGGCGTGCTCGACGCGCGGCGATGCATCTCGTACCTGACGATCGAGCTCAAGGGGGCCATTCCGCCCGACCTGCGCGAGCCGATCGACGGACTGCTCTATGGCTGTGACATCTGCCAGGACGTTTGCCCATGGAACGGGCGGTTCGCGCGCGATCTGCCTGCGGATTCGCCCTACATGGCGCGCGGGACGTTAGGCGCCAACGATGCGCGGACTCTGGCGCGGGAGCTGTTAGGCATGACGCACTCAGAATTCAGCGCGGCGTTCAAGGGTTCGCCGATGAAGCGCGCGAAGCTGCGGGGACTGAAACGGAACGCGGCGGTCGTGTTAGGCAACGTCGGCACGACCGACGATGCGGGCGTGCTCACGCGCGCGCTCGACGACGAAGAGCCGCTCGTGCGCGAGCACGCGGCCTGGGCGCTCCGCCGGATCGAAGACCGGTTCAGGCCGTGACACGCGGATTCACGCGAGCGCCTGGAACGTCGCGATCGCGCTCCACGTTGCGAGGCCTATGCCCTCCGCCAGCTGGGAGAGCTTCACCATGTTGTGTGACAGATAGATGAGGACCGACCCGTCGTTGGGATCGGCCTGCCACCAGCTTCCGTAAGCGCCGGGCCATCCGATCGTACCCACGCCACCGCGACAGCGAAGCACATCAGCGTGGTCGGGCTCGATCACCACCGCCACGCCGAAGCCGTAGCCGTGGCCTTGGGCGAACGGTGCTTGTCCAAGCATCCGCGCCTCGGTTCGCTGGCTGGCAGTGAGCTGGTTCGACGTCATGAGCGCGCAGGTGTGCGGCCGGAGAATGCTGACGCCATCCACCGCTCCGCCACCGACGAAGAGACGCGCGAACGCGAGATAGTCGTCGGCCGTCGACCACAGGCCCTGACCACCGGACTCGAACGTCATCGACTCCGGCCGCTCGGCCAACGCGTGGCCGCCCGGCGCCGCCGCCAGCGTCGTGAGTCGGCCCGTGCCATCGAAGCCTGTCAGCGCAGCTCGGCGACCACGCTTGTCGGGCGGCACGACGAAGTGGGTGTCGTGCATGCCTAACGGGTCGAGCACGCGCTGCCGCAACACCGCCCCGAGCGTCGTGCCTTCGATCCGTGCGAGCAGAAAGCCGAGCAAGTCATTGGAGACACTGTAGTGGAACGCGGCTCCGGGCTGATCGATGAGAGGCAGCGTCGCGAGTCTGGCGATCCACTCGTCAGGCGACAGGTCGTTGTCAATCGTCGCGCCGAGCGTTGCCGCATACGCCGTGCGGATTGGACCCCGATGAAACTCGCCGTACGTGAGTCCGGAACGGTGCGTGAGCAGATCGCGGAACGTGATCGTGCGCGCGGCTGGGACCGTGTGATCCAGCGGACCTTCCGGCTGTTCGAGGACGCGCAAGTCTGCGAGCTCCGGCGCAACGGTCGTGATCGGATCATCGAGTCGGAACCGTCCCTCGTCGAGCAACGTCAACGCGGCGACGGTCGTGATGGGCTTTGTCGCCGACGCAATTCTGAAGATCGTGTTCCGCGTGACAGGCAGGTCGCGATCGACGTCGCGCCGTCCGATGGCGATTGCGCGGATCGGCGCTCCCGGCCGCCACACCAGCGCGACGCACCCGGCCAGCTCGCCGCGCGTGACGTGCTCGTGCAAGGTGGACTCGAGAGCCGAGGTTGATTCCGTAGTCATAGTGAGTTGGCTGGCTCGTGCGCTTCCCTCCGTGTCCATACGCATCCCCCGTAGGGTTAAGGACGTGCGACCGGGCGGGCCGCGTTTGGCGGCCGACGGCGTGTTGGTGTCATGTTGCGCCAGGACGCGCCGGCGAGTAGACTTACAGTGCGACAAGTGCGCTCCGCGCACACACCGCCGACGGACAAGGGCCCTCGCTCTCGCGGGGGCCTTTTTGCGT
>DATCGG010000049.1:0-12045 GCA_036509075.1 Gemmatimonadaceae bacterium
GAGCCGCTCGAGCCGGATGCGCTCCCGCGCTCGCGCCACCGCCTCATGGACGCGCTCGCGACGAATCGGCTTCGTCACGTAGTCCAGCGCTCGCGTCTCGAACGCGCGGAGCGCCTGGTCGGAATGCGCCGTCACGAAGACAATCGCCGGCCGCTTGTCGGCCGGCAGGCGTTGAATCACGTCGAATCCGTCCAGATCGGGCAGGGCGATGTCCAGGAACACCACATCGGGCGACAGCTCATCGATCGCCGCGATGGCATCCGCACCGCACGCGCTCTCGCCGACCACCGAGAGGTCGCGCTCCTCGCGAAGGATCGCGCGAAGGCCTGCCCTCGCCAGCGGCTCATCGTCGACGACGAGCACGCGCACTTCGCCGCGGTGCTCGTTCGGTTCACGAGTCACGCGGCGGCCCCTCCCGGCAACGTCGGCGTCACGTTCGCGAGCACGTGGAACGGAAGCTCGACGACGAGGCGCGTCCAGTCACCATCGCGCAGGAGCTCGAGCCGAGTTTCGCCGCCGTAGAGATGCGTCAGGCGCTGCCGTGTGTTCTCGAGACCGACGCCACCGCCTGGCTCGGCCCGCGCGCGGGACAACGGCCCAGGCCCGTCGTCGCATACCTCGAGCGCCAGCCGCGCGTCCTGGCGCCGAGCAGCGATCGTTAGGCGCCCGCCGGTCGGTGACCGGGAAACGCCATGGCGAATCGCGTTCTCCACCAGCGGCTGCAGCAGCATTGGTGGCACCTGTGCGCTCCCGACATCGGGCGCCACCTCCCATTCGACACGCAGCCGGTCTCCAAGGCGAGCCTGTTCGATCCCGAGGTATGACTCCACGAGGTCCAGCTCCTCCCGCAACGACACTTCCTCGCGGCGCTCGATGGCGAGCAGCGCGCGGAGCAGCTCGCCGAGTCGTCCCACGACCTCGAACGCCTCACGATTCCGTTCGGTGATGATGAGCGCACCAACGGCGTTCAGGGCATTGAACAGAAAATGCGGCTGCAATTGCAGGGTCAATGCGCGCAGTTGCGCCGACGCGAGATCGGCGCGAAGACGCTCGGCACGCAGCTGCTCCTCACGGCGAACGTCGAGCGTGTGCAGGTAGTGCCCGGCGCCAAGGATGAAGGCGTATACGATGAGCGCGAGGTGGGCGACCGCCGCGAGCTCGCCGAGCGCGTGGCGCACGACTTCTGCGTACGGCAATGGGCGCCCGAGCATGACCCAGGCGATCGTAGGAGCGGCCAGGTTGAGCGCGACGATGAACGTAATCGCGATTGCGAGGTGCGTTGGGATGCGCCAGCGCCACCGCGTCCGCTCGATCGGGAGTCGCTCGGCCGACCAGATGATGGCGGGTGTCGCGACACCCCACAGGAGCAGAAAGACGATTTGTTCGAGCACCGGCGCGCGAAGCGCCACGCCGTCACCCGGCGCGCGAACGACGAGCAGGGAAAGGACGACGACGTACAGGATCGCGGCGAGCCACAACGCGACGATGACTCGGCCTGCGGTCGCCCGATACGAGGGGAACATGCCGGCGAAGGTAGTGCGCGGCGCGTGGCACGACCAGCGTTAGCTTTCCGACATGATCCCCTGCCCCGACTGCGGCGCTTGGGTCGCGGACAACGGCAGTTGTCGCTCGCTCTTCGATGAGCTGCTCGCGCACGAATACGTCTTCCCCGCGGCATTCGGAGCGGTGCATCACCTCACGGTGGCGGCGTACTATCTCCAGCACCCGCGGGGGTTTTCCCGTGCCGCGATTCGCGGCTGGCGCGCGATCATCGCCGAGTCGCTCGATGGGACGGCGACGCCCGCTGAATTTCTCAGGCGCGCGCGAGCGCAGTCCGACGCCAAGGTGAGGATACGCGAGCGCGGTGCCGAGCCACCCGATGGGTGGCCACACACGTGGTCCATGACCGTCGCGGACGTCGTCGTTCCGGCAGGCGAGCTGCCTAACGCCGATGGCCACATCCGCCGCGTGACGGAATGGGCGAAGGCCATCCGCGCAACGCTCGACGGCGTGGCGCTACCCCGGGATCTTCAGCTCGAGTAATACGCGGCGTTCTCTTCGACATACCCGGCCGTGAGATCGCAGCCGTAGGCACGCGCCGCGCCGTCGCCGACGCCGAGCGACACTTCCAGGTCCACGACCTCCGCGCGCAATGTCTCGCGCACCACCGCGTCCTCGAAGTCGAGCCGTTGGCCACCGGCGACGACCGGATGGCCGTTGATCCAGGCGTCCGTGTTCGGCGGGCGTATCGTGCACTCGAAGCACTTGCCGACCGCCATGAGCAGACGGCCCACGTTAGGGTCCGCCCCAGCCACCATGGTCTTCACCAGTGGAGAGTTCACCAGGGATTTGGCGACGCGCTTCGCCTCGCGCGCGTCCAGCGCGCCCCGCACCGTGGCGCGGATCATCCGCATCGCGCCCTCGCCGTCGCGCGCGAGAATCTCCGTCATGCGCGTGCAGCCGGCGATCAGGGCTTGGGTGAACGCCGTCTCGTCCACCGGACCCGCGAGCCCGTTCGCCAGGATCGCGCACGTGTCGGACGTGCTCGTGTCGCTGTCCACGGACAACATGTTGAACGACTGGTCCGCGGCCACGCGGAGCATGCGATCGAGCGACGCAGCGTCCAATGCGGCGTCAGTGAAGATGTAGACGAGCATCGTCGCCATGTTCGGCTCGATCATCCCGGAGCCCTTCGCGACCCACGTGATCGTCGCGTTGCCCACTGCCGTCGACAGCGCCTTCGGGTGACGATCCGTCGTCATGATCCCCTCGGCCCCGATGAGCGGATTGTCCTGCAGGTCGGCGGCGATGCCACGGATCCCGCGCTCGATGAGGTCGATCGGAAGCGGGACCCCGATCACACCGGTGGAGCTTACGAGCACGTGGGCCGGCGCGGTGCCCAGCTCCGCGGCGGTCGCGGCGGCCATGCGACGGACGTTGTCGATGCCTAACTGGCCAGTCGCGACGTTACTGACTTTGCTGTTCACCACCACGGCCCGAAGGCGACCGCCCTTGATGATCTCCCGCCCGACGATGACGGGCGCTCCAGGGAAATGGTTCCGCGTGAAGATGGCCGCGGCTGCGGCGTCGACGTCGCTCGCGAACACGGCGAGGTCCTTCGCCTGCGGCTTGAGCCCGACGTTACGACTCGCGCAGCGGAACCCGCGCGGAAACACCGGGCGATCGTGGAAAGTGGTCGAGGACACGAGTTGAATCCTAACGCCCACCGAACAGCGGCACCGACGCTCCGAGACGTACGCCAATGACCGGACCGGCCCCATTCCACGGCCCCTCGCTCGCCTCCGACTGGCCAGACATCCGATCCACGCGCGCGCTCAGGTCGAATCGAACATGGCCAACGGGGGCGGTGGCAATACCGAAGCCTCCGCCGGCCGACCACCCGCTGGCGTCCGCGCTCGCAGTGTAGACAGAGCAGCAGAAGGTCGAGACGTCGTAGTCGAAGATCCATGTGACGTTCGCAAAAAGGTACGGACGAACGGGACTCCGACTGTCACCCCAGCTGAAGCGCGGCCTTACGTAGATGCCAGACGTGGTCGAGGAGCCATCCGGCCCGACATCGAAGCGCGACTGCTCGTAGCCAACGCCAACGGCGCCGCGTCCATGCTCGAGGCGCAGTCCGGCGTCCCATGACCACCCGCCGTTCTGGTCGGTGCCCGGCACGATCTCGAGGTCCGACACCGAGTACGATCCACCACCATCGAGTGCCAGCACCCACGGATCGGGGCGGTGACCCAGCCGCCACCACTGTGCCGATGCCGGCGCGCTGATGATGATCGTAGCGAGGACGGCGAGAAGAGGCACGCGCCAGCCAGCGGGACCACCGCAAATCACAGGATGCAGACGACTGTTGTGCATGACGGCTCTCCTCCAGATTCACCGGCGCATGGGCCAAGGTTCGTGAACGCTCACCCGAGGTAGCATGATAACGCAACCGCGAGGAGGCCGACTCTGAGGATCGTCGGTGGGAAATACGCTGGCCGCGACCTCACGTCTCCGCTGGATTCTCGCGTCAGGCCCACGGCCGAGCACGTGAGAGCCGCCGTGCTCGACGCGCTCGCGTCGGACCTGCCTAACGCGCGCGTGCTGGACCTGTTTGCCGGCACCGGGGCCCTTGGGCTCGAAGCGATCTCGCGCGGCGCGCGCAGCGCCGATTTCGTCGAGTTCCGCCCTTCGAGCCTGCATGCGCTGCGCGCGAACGTCGCGGCGCTCAAACTCCGCGAGCGCACCCGGATCTTCAAGAAGGATGCCGTCCGCTTCGCCGCCGAGCTGTCGGCCGACGCCTACGAGATCGTGTTCGTGGACCCGCCCTACGAGTCGCGGCAGCTCGACCTGGTACTGGCGAACTGGAACGCGACCGGCTGCTCACCCATCCTGGTGGCCGAGCACGCGCGGACGCATACGCTCCCCGCCGGCGCGTGGGCACGACGCTTTGACGACACCGTGGTGACCATCTATCGGCGTTAGGCAGGCCCGGACAACTTCGTTGCAGGGCCACGGACCCCTGCTACCCGACGCTCCTGTCCGCCGGAGGCCGGTACATCGACGGAAGCGGGTCGAGCTCACACCGATACCCGACGCCGGGCTCCGTCACGATGATCGTCGGCGCGGCCGGAACCGTCTCGATTTTCCGACGCAGATGCGTGATGTGCACGCGAAGATTCTGCTGCGCATCGCCAAACACGTTTCCCCACACCGCATGAAACAGCTGCTGATGGGTGAGTGTGCGCCCGGCGTTGGTCGCGAGCACGCGCAGGAGATGCCACTCGACCGGCGTCAGACCGAGCTCACGCCCGGCACGAGTCGCCACGCGTCGCCCAAGGTCGAGCACGAGATCGCCGATCCGTATCGTGTCCGGCGCGGAGCTCCGATAGAGCTGTGAGCGCCTGAGCTGCGCCTGCACGCGAGCGACGAGCACCGGCGCACTGAACGGCTTCGTCACGTAATCGTCGGCACCGGCATTCAACACCTGCACCATCTCACGCTCACTATGGCGAGCGGTGAGGACGACGATGGGGACGCGCGTTTCCTCGCGCAGCTTGCGACATACCGCCGGCCCACTGAGATCGGGCAGCCCGAGGTCGAGCACGATGAGATCTGGCGGCATCTCCCGTATCGCTGCAAACCCCTCGGCCGCGCTGCCCGCCCGTCGCACCCAGCGTGCAGTCTCGCGCAGGGCGTCGGCGACAA
The DNA here is from genome assembly GCA_036509075.1 of Gemmatimonadaceae bacterium. Taxonomy (GTDB): domain Bacteria; phylum Gemmatimonadota; class Gemmatimonadetes; order Gemmatimonadales; family Gemmatimonadaceae; genus JAJKIV01. The sequence goes on from DATCGG010000049.1 coordinate 5,209, forward strand.
TCACCGCGATCCGCGGATCATCTTCGATGACGAGAATCGAATCCACAAACGACATTGACCGGACCACCCGTCGGTTCGGCGGAATTGAGAGTCCGTTAAAACACTGGCTGTACCCTAACGACGCGCGGTCGGTGCCTGTCCTCATCAGTACTGGGGCACGCGAGAGCGAATAATCGCTCGCCATGACCTCGGTCTCGATGCGTCATGCATCGACGGGAAACACGCACCGAACGCGAAGGAGACTACCATGATCGACCTTAATGGCTCATTGATCGTCGCCACCGTCGCAGCATTTGCTGCGTCAGCCGTCAGACTCTCGGCACAGGAAGAGACGCTGCAGCCACCACGATTCACGATCGCCACATACGCCGGTGCCTCGCTTCCCACAGGCACCCTTCGTGACTCGTTCGACAACGGGTTCCTGCTCGGCGCGCAGGGCAACTACGACTTCAACAAGCACTTTGGAATGCTCGCGAGCTTCGACTGGACGAACCCGGATACCAAGCTCGTGCCGAGCGACACGCGCACGAATGTCTACCAGGGTGACCTCGGGCTCGAGGTCGGCGGCGCTCGGGGCAATACGAAGAAATGGGCGATGCGGCCGTTCGTGGACTTAGGCGGCGGAGTCCGCTCCTACGACTACTCGGCGCCCAACCTGAACAGCCACACCACCGGCGAAGGCTTCGCCGGGCTGGGAACCGACGTCAATATCGGGCGCACGGCCATTCGACTCGCGGCGAAGGACAATTTCTTCTCGTACGAAATGCCGACCGCGGATGGGACGAAGGGAACCCGGAATGACGTGAGCCTGTCGATCGGGTTCGGGTTCCATCCGTAAAGCCTGCGTAGGGATGGCATCCGGCTCGGCTTGGCCAGTTCCAAGTGAGTCAGTTTGTCAGAAGTACGTCATCAGGCATCAGAGCCCGTTTCCTCCGGTGGTTCGTGCGAGCAGTCCTGCCGCGCTCCACACGTCTAAGGAAACGGGCTCTGATGCCTGATGGCCGAAAACCGATGACGGGCCACTTGTGACTTGCAGTCGGACTCATGCTTGACTGCCAATCGTGAGATCCCGGGATCACGGAACAGGCCGCGAGGTTACACCGCGTATCGAGAGGTTACATAGGACGTTGGTCGGGGCTTGGCCGCGCAGGCATACTGGACCGTCACGAGGGTTGACTCTCGATATCGATCGAGCCCTACACGGTCCTTCTAACCTGACAGCGGGCATGACCGCACGAACCCTGCGCGTACTGTTCCTGGACGACGATCCGGCCGCCACCGCGATGGTCACCGAATCGCTCGCGCGCTCCGGCATGGCAGTGGTGACCGAACGGGTCGACTCCCCCGAGGCTTTTACGCAGGCCCTGCGCGAGTTCGCGCCGGACGTGGTCCTTTCGGACGACGTTCTCGAGAACTTCGACACGCGCGCGGCACTCGAGGTCGTACAGAACGTTCGACCGACTGCTCCAGTGATCGTCGTCGCTGGCGCGCTCGAGCGGCATTCGGCGGCATCGTTCGTTCGGGCCGGCGCGGAGGATCTGGTGCTCAAGAGCTGCCTGGATCGGCTGGCGCCAATGATCGAATGTGCCCTCGCTGTGCGACGACGCCTGGAGAAGCTGACGCCGCGTCAGATGGAGGTGCTGCGGCTGATGGCGGAGGGGCTCACCACACCGGAGATCGCTCGCCGGCTGCTGCTGAGCACGAAAACCATTGAGACGCACCGCGGGGAGATCATGAAGCGGGTGGGCATTCACGACCTCGTCGGGCTCGTGCGATATGCCATGCGGGTGGGACTCGTTTCGCCGGCGGCGTAAACGCCCGGGTCGCCGCCTGAGCTGGCGGATCAGGTGAGCTGGCGGCCCCGGGTCTCCGGGATGAACGTCCAGGCGAGCGCACCGAGCAGGTACACGCCGCCCGCCACGGCGAACGCGATGCTGAACCCGTGCGACGCCGCCAGCGTCCCGACGGTGAACGGGGCGGCGGCGCTGGCAACGCGCCCGAGGTTGTAGGTGAAGCCCTGCGCCGTGGCGCGAATGGTTGTGGGATAAACCTCCGCGGTCACTGCGCCGAACCCGCTGAAGAACCCGGTACCGAAGAACGCGACGAGTGGGCCGAGGAGCAGCAGAACGACGGGGATTCTGATCGATCCGTAGATCGGAAGCAGCACGCTCGCCATCACGAGGTAGGTCACGTAGACCCGCTTGCGAGGCAGCGCATCGGTGATGTAGCCGAAAGACACGTACCCGAGCCACATGCCCACCTGCATCGCGACGATGAACCAGGACATGGTTGCGGTGCCAAGCGCCAGGCCGCCTTGCCCCTGTGGCAGCGACAGGTAGGCCGGGATCCACCCGTTGAGCGCCCACCAGCCGAACAGCGCACAGGCGTTCATGAACGTCAACGCTGCCGTTAGGCGCAGCATGGGGCCGCGGAAGATGTCGGCGAACCGGTGGACGGGGGCTGCCGTCGTGCCGGTGGCGACCGACGCGCGGCGCGCCTTCCATACGTCGGGCTCGTCGACGTTGCGGCGGACCCACAGCGTGAACAGCGCCGGCAGGATCCCGACGAAGAAGACGGCTCGCCAGCCCCAGCGCGGCAGCACGAACCCGACGACCATCGCGGCCGCCGCGAAGCCGATGGCCCACGCGCTCTGCATGAAGCCTAACGCGCGACCGCGATGCGTGGCCGGCCAGGTCTCCGAGACCAGCGCCGCACCGCTCGCCCACTCCCCACCCATGCCAAGGCCGAGGAGCGCACGGAAGATCGCGAACTGCCACAGCGTTTGCGACAGCCCGCACGCGGCGGTGAACACGGAATAGAGCAGCACGCTCGCGATCATCGCGCGGGTCCGCCCGAACCGGTCGGCGATGTGGCCGAAGATGAGCCCACCCGCGGCACCGCCAAGCAGCGTGACGGACCCCAGCGCGCCAGCCTGTGCTTTCGTGAGCCCGAGCTCCGCGATGACCGACGCGAGCACGAGCGAGAAGAGCATGACGTCGAACGCGTCGAGCGCCCAGCCGAGCGAGGCGGCGACGAGCGCGCGGCGAGAGGCCGCGCTGGCGGCGTGCCACCATCCGAGGAGTCCTCCGGCGGCAGGTTCGGAGTTCGCGCGCAGCCGCTCGGGCGCCGTGGCGTCGGTAGGAAGTCCCATGTGCGCCTGATCCTACCGAGGCGCGCGCAGGCTGTCGAGATGCGCGCAGCGATCATCGGCTGTACATCGCGAGCGGATCAGGCGGCGATTCTCGCTCGTGTAAACGACGTGTCAGCTCCGGCCGGAAATCGCCGCGCGTTGCGTCTTCCTGTTGCAGTGCATTCTCGATGCAACAACAGGAGTACGACCGTGCACAGATTACATACCTTCGCAGCTACAGCCATCATAACGATGGCTGCTGTTTTCAGCGCCGCGTGCGCCAGCTCGGCTGGTCGGCAGCATTCGTCCATCCCGCACTCGAGCGACGTGGTCACCTGGAGCGAGCTCGCCACGGAAGCCCATCAAAACGCGTATGTGGCAGTCGAGCGACTGCGACCGCTCTTCTTCCACGTGCGTCCGGGTGCCGGCGACGCGCGCGGGGAGCCGCGAACCATCAGCGTGTTCATCGACGGAGACTTCGCCGGTGGTCTGGACGTGCTGCGCTCGATTCCCGTTCGGGACATCGAGTCCATTCGGCGAGTGCAGCCGTCGATGGCGTACGCGACTTTGGGCTCGCTTCACATGGCGGACGAGATCCTGATGGTGCGGCTGCGGTGTCGGGTGGCTTGTTAGGCAATCTCGTCCGCCGAACCCTTTGAGACGGCAGACAGCAGAGAACTGCAGACGGCAGACAGAGACGGCAGGGGGCAGACGCCAGAGGGACACGATTCGTCTCTCGTCTGGGGGGTGTACGGAATTCTGTGTGTGAGGTCATACTCCAGTCAGTAGGAGTTGAGATGACCAAGCCACGGAAGAAACGCGAACCGGCCTCGGGGTTTGACCCGGCGGCGCTCGACGCCTTGCTCGGCGAGCGCCGCACGCTCGGGGAGGTCGATGAGTTGTTCCGGCAGATGAAGAAGGCGCTGATGGAGCGCGCCTTAGCCGGTGAACTCACCCACCACCTAGGCTACGCCGCGGGGGAGGCCAAGCCCACCGAGCAGCCGAATCATCGCAACGGCACCACGCCGAAAACGGTGCTCACCGAGGACGGCGCGATTCCGCTGGCCATCCCGCGCGATCGGGCCGGCACGTTCGCGCCGCAACTGGTGCCGAAGAACGTGCGCCGCCTGCCGCGCTTCGACCAGAACGTGCTCTCGCTCTACGCACGCGGGATGAGTGTGCGGGAGATTCGCGAGCATCTCGAGGAACTCTACCAGGTGGAGGTGAGCCCGAGCTTGATCAGCGCGGTCACCGACGAGGTGATGGCGGAGGTGATGGCCTGGCAGCAGCGGCCGCTGGAGACCTGCTACGCGGTGGTGTTCTTCGACTGTCTGCGGGTGAAGATCCGCGACGAGGGCGTGGTCCGCAGCAAAGCGGTCTATGTCGCGTTAGGCGTGACGGGCACCGGGAGCAAAGAGGTCTTAGGCCTCTGGATCGAGCAGACCGAGGGGGCGCGGTTCTGGCACCGCGTGTTGACCGAGTTGCAGGGACGCGGGGTCCAGGACATCCTGATCGCGTTGATCGATGGGCTGACGGGGTTTCCGGAGGCGATCACGGCGGTGTTTCCGCAGACCCAGATTCATACCTGTGTGGTCCACCTGGTGCGGCGCAGCTTGGCCTACGTGGGGTGGCAGGATCGCAAGCGCGTGGCAGCCGCGTTGCGGGCGATCTACCGGGCGGAGACTGGGGCGCTGGCGGAGGCCGCGCTGGCGGCCTTCACCGCGAGCGCCGACGGGCAGCGCTATCCGCAGATTGCGCCGATCTGGGAGCGGGCCTGGCCCTACGTGCTCGCCGCCTTTGCGTATCCCCCGGCGATTCGGCGGATTCTGAGTACGACGAACGCGATTGAGAACGTGCACCGGCAGCTGCGGAAGATCATCAAGACGCGGGGCCATTTCCCGACCGACGAGGCGGCGCTCAAGCTGCTGTACTTGGCGTTGCGCCACATCCAGACGCGCTGGACGACGGCCCGGCAGTGGACCGACGCCCTCCCGCACTTCGCGCTCTTGTTTGGTGATCGGTTTGTGCCTGAGACCTAACGCACCTCACACACAGACTTTCAGACATTCCCCTCGTCTGCCGTCTGCCCCCTGCCGTCTGCTGTCTGCAGTTCTCTCCCGTCTCCCGTCTGTCGTTCTTGCGCCGTTTGCTTACACTCAGCGCATATCGACCGCGATATTCCTCCACTTCCCCTGATTGAACCGCACCACGCTCAACGTGCAGCGGGTCGCATGCCCAACCAGGATCGCGATCCAGATATGCAGCGGCTCGAGCGTCCCCATCTCCTTGATCACGGCGCAGATGCCTAACGGCACGACGATCTGCGACACGATCGAGATGTAGAGCGGGCTCTTCGTGTCCCCCGTGCCCTGCAAGCCCCCGGTGTACGTCAGCGCGATCGTGACGAAAAGTCCCGACACGCTCAGGACGCGCAACAGTTGCGCGCCGATCTCGAGCACCGCCGGGTCGCTCATGCCGAACACGCCCAACAGCTGACGTGGAATCAGCAGGAAAAAGAGGCCGATGAATGCCGCTCCGCCAATCCCGTATCGCGCGGCCACGTGCACCGCCGCGTCGGCACGCTCCGGTTGCGCGGCGCCGAGATTCTGACCGGCCACCGCAGCCGCGGCGCCCATGAGCCCGACGGACGTCCACGTGATCAGCGAAAACAGCTGCGAGTAGCCGATCGCGAATGCCGCTTGCGCGGCGCGCCCCTGCGCGACTGAGCCGATGAACGCGAGCATGAGTGTGCCACCGACGTTCATCGCGATCCCCTGAATCCCCGACGGCAGACCAAAGCGGAACAGCGCCCGAATGATCGACCAGTCCGGTCCGTACCCCTGACCGCGCGGAAACTTCACGACCCATGCGCCGCGCCAGAGCTTCCAGAGGGAGTAGAACATCAGGCTGCCTGACGCGATGCACGTGCCCACCGCCGCGCCCTTGGTGCCGAGAGCCGGGATCGGTCCGAGCCCCCGAATGAACACGATGTTGAGCACGAGGTTGAGGACCGTGAGGGCGATGCCGAGGATCATGGGGGTCCGTGCATCGCCAGCGGCGCGCAGCGCGCCGCCTAACATGAAGAACACCATCATGCCGACGCTGGCCACGAACATGATGCGCAGGAACGGAAGCGCTTCGGCTTTTACCTGCGGTGCCGCGTTCACGAGATCGAGCAGTATCGGCGACGCGAACCATCCGATCGGCGCCATGATGAGCAGCGAGATCCCGACGGCCGTCAGAAACGCCTGATAGACGACGCGGTCTACCTTCTCTTCGTCGCCAGCACCGGCGAACCGCGCGACGAGCACGCCCATGCCGATGAAAAGCGACGAGATGAACGCGATGACGATGAGGAAGATCTGCCAGGCGTCACCAATGGCCGCGTTCCCCTGGTAGCCCACGAGGTGCCCCACCAGGATGTGGTCGACAATGCCCTGCATGCCGCCCACCATGTTCGTGAGCATCGTCGGCCACGCGATCTTCCAGACGGCGGATCGCAGCGGGCCTTCAATGATCGAGCGGTCGTAGCGGCGGCGTTCGGCGGTGGTGGTGTGCGCCGGAGCCGCCGCGACTGAGCTCGGCGTCGCTGCGGATTTCGCCGGAGCGCTTACAGATACGTCGGTCACGGTCGCTGCGAGGCTCTCCCGGTTTCGCGGCTGATGATCTCCCGGTCGCAATCTAGCCCGGCGACCGGTCAGCGGCGC
>DATCGG010000050.1:0-8698 GCA_036509075.1 Gemmatimonadaceae bacterium
GCGGCTCTGCAAGGTCCGCGAGAGCGGCCGCCGGCGCGTCGGGAGGGCTGAGGCGGACACCGACCGGCTCCATCACCGCTACGCTGGCCTCTGGGCGCTCCGTCGGAGCAGTCGGCGATGCCACGTTGGGCGAGCGGGTCGCGACGGCAGGCGTGCCCGGTTGGTGCCACGGTTAACTGCGCACGACGTTCGTCGGGGCGGCCCCGGTCTGGTCGTAGATGACGATCGAGAGCGTGCCACCCTGCACCACCGCGATGGGCGATGCGGCCACAGGAATGCGAGCGGCGTTAGGGCCAACGGTGTGGTCATTGTCGCAGGCCGCCAGCGCAGCCGCACCGATCAGCGCCATCGAGGAGAGCCGGCGCGCGGAGCGGTCGAGAGAGATCGGAGTCGAAAACATTGTCGGAGTCTCCATGATGTATCGGTCAACCGACTCCGGCGGCTCGCGCATTGGTGCGCGGCGGGCTCGGGTCGGCGCATGGGAAGAAACGCGGGGCGGCCATCGCGGAGCCACCACGCGATCACCGGACCGATCACCACGGCGTTTTCGCGCCTAACTCCAACAGATTGCGGGGTCCCGGTTCGCCGTTGCGCGACGATGCTCCATAACGCGGCGAAACCTCAGAACGGATACTGTGCTGCATTCGACTTGTCGATCGCGATCCAGCCGGAGCCAGCAAGCGCATGCGGCGTTCCGGGAATCGCTTTCAAGTTGCCGTAGCCTGGCAGACCAAGATCGAGACCGGGTCCGATCCTTTTTCCTTGAATGAGCATCAGCGCCAGCTTGTCCTGCGCCTGCCCCGCGACCGCTGGGTCCCACAGAAAAATCTTGTCAACAGCCCCGTCGTTCAGGAACTCGCCGGCAACCGATGGCAGGCTTGTTCCCATGACACATGTCTTCGCCTGAGCACCGGCCTCGCGGACCGCTTTTCCAATGCCCGCCACATCCACGACCGAGCTGCCCTCGAAGCCCTTCAGGTCAGGATGTTGTGACAGCAGCTCTTTGGCTTTTTGATAGGCGGTTTCCTGCTTCTCGGTGGTTTCGACTGGCGCAGAAATGCGCTCGATCTTCGGATACTTCTCCTTCGCGCGGTCGTGCGCCGCCGTGGCCCATCGCATGTGACTGCGAGCGGTCGTGTGGCCGACGAAGGCGACGTACTTGCCGCCGCCACCCATGCATGACGCCAGCTGATCCATCAGGAACGATCCAAACGCGAGGTTATCGAACGCCTCGATATCGACATCGGTGTTCACCTGATTGCTCGCCTCGTGTGTCACGACTTTGATCCCCGCCGCGCGGGCCTGCTTCAAGACTCCCTCCAGCGCCTCCGGTGAATTCGGCACAACGGTGATCGCGTTAGGCTTCTCGGCGATCAGCTTGCGGATGATGTCGGCTTGCTTCTGCGGATCCGCATCGGACGCGCCGGTCATGGTGGCGTCGACTCCATTCTGCGCCGCGAACTGTTCGATCCCTTCCTCCATCCGCTCGAACCACACAATCCCGGTTCGCTTGACGACGGTGACGATCCTGATCTTCTCCGTCTTCGCGTCGTTTCGGTCGTTCTGCGCTCGTGAAGCAGTTACGGCAAACGCAGCCACGAGCATGCATGCCAGACTGGCAACGACTACTCGCTTCGAGTTTCGCATTACGTCCTCAACGGTCCGTGGGGTCAAACTCAATCGAGCTCGCGCCCGGTCGCTACCTTAGGTAGTCGCCAAAATGAATCCAATCAGCTCATTTCCGCCGTTATCGTCCCGGCGGCCACACACCCGCCCACGAGCCACACGCTTCGCCTAACGGCGCGGGTTCGCGGCCATCGTGTGGGGCCAATCAAAGGTTCTGTCTCACGCTCGAGTACGGCGGACTTGGTCGTATACGAAAGTCTACTGTTGCCGTGCGGACCGCTCTGCGACGGTTCTCGCGCAAGCGGCAAACCGCCGATTCAGCCGATCGCTCATCCGGGGAGGTTCATCATGGTGAAGGCGCTGGCGACCACGGTTCTCGTTGTGCGCGCTTTGATTCCCAGCGCGTTACCCGCACAGCGAATTCTTGGGTTCGGCGGCCTCGAGGCTCGTGCCGGAGTCGCGGACGTAAAGAACGCGGACAAAGGCATCAACTGGGCGCTCGACGGCGACCTCGGCTACCTGAAGCTGCCGATCCTTCGCACCTACGCCGGCCTTAACGGCTTCAACGCCGACGTGGACTTGAAGTTGGGTGGAAACCAGGTTGGTGGGTCACTCAGTGCACTCGGGCTCGAGACCGGTGTTCGAGCCGACCTTCGGCCGCTTCGCAAGCTCTCGCCGTACCTCTTGCTTGGCCTCAGCTTCACCCACGTGAACGCCAGCGATGTGAATGATCCCGCAGGAGAAGACCTGCTCGATGGCTCTTACACGGCGCTCGACTACGGGGTCGGCGCAGCTTGGCACCTCGGACGACGGCGCACGTGGGCGGCGGTCGGAGATCTGCGTTTCACCACCGGCAGCGCCGTTGGGCGCACGGTCGTCACGGCAGGGATTCGCTGGAATCCTCGCGGTCCCGACATGTACAAGCGCGTGGCTGAACCGGAAAAGAAGGCGGCGCCAGTCACGACGGCCACGTTCGCGTCGTCGGTACGATCGCTGCCCGGTGTGTCGGCGGTGCGGGAGGCCGATTCGACAGTAACGATCGTGCTCGATGAGACCGTGTTCGACACCAGCACGGGAGGCCTGTCGGCGAAAGGACAATCCACCGTGCAGTCGACGGCCAAGTCGGTCGCTGCATTCCCTAACGCGAGGGTGAGCGTCGAGGGCCATACCGATTCGACCGGGAACTCGGCGAGTGATCAGCGCGCCGCGGAGCAACGCGCGGAAGCGGTGCGCGCGGCGTTGTTCGCGGGCGGCGTCGCCTCGGCGCGCCTCACGTCCACAGGCTTCGGCGGTACCCGCCCGATCGGTGACAATTCGACGGCCGAGGGCCGGTCGAAGAATCGTCGGGTGGAGATCGTAGTGGTCGGAGCGAAGCAGTAGCTGAACTTGGCAGTACGTTAGCCACGTCTCATACTTTGAGCTTGGCATCCTTGGCAGGCGATGCCACCGACGGTCACGATGTCGTGCCGTACGCGCTGGCAGCCCGTGCGCCCAGGACGGAATGCGTTTTGGTCTGGTACGCCCCGCAATCGTGGTGCTCCTCTCCTTGCTCGGGCTCCCCGCTCCAGCGGTTGGGCAGCCGCGCCGTGTTGTGCTGTTATACGATGAGCGCACTGATCTTCCTGGGCTGGCGGCCCTCGACGCGCGCCTGGTCCAAACGCTGACCCGCGGGTTGCCTGACGTCGAGGTGTATCGCGAAACGATGGACCTCTCGCGCTTCCAGTCGAGCACCTACCCGACCCGGCTCAAGGATTACCTGCGCGCGAAGTACGCAGACAAGCGGATCGACGTTGTGATTGCGGCGATGAGCCCGGCGCTGGACTTCATGCTCGCGCATGGACACGAGGTGTTCCCCGGCGCACCGACTGTCTTCTGTGGCATCGATCGCCGAGAACTTGGCGACCGTAAGTTGCCTGTCGATGTGACCGGTGTACTGGTCAGGCGTGAATTCGCGCCGACAGTTCAGCTGGCTCTCAGCCTCCATCCCAAGACGCGGCGTGTCCTCTTCGTTGCTGGAAGCTCCGACTTCGACCGGCGACTGACCGACGCGGCCACGGCAGAGGTGAGCGGTCAATCCGACCAGCCGCGCATCGAGTATCTCGTTGGACTGCCGTTACCAAACCTGCTCGACACGCTCGCGAATCTTCCCCCTCGCACCGTCGTGTTGTACTCGACCATGTTCGCGGACGCTCGAGGCCAGTCCTACGTGCCGCACGAGGTCGCGGAACGGATCTCGGCTACGGCGAACGCGCCGGTTTACGCGTTCATGGACCAGTATCTGGGCCGAGGCGTTGTGGGCGGACACCTGTACAGCATCGACGCTCACGGTGAGGAAGCGGCGCGACTCGCCCTGCGGATACTCGCTGGCACGCGACCGTCGGATATTCCACCGGTTGAGCGGGCTGCGAGCATCGACCTATTCGACTGGCGCCAAGTGAAGCGGTGGGGGATCGACGAGGCCCGTCTGCCACCCGGGAGCGTCGTGCGATTTCGCGACGTGTCGCCGTGGGAGCGCTACCGGACGACCATCGTCGCTACCGCTGGCGTGGTCATCCTCCAGTCTGCATTGATCGTCGCGCTGCTCCTCGAACGACGCGTACGACGCCGCGCCCAATCGGCGCTGCTGGAAAGTCAGGCGCGCGCGGAGATCGCCGGCGTTTCGTTAGGCGTCGGGTTCTGGAGCTGGGACCCTGACCGGGACCGCGTGTGGATCTCGGAACAGTGTGCCCGTCTCTTGGGATTCGAACGAAGGTCGTACCCGCCGCTCTCAAGCTTCCTGGACGCCGTGCGGCCGCACACCGGCGCTTCGCTGGACGATGCGTTCGAGGGGGCGATGCGGGATGGGGCGCCGTTCGACGGGGAGTGGGCCGTCGCGACGCCGAAAGGCGGCACGCGCTGGATCGCTGGGGCAATTCGCACCAGCGAAGAAACTCATGGCAGGCGACGCGTGACTGGCGCTTTCGTCGACGTGACGGAGCGGCGGTCCGCCGAACGGCTCGCCGAAGAGCAGCGCCGTGAGCTCTCGCACCTCGGGCGAGTTGCGATCGTGGGCGAGCTGTCGGCGGCGCTGGCGCACGAGATCAACCAGCCGCTGGCGGCCATCCTCGCGAACACCCGAGCCGCGCAGCGCATGCTGGAGAACGGAGGAATCGACGCGGCTGAGCTGCGCGCGATTCTCGACGACATCGAGTCCGACGATCGTCGTGCCGGCGCGGTGATCCAACGCGTCCGTGGCCTCGTCAAGAAGGATGACGGTGAGCTGCAGCTCGTGCCAGCGAACGACGTCGTCGGTGAGGTGCTCGAGCTTGCGCACAGTGACCTGATCCACCGCGGCGTGGTCGTCAACACGCGATTGCTGCCTTCAGTGCCGGTGATCTTCGCGGACCGCGTTCAGCTGCAGCAGGTCCTGTTGAACGTGATCATGAATGCCTGTGACGCGATGAGCGACACGCCGCCGGCGGAGCGCCTTCTGGTTATCGCTACGTCGGCGCAAGACGGCGTCGTTCGAATCGCCGTCCACGACCGCGGGACCGGCATCCCCGCCGATTCGCTGGAGTCGGTGTTCGAGCCGTTCGTGACGTCGAAGAAGAACGGGCTCGGGCTCGGCCTTTCGATCTGTCGCTCCATCGTGCGGTCGCACGGCGGCAACATGTGGGCGTCGAACAATCCCGACCGGGGGGCCACAATCGTCGTGTCGCTCCCGGCGGCATGCGAGCACGAGTCGACCTCAGTCGATCATCGAGATTCGTCCCCGAGCCCGAGCACGGTATCTACGGCGGCCGCCAGGGAGGCGGGGTTGAACGGCTTCTCGAGCAGCTCGACGGGCTCCGACATGTCGAGCCCTGCGACGGCGTCTGCGAAGTAGCTCGACACGTACACGACCGGCAATCGCGGATTCGACGCGCGAAGGCGCGTGACGAGCTCGCGTCCGCCCATGTCGGGCATCACGATGTCGGTAACGACGACGTCGATCGTCTCGCCTCTCGACACCGCTTCGCGCCATCGGGCGAGCCCTTCCTCCCCCGTTGGCGCGTCGATCACCGTATATCCTTCGCCCTGCAGCAGACGGCGGGCGAGCGAGCGTACAGCGTTGTCGTCCTCGACGAGCAGGACGCGTCGTCGACCCGGCTTTGGACCGGTTGCGGGGAGGGCGTCGTTAGGCTTCCGCGTCACGGTCGGCCCCTGCCATCGCAATCAGTGCGGGTCCGCGGACGTCGGGAGCTCGTACCAGATCTCGACCAGGTACCCATCGCGGTCTCGTGCGAACAGATAGGGCTCTCCCGGGGTAAACTCGCCTTGTTCCTCGATCGACCCGCCGGCGTCGGTCACCGCCTTTGCCGCTGCGTCGATGTCGCGCGGGTCGGTCAGTCGGAAACCGAAATGGGTGATAGAACCATGTCCCCGCGCTGGCCCTTCGTCCTGCTCGAACACGAGCACGTCGCGCGCCCCGGGTGTTTGCGCCTGGAGGAAATCGTCACGCCTGTAGACCGCGACCATTCCGAACACCGACTGGTAGAACCCGAACGCGCGCTCGACGTCCCTGACGGCGAGTGCGAGGTGTGTGAGGCCGAACGTGCTAACCATGGACCCTCTCCTGCCAGCGGCCCGGCACCTCGCGGCGTGTCTACCCGCATCGCTCGATCCACTCGACTTCGGGTACACGGCCGGTGCGGAAACGCGTAACCCGCCCGTTTTCAGTCTCGAATACCATACGCCGCGAGGTGTCCGCCGGCGAGGTGGATTGGACGGTGAGATATTGGCCGCCGGGCACGTACTTGTGGGGCGTCGCCGTAATGCGCGCCGCGTACGCGTCGGAAACCCTGGATGCGCTATCGCCCACGGCGACGCCGGCGTCGGTTCGCACCCCTGCGCTGTCGACGTCCACGCGCGCGACCTGGCCGCGCGCCAGCATGACCGAAACGCCGGGCGGGGCGCTGCTGGGCCGAACGTAACTACAATCGGCCGTAACGTTTGCTCCGGGGAAATCGCCGACGGCGGTGCGCAGCTCGTCGGCGGTCATACCGACGCGGATCGCGCCGATGCCATTGGGAGTGGCGATCCACGCGGCGGAGGCCGGTCGCGGCGTGTCGGTGGAGCAGCTCGCTGCGATGAGGACGAGGATCGCGAGCACTGATCGTGTGCGCACGGAGCTTCTCTGCGGTTGAGTGGGCATTGCCGGTGCGATTCCCGTGCCGGGCTGAGGTCGACTGACGCCGAGGCGCGTTAGGCCGATGTCGGACCGGGAAGGCCGGCATTCGCGGCATTCCGCGATGAATCGGCAGTCGGACGCGGAGCCGGCGCAACCATTGCAATGGGTCAGCGCGGCGCTGGTCGCCGCCGATCGACGCGCTGCCTTGGAGCCCTGACACCTCCACGCGGAGCCCGGACCGAGTGCGACCACTCGACGCCGTTGCGGTTACGCATCCCAACGGCCGCGACCTTGGCAGCGGCACCATCGTGTCCATGGGGCCGAGGGGAAACGCGTTAGGTGGGCCGGTCTGCGCCGTCTGCCGCGACCCGGAGGCAGTGCCCGTCCTCGCCGGCGATCGGGCCAATGGCCCCGACCATCTGTACCTCATCTGTGACCGGTGCGGGTCGCGTTGGCAACGCTTCGATGCCTGAGGACATCAGCGTTTAGCTCGCCCGCTAACAGGACCGGAGCCAGCTGCCGACACTTCCGTCCGCCGCGTCCAGCCGAACGGCGCTAGATTCGGCGCTACCCGTCGGCCTGGCCCGGTCGTCGGCCCGCTGCCGACCCGTCACGGAGACGAGGTCGCATGAACATCACGACCACGGTCCAGGAGGCCCTCTGACGCGCATTCGAATCACTGGTGTCCCGATGGATCTCGGCGCGAGCCGCCGCGGCGTCGACATGGGACCGTCTGCACTGCGAGTCGCTGATCTCGCGCGGCGACTCGAGGCACTCGGCCACGACGTGGAAGCGGATGACGACGTCTCGGCGGCGCTTCCCGAAGTGCTGCTGCACCAAAGCAGTCCGCATCCCGGTCCCGTTGGTGCGTTCCTGCCATCCATCACGGCCACGTGCATGGAGCTGGCGCGTGTCACGGCCGACGCGGTGATGGCAGGCGCGGTCCCCGTTACGGTGGGGGGCGACCATTCCATCGCCGCGGGCTCGATCGCTGGTGCCGCCGTAGCGGTCGGTCAGCGAGGAAAGCGATTGGGCGTCATCTGGCTCGACGCGCACGGCGATGCAAACACACCGGAGTCTTCAGCGAGCGGGAACATTCACGGGATGCCACTGGCGCATCTCCTCGGACACGGCGACCCGATGTTCGCCGGCATCTCGGCCGCCCTTGGCGGTCCGTCGCCGGCGGTGCTTCCGGCGCATGTCGCGCTCGTGGGCGTGCGCGATCTCGACGAGCCGGAGCGTCGACACCTTCGGGAATGGGGCGTTACGACCTTCACCATGCGGGCAATCGATGAGCGCGGGCTGCGGGCGGTCATGCAGGACGCGCTGGCGATCGCGGGGACCGACACGGGTGGCGTGCACGTCTCGATGGATCTCGACTGGCTCGACCCCGTGCACGCGCCTGGCGTGGGAACGCCGGTTGCCGGCGGCGCGACATATCGCGAAGGCCACCTGGCCATGGAGATCGTCGCGGACAGCGGGCGCCTAACGTCACTCGACGTGGTGGAGGTGAATCCCGTGCTCGATGCCCAGAATCGGACGGCCGAGCTCGCGGTTCAGCTCGTGTTGAGCGCGTTTGGGCAGAGAATCATCTAACGGCAGGCGGCAGGCGGCAGGCGGCAGGCCGCGGGCGACGGGTGTAAAGGCGCAGAGCCGGGCGCTCTCGATTTGCGTGTTCGGGGGCTCGGTCTATATTCGCCGCGGCGGACACCAAGGCGAGTGATGCTCGAAGACGAGACGACGGGACACGGAAGCACCGATTCATCGAACGGCACAGTGGCGAACGACAATTCGGCCGACCCGCGAAATGGGCGCGTCACGCGTCGCGGGTTGATCGCTGCGGCGGCGGCGTCGGCCGGCGGCGCGATTCTCGCGCGGCTGCCGGCGGAGGCCCAATCGCCGGCCCGTCGATCCTCGACAGCC
>DATCGG010000051.1:0-5599 GCA_036509075.1 Gemmatimonadaceae bacterium
CGGACCGGAATACCGGGCCCGTTGTCGCGAACCTCGAACTCGTATGCGTACCCGAGGTCGCGCGCGCTCACACACACGCGCGTGTCGTATGCCTCGTGGCGCACCTGGGTGCGCCGCATGATCTCTCCCGGCTCACGGCTGTGGGACACAGCGTGCTCCTGGCTCTGCATGTAGCGCCGGAAGGCGTCACGACTCTCCCACGCGGTGAGGAACGTGTGGGTTGCCGTTCCGCCCTGCGGGGCGAGCAGCTGCAGATAGAGAAAGCCCGGGAAGCTGTCTATGAGGCCCGATCGCTCACGGAAGTGGCGTTCCAGCTCGTCGTGGTCTTCTGGCGGGACGGTGAGATGGGAGATGAAGACGAACACGGCAGGTCCTGGCATAGTTGCAACGAAAGTGCCGGGAAGCGGGAGACGGGAAGCGGGGAGACAGCGAGAACCCTCGGGAGGCTCATCTCACGGCGAGATGCATCCCGAGGGTTTCCGCACCTTACCCGTCTCCGGTCTCCCGCTTCCGGCGCCGTAGGCGCCGAAGGCGCCTACGGCGCTTTCGTCGCCTCCCAGTTCGCCTTGGCGACCACTGAGTCCGGCTTGGAGGCGAGCATGATGGTCGTCGTGCCGACCATTTTTCCGTCCTTCATCCGACCCACTGCCCGGAACATCACGTTCCCCTTTACCTTCGGAATTGTCGGGTCCTTGTACGGCTTCGATGTCGCGATCATGCTGTCCGCATCGAGCTTCGTGCTCACGGCCACCGTTACCTTGGTTTTCGCGTTCGTGACGGTGGCGGTCGAATCGCTGGTGCTCTTCACCATGAAGGCCGTGGTGGCCGTGTCGCCTTCGACCTTCGACGTGCCGTTCCAGGTCCCGGCGACGTCGGCCGCGGTCAGGGACGGGGGTGGCGGCGGCGGTGGCGGCGGCGCCGGCGTTGTGGTGTCGGGTGCCGGTTCTTTCTTGGCACACGCAGCGACGATCAGAGCGAGGATAAATACTTTGCGCATTGACGCCTCGGTGGGTGACGATCGAATCCGCAGAGTTACACGCGAGTCGTCGGCGACCCACGCGCCATCCATCATGCACCACCAAGCGGTAGTCCGCTAGCGTCGATCTCGCTTGCCGAATTGCGCCGTGCGGATGGTTCGCGCCACTCACTCCTGGCGGAGTACCGCTACCGGGTCTATGCCAGCCGCTCTCCACGCGGGTATCCAGCTCGCTGCGATCGCCACCACACCGAGCATCACCGCCGTTCCCAGGTAGCTCAGCGGGTCGCGCACGCTCAAGCCATCTACCAGGAACGCCGCCAACGGTCGAGTGACCGCGAGCGACGCCGCGATGCCTAACGCCATGCCGATGCCAGCGACAACTGAGGCATCGCGCAGCACGAGCCCGATCACGCTCCCTCGCGTCGCCCCGAGTGACATGCGGATCGCGATTTCGCGCATCCGTCGGCTCGCACCGAACGAGATCACGCCGAACAGACCGATCATCGCCAGCACCAACCCGAGAACGCCGAGGCTCCCCACCACGATCGCACCCACGCGACTCGGCAGGAACGCAAACGCAAGCGCCGATCGCATGGTCCGCACCTCGACCGCGGTTGAAACGTCGAGCTGGCCGATCACGCGTCGCATTGGCGTGAGCAGCGCGCTCGGATCGGCCGCCGTCCTGGCAACGATGAAGACAATCCTCGTGTCGTTAGTTCGCTGCCACAGCGACGCGTAGACCGCCGCCCGTGTCGGCTCGCCTAACGTTCGATGTTTGGCGTTCGAGACGACACCCACGATCTCCGTTGGCACCGCGCCCGAGTCACCGGGTAGGTCCATGGTGCGACCAACGGGATCGCGCCCGCCGAAGTAGCGTCGTACGAACTCTTCGTTCACGATCGCGACGCGGGCCGCGGTCTGGTTGTCCGTTCTCCGGAACTCGCGGCCGCTCACGGTGTGCATGCCCATCGTCGCGAAGTAGTCCGGGCCTACGTCGATGCCGGAGAACTCGACATGAACCTCGTCCTTGACTCCATCGATCCTGATTCCGGTCCCGGTCGTGCGCCCGGCGCGGATCGTGAGCGGCACTCCGGTGGTCGCTGCCGCGGACACGACACCGGGGATGGCTCGCACGCGCTCGAGCGCGGTCTCGACCATTGCGTCTCGTGCCTCACGCGAGTAGCGGTCCTGAACGAACGCGATCTGCGCGACGGCCGTATGGGCCGTGTCGAACCCGGTGTCGAGCGACTGCGTGCGTGCGAGATTGCGGACGAACAGCGTCGCCGTGATGAGCAGCGTGAGTGATAGCGCCACCTGCCCGATGGCGAGCATGCGTCGCAGCGTCATTCGTGGGCCGAACGCCGTGCGTCCATCATCCTTCAGCGTCGGCGCCAACGCGATGTGCGTCGCCTGGAGTGCGGGCACGAGGGCCGACAGCACGCAGGCAACGGCGATGAGGAGCACGGCGTATCCCACGACGCCTGCATCGAGAGACAAGCCGGGGTCGATCGGCATCGGGAACGGCAGGGACACGCCGTTCAGGAGTGCCAGGAGCGGCGCAGCGATCGCCACGCCTCCCGCCGTGCCGATGAGCGCCAGCCAGAGTCCTTCCGTCAGCAGCTGCCTAACGAGCCGCGCCCGGCCGGCGCCAAGCGCGAGGCGGAGCGCGATCTCGCGGCGCCGCTCCGCGTTTCTTGCCAGCAGAAGGCCGGCGACATTCGCGCACGCGATACAGAGGATGAGCCCGACGATGACCAGCAGCACCGCAAGGAACGCGGCGATCGACCCGGGCGGCCCGGCCTGCGAGAGCCCGCGCGCCGGAGCGAACACCTCGAGGCGCGCGAATCCCGTGTCGGCCGGCGACGCCATCATCCCCTCGGCCCGCCGCGCCGCGGCCGTGAACGCCGCGCGCCCCTCAGCAACTGTCTGGTCGTCGCGCAACCGACCGACGAGCTGAACGACGGGCGTACCAGGCTCCCCGAGGTACGGCAGCAGCGTCTTGCTCAGCGGCAGGTACACCTCCGGAGCGCTGCCGTAGCCGAAGATGCCGCGGATGTGCGGCGCCAGCACGCCGATGACCGTATACGGGCGACCGTTGAGCGTGATCGCCCGACCGATCACACCGGAGTCCGCCCCTAACGCCGACCGCCAGAAGCCGTCGCTCACGACGACGACTCGCGGATCCAGCTCGGCTCGTGCCTCCACGGCGGTGAAGGCGCGTCCGCGCGCGATCGGGACGCCGAGGACGTCGAAGAAGTTCGCGGTGACGAGCATTGGCACGAGCGTGACCGCGGCGTCTCCGCGAAGCCAGTTCACCTCGCTCTCGATCTGATAACCGGCCACTCCGGCGAGCGCGCCACTCGCGGAAAGCGCGCGCCATTGCTCGTACGACACGTGACTGCTGCGAGCCGTTCGTATGTTCACGAGTCGGCCAGCGTCCCGCGCACTCGGCGGCGCGAGAAACAGTGTCTTTGCGAGCGCGAACACCGTGGTGTTGACCGCAACGCCCAGCCCGATGGAGAGAATGGAGACGACGAGCAGCAGCGGTCGGCGGGAAAGCCCGCGCCAGGCGTAGCGCAGATCGCGACGGAGGTCACCAACGAGCGACGCATGCCACGTGTCGCGGACGTCGTCCTGGAATCGCGTGATGCCACCAAACTCCCGGAGAGCTGTCTGCCTCGCCTGATCCGGCGACATCCCGCGCGTGACGTAGTCCTCGACCTGGAGATCGATGTGCGATTGCAGCTCGCGCGCGAGATCGCGCTCCACGGCCGCGCGACGGAACATCGATCGCGCACGAAGCTTGATGACCTGAACCCAGCGGGTTCCGGAGGCGTTAGGCATTCCGCAGCACCAACCCAACGGCCGCCGAGAGTCGCTCCCACTGCGCCGTCTCGGACTTGAGCGCCGCGCGGCCGGTCTTCGTCAGCTCGTAAAACTTCGCGTCCCGGCCCGTCTCGGTCTGACTCCACTCCGCCGAGATCAGCCCCTGCTGCTCGAGACGATGCAGTGCCGGATACAGCGACCCCTGCGTGATCTGGAGGACGTCCTCCGACACCTGCTGGATGCGCTTCGCGATCGCCCAGCCGTGCTTTGGCTCGGCGGTCAGCGTCTTGAGGATCAGCAGGTCGAGCGTGCCCTGAATGAGATCGGACGGCTTGCCCACGATCGTGGCTCCATACCTAAATCGTCGACAATCATACCAAGACGGTCGACAATAGGCAACAGGGAGCGTACACGGTAATTTCCGACGCCCTTACTCCAGCGCGATGGTCTGGGAACAACGGTGGCATCCACTTCGTCGAGAGTGGGTCGTGATCTCGTCGCACCGCGACCGCCGCCCGTGGCAGGGCGAGACGGTCGGGGACGCGCGCGCGCCTCGGATCGACTACGACCCCGGCTGCTATCTCTGTCCCGGTAACTCACGCGTGTCGGGCGAGCGGAATCCCGCATACGACGGCGTCTTCGCGTTCGACAACGACCATCCCTGCGTCGGCCCCGACGCGCCCGACCCTGAGGCGCTGCCCACGGGACCATATCAGGTCCGTCGCGCCGACGGCTTGTCGCGCGTGGTCTGCTACTCGCCCGGCCACGATCGCTCGCTGGCCGAGCTGCCGCATAACGAGATCGTCGGGCTGCTCGATGAGCTACAGCGGCAGTTCCGGGAGCTGGCGGCGCGACGCGAGGTGCGGCACGTCCTCATGTTCGAGAACAAGGGCGAAGTCGTAGGCGTGAGCAACCCGCATCCGCACTGCCAGATCTACGCGACGAACTTCGCCTTCCGTACGATCGAGCTGGAGGCCGCGGCGTCAGCGGAGTATCTCGACGCGAACGGCCGCGTGCTGTTCCAGGACATCATCGCCGCCGAGGAGGCCGACGGGCGCCGCCTGTTGGCGTCGTGCGGAAGCGCCCTCGCGTTCGTGCCGTACTTCGCTCGCTATTCGTACGAGACGTTCGTCGCTCCACGCGCAACGCATGCCAACATTGCGGAGCTTTCCCGCACCGAGCTCGCCGATCTCGCCACCGTCCTCGGCGAAACGCTCGTACGCATGGATAACCTGTGGACAATGCCGTTTCCGTACGTGATGGCATTCCATCAGGCGCCCGTCGAACCGCAAGCGGATCGCGGGTTTCACTTCCACATCGAGATCCACACGCCGCTCCGTAAACCTGGGCTGCTCAAGTATCTCGCCGGGCCGGAGATCGGTGGCGGCAACTTCCTGAACGACACGGCCCCCGAGGAGAAGGCCGCAGAGCTTCGCGCGACGTCGACGACGCACTATCGCGCGCCAGACGTCATGCCGAGCGACGCGCGGGATCGCGCTCGTCCCGACAGAGGGCCCTCTGCGTGAGCGACGCCCGACGACTGCTTCCGGCCATCCTCGCGTTGCACGACCAGATTCGCGCATCGGTGCTCGAGGCGTTTGCGACACAGGATCGCGACGAGCTCGCCGGCGTGGCGCACGACGAAGAGGGCGACACCATCTACGCCGTCGACCGCGTGAGCGAAGCCGCGCTGATCGACGGTCTCGCGGACGTCGCCCGCGAGGAACCGCTGGTCCTCGTCGCGGAGGGCCTGCCCGCCGGCGGCCTAACGCTGCCGGAAGGTACCCCCGACGC
>DATCGG010000052.1:0-8075 GCA_036509075.1 Gemmatimonadaceae bacterium
GGTCTTTGCTGTCGCCAGTCGCGAGTCGCCAGTCGCCTGCCGCCTGCCGCCTGTCCTCAAGCCGCAATTGTTACGCAGAACTCAAACACGGAGGTCCACTTCATTCGAGGACATAGGCCATGCAGATATTCACACCGCGAGCCGGCCGCTGGCTGCTCGCATTTACCGGTGTCATGCTCGCCGCGTGCGGCGATGAGCCGGTCGCACCCAGGCATCAATCCGCGAGCAAGCCTAACGCGGCCAGGCTCGCCGGCG
Source organism: Gemmatimonadaceae bacterium (assembly GCA_036509075.1). Classification (GTDB taxonomy): domain Bacteria; phylum Gemmatimonadota; class Gemmatimonadetes; order Gemmatimonadales; family Gemmatimonadaceae; genus JAJKIV01. The sequence goes on from DATCGG010000052.1 coordinate 256, forward strand.
AGTTCGTCGACGTTACGGTCACGAACGCAAGCGGCGGCATCGGCGTCGGGTCACTCCAATGGGCAGCCGCCCAGATCAATGCCGCCGGCGGCGCGATCCACTTCGACCCGAGCCTCAATGGCGCCACGATCGTGCTGGACGCACCGCTCGACCCCGACGGGCCCATGTACATCGATGGGCCAACCAGGGGCCTAACGATCAGCGGCAACGATCAGCACCGGATAATCGAAACCGACGCGCTGGTCAGCGTAACGAACGTCACGCTCACGAAGGGCTATGCCGACTACGGTGCCGCCGTGCATGCCGGTTCGTTCTACATGCAGAACAGTACGGTGCAGGACAATCGGTCTCCAACCTCCGCGATCCGCGCAGATAACCTGATTTCTCTCGTCAACAGCACGGTCAGTCGGAACACGGTCGGCGGTCCGGCGGTGGAATACCGCGAGAGCGCATGGGTGGACGTCGACAACTCCACCATCGCGTTCAACAGCGGCGCAGGGCTCGGCCCGAGTGGCTTCCCGACCGCCTCGGTGCGGGTGAACCTTCGCAACTCGATCATCGCGAACAACGGACAGAACTGCTCGAGCTTCTTCAACTTCGCGTACGAGGGGACCAACATCTCGAGCGACTGGAGCTGCGGCGAGGTCGGCATCACGGTCGCGGATCCCAAACTGTTACCACTCGCCAACAACGGCGGCCCGACCATGACGCACGCCATCCCGCCTACAAGCCCGGCGTTCAATTCCGGCGTCGGCTGCTTCGTGACCGTGGATCAGCGCTACGTCCCGCGCGACGCAAAGTGCGACGTCGGTGCGTTCGAGTTCAACGACTGGACGAAGGTCACGATCACGATCGACCCGACCGTTAGGCTGGACGCGGCGACCGGCCGCGCACTGCTGACCGGTACCATCAAGTGCACGCGCGATGACGTCATCAACCTCGCGCTCGAACTGCATCAGGACCAGAAGGTGGGTAAGCAGGTTGTCGACGTGCATGCGGCCGGCATGACTCAGGTCGCGTGCGGCACTACCGTGGCGACATGGGCAAGGAAGATGATCCTGACGGATGGCGCCACCTGGCGCACTGGCGCTGCCCGGGCGACCGCAAACACCTACAACACCCCCGAGTGGGTCACACCCGCCGGGGCAGCGGGAGCGGTCACGATTTCGCGTAGGTAGGCGGCCGCAACCGCTAGCAAGCGGTGCCGATCGAAAGCATGTTGGAAGGCATCGCGCGCTGCCGCCGGCGGCCGTGCGATGCCTTCCTTTTCGTGCCCGCCCACTGCATGTCGGAACCGCAGCCTAACGCCTCCGTCACCGAGCTTCTCGTAAAGGCCCGCTCCGGAGACTCGTCCGCGCTTGCGAACGTGTTCCCGCTGATCTACGGAGAGCTGCACCGCCTGGCCGAGGTGCAGCTCCGACGGGAGCCCGATGGGCATACCCTGAGCCCGACCGCGCTCGTCCACGAAGCCTACATGCGCCTGATCGACTACTCGCGCATGGAATGGAACGGACGGTCGCACTTCATGTCCGTCGCGGCTACCGCCATGCGGCGAATCCTCGTGGACTACGCACGCGGTGCCCGCAGCCAGAAGCGCGGCGGCGGGCTCCAGCGCGTGTCCCTGGATTCAGTCGAGCTGGGCACCGAAGAACGGGCCGAGCTGCTCATCGTCGTCGACGACGCCCTCGTCAGGCTCAAGGAGGTGAACGCGCGCCTGGCCCAGGTGGTCGAGTGCCGATTCTTCGGCGGGATGACCGAAGAAGAAACGGCTGAGGCGCTGGGGATCAGCCTGCGCACCGCGAAGCGGGACTGGGCACGCGCAAAGAGCTGGCTGCACAAGGAGATCGCCGCCGAAGATGCCGGGTGAGAGGCCTACCTCTACGGTTCGTTCAGCGTTGTTGCTGTCGACCGTGGCTGACGGGCTTGCGAGGCGCCTCGCGAAAATTCGACGTGGGCTTCGGTCAGTGGTACAGGAGGTGCCCCCCACGAGCGGTCAAAAGAGCTCGTGATCCGTCGTGTTGTCGGCGAATGTCTCAGCCTCTGGTGTGCGTTTCGGACCGACGTCGGCCGTGCTCTGCGCCGGGGAATCCCGGATCCCCTCTCACGGAGGTCTGATCGATGTACGAGAAACCCACACTCGAGCGTTTGGGCAAGGTGCGCGAGGTGACCCGGGCGGGCGGCATGGCGAGCGCCGCTGACGCCGCGAATCCGTTCCACCGGTATACGTAAGGCCCCGGGCGACGGGGATGCGGAGCCCTCCCCGTCGCGCACTGCTTTCGATCAGATCACGGCTTCGAGTCGGCGGACTGCTTTGGCTTGCGGTCCGCCGATTTGTCATCGCCATCGTTAGGCTTGCCGCGCCCCTTCCCCGGCCCGCCGCGCTTGTCGTCCTGACCCTTCGCGTCGGGCTTCGAGTCCGTACCCGTCGCGGACGCGGTGTCCGGTTTCGCCGGCACGTCAGGCTTCGCCGGCGTGTCCGCCTTCACCGGCATATCCTGCTTCCCCGCGTTGTCCGGCTTCCCGGCGTTGTCTGGCTTCCCGGCGTTGTCTGGCTTCCCGGCGTTGTCCGGCTTCCCTGGGTTGTCTGGCTTCCCTGAGTTGTCCGACTTGCCCGAATTACCCGGCTTGCTCGAGTTATCCGGCTTCCCCGGGTTGTCCGACTTGCCTCGCGTGTCGGGCTTCGTGGGCATCACCGGCGACGCCGAGCTATCCTGCCGCGCGATCCGAATGGGCGGCTTGTCCGCGGGCAGCGGCGTTGGTGTTGGACGTGTCGGTCCCCGCATCACATCGTTCGCGTCGGCCTTGCGCTGCTGCCCCGGCGGGACGTTGTCATTCCGATCGTTCGGCTTGTTCGCCCGACGCTGCTGCCCCGGCGGTCCATTGTCGTCCTGACCGTCGTTAGGCCGGCGCGCACGGCCGTTCGGATCGTTGTCCGGGTGATCCGGATGATCCGGGTGATCCTTGACCCGACCGTTCCCGGGCTGATCGTCGTTCGCCCCGCGTCCGTTTCCTGGACGATTGTCATCCGCCCCGCGACCGTTCGAGCGATTGTCCCAACCCGGCGGCTCCTTCACCCGCTGGATGGGCCCGCGACCGTTCGAGGCGGGCGGTTGTACCGCCACCCGACGACCGTTGTCGGCGATCACCGAGTCGGGACGAAACGGCGGGCGCCGCGAGCCCGTCGGCTCCGTCGTGGCCACTCGACCCGTACCGTCCCATGTATCGCGAGGCTGCGCCGGGCACCAGACATGGTCCGCGAGGTCGACCGGAACCTCATACACCGACCCATCGCGGCAGTAGACGCGCGTCACCCGGTATCGCTCGTTCGCATAGGACCCCGAGAGCGCATAGGCGTCCTCGGCCCACCGCTCGTCGATCACGGGCGCCACGAAGTCGCGAGCGAGCGCGCGCATCGTCGCGTACGGATTCGTCGCCCGATAGGCGGGATTCGCGAGCGACTCGTGGAGGTAACCGCCCCGGAAGGCAGCCGCCGGGATGCGAAGCGGCTCATCCGACGCGAGCACGTAGATGTATCGCGTGGGATTCGAGCGCGACGACATCCCGACGCCGCGATATGTCACGCGCGTCGGCTCCCACCACACGGGAACGTCGCGCAGTCCCGTAACCACGAATTGTCGCTGCCGCCCGGACACGGGATAGACGAGCGTGGCACCACGTTCCGGAACGATCTCGACGATGGCGACGTATGCCGCACGGTTCGTCTGGACGTAGATCTTCCCGTTGTGCGGGCGCGTGACGTCGACCTCGAGGGGGTCGATCATCACCGGCATCGGCGCGGGTGGCGGCGGTTGGCGAACGATGACCGTTCCGCCAGACGTGCACCCGACCAGCAGAACTGCGACGGCGGCGACGAGGTGTTTGCTGCGACTGCGCATGCGCAAAGCTCCGAGGAGAATTGAGATCAGCGGGCACATGAGGCTCTGCGAGCGCGCGCCCCTGTCATTGGACGCTTCATAGAACCACAGAGACACTCGCTCGCTCGGGCGCACCGAGATCGCGTGAGACGCATCACTGTTTGACGGGCGGCAGGCGGCAGGCGGCAGGCGGCGCAGCCAACCATTCTCGCAGTTCGGTGCATCAAACGTCGGGCAGCGTTGCACTTTGAGTCCGACGCTACCGCCGCCAACCAGATACCGGAGCCCACGTGCGGTCACCTGTCGCGAGTCTCATCTTCCTTGCCTTCGCCATCGGGTCGCGAGCTACCGAGTCACAATCGACGCTCGTGATCCAGAACGTCCGCGTCTTCGATGGCGAACACGCGCTCGATCGTCGTGATGTGTTGATCTCGAACGGCGTGATCAGCGAGGTGAGCTCGTCGCGGCTCACTGTTCCTCGAGGCGCAACGGTCGTCGATGGAACCGGTCGAACTCTGCTTCCGGGGCTGATCGACTCACACGTTCATCTCTCGGACAGCGCCGCCGCCGATTTGCGTCAAGCGCTCTCGCTCGGCGTGACGACCGTGCTCGACATGTGGTCCGCTGGGCCGCGCTACGAGGTCATCAAGGCACTGCGATCCGCCGACGCTCCCGACATGGCCGCGCTGCGGACCGCGGGCATCGGCGCCACGGTCCCGGGCGGGCATCCAACGCAGATGGGCGGACCCCCGACTCCCACGATCTCCGATTCGGCCGACGCGGATGCGTTCGTGAGCGCGCGCATCGCCGAAGGATCCGACTATATCAAGATCGTCTTCGATGATCTCGCCGGGCTCGGGCGACCACTTCCGATGATGGACCGCCGAACCTTGATCAGTCTGGTCAGCGCTGCGCACAAGCACGGGAAGCGCGCCGTGGTCCACGTGGGCACCGAAGCGCAGGCGCGCACGGCGATCGAGGCGGGTGCTGATGGGTTGGCGCATCTCTTCGCGGCGCCTTCCGTCGGCAGCGACTTCGCCGACGTTGTCGCGCGCCACGGCGCGTTCGTCGTCCCGACGCTCACGATCATGTACGCGCTCTGCGGCCAACCGAGCGGTGCCGCCATCATGGGGGATTCGCTGCTCGCGCCATTCGTTAGGCTGCCGTACCGTTCGAGAATGACGATCCCGTGGAAGCAGACGGCCGCGTCGTGCGATGGAACGAACGAGGCGATTCGAGCGATGGCGGCGCGGGGAGTGCCGGTGCTCGCCGGCACCGACTCGCCGGCGCCCGGCGCGACCTACGGCGCATCACTGCATGGTGAGATGGAGCTGCTCGTCAGGGCAGGACTGACTCCGACACAGGCGCTGGTTGCTGCTACATCAGCGCCCGCACGCGCATTCGGCCTCGACGATCGCGGCCGCGTCGCGCCGGGGCTTCGCGCCGACCTGCTGCTCGTGGAAGGAGATCCGACGGCGGACATTCTTTACACGAGGCGGATTGTGCGGGTATGGAAGCGTGGTGTCGACGTGAGGCGTGCGCGGTACTGAATCGGGGACGGGGGACGGGCGACGGGCGACGCCCGTCCCCGGCTTATTCAGATCGCAACGCCGAATTCGGATCCGCCTGCGCGGCACGCCGAGCCGGTACCGCGCTCGCCGCCAGTGCGACAGCCATCAACACGCCACCCACCAGCACGTAGACCACCGGATCCTTCGCGGACTGCTGGAACAGGAGCGGCTCGATCCACCTGCTGGCGATGATGGCCAGCACGATGCCTAACGCCACGCCGGCGCCGGCGAATCGCGCGCCCTGGCTCATGACGAGCCGACGGATGTCGCCCGCCTGGGCGCCTAACGCCATGCGCACACCCAGCTCGTGCATGCGCTGCGTCACGCTGTACGCGATCACCCCGTACAAACCGACCGCGGCCACCACCAGCGCGAGCACGCCGAACGCGACGAACATCGTCGCCCCCATCTGCCACGATCGTCGCTGTCCATCGACGATCTCCGCGAACGGCTTCACGGTCACGTACGCCTGACCGGGCATCACCTTCTGGAGCGCCTTGCGCACGGCTTCCCGTTGGGCGGCCACGTTGCCGCGCATCTTGAGCAGCACCGCAAATCCATTCGCGTGGACCGCCTGCTCCATTGGCAGGTAGTACTGATAGCGCTTGTTCGTCGTCAGGTCGTTCTGGACGATGTCTTCCGCAATTCCGACGACCGTCGTGCACGGCATTGTGTCCGCGTGCACCCGCATGCATTGGCCGAGGGCCTCCTTTCCGGGCCAGAGCACGTTCGCCATCGACTCGCTCACGACGGCTATGCGCGGCGCGGTGGCGCGATCATCGGCCGTGAAAGCGCGGCCGCGAACGATGCGCGTCCCCATGGTCTTGAAGTAATCCGTCGTCGCGGTCTGGAACGTGAAGCGGCCGAGCCTCCGCACCGAGTCGATCCCTGTGACGAAGAGATCCGTGGACGACGTGCTCCAGAACGGGACGCTGCTCACGTACGTCGCAAACTCGACGCCCGGGATCGCTTGCGCCGCCGCCAGTAGCTCGCGCCCGATACGCGCCCGCGCGCTGTCATCCATGTCCATCCCGCGCATGTTGCGCGATGCCAGCAGCACCGGATCGGCGTCGTAGCCGATGCGCATCGCCTTCACGTGCTGGAGACTCTTCACGAACAGCCCCGCACCCACGAGCAGCACCACGGACAGGGCGCCTTGCAGGACGAGCAACACGATCCGCGTACGCGAACGCTGGTGCGTGCCCTCGCGCACGCCCGCGCGCAACGCACGCGTGAGATCTCCTCGACCGGACAGCAGCGCCGGCCCGACGCCCGTGATGAGCCCCGCCATCAGCGCCACGCCGACCGCCACGCCTAACGTGCGCCAATCGGTCAGCACATCGAGCGACGCGTTCTCGCTCGTGATGAGGAGTCGCCGAATGCCGAGGCCGCCCCACTGGGCGACGACGATCCCGGCGATGCTGCCGAGCAGCGAGAGCACCAGGGTCTCGGTGAGGGTTTGCGTCAGCAGTCGACGCCGAGTGACACCTAACGCGAGCCGGACGGCGATCTCGCGCTGGCGGCGAAGTGCCCGGGCGAGGAACAGATTCGCGACGTTCGCGCACGCGATGAGGAGCACGATAACCGCCACCCCGCTCACCCACAGCGCCGTCCGTGCCTCGAGACTCGGCTCGGGACCGGCGCCGACCTTCATCGCGCCGGCGATCGCCACGGGCTTGGCCATCTCCAGCGGCGTGAGCGATGCATCGATCGCACGCTCCGCATTCCAGCTTCGCGTGTAGCCCTGACTCAAGTCCGCGGACGCCTGCTCGACCGTCACGCCCGGCTTCCGACGCACCATCATCTCCATCCAGCCCCAGTTGTAGCGTGTGTAGTACTGGGGATTCTTCCGCTCGCTCGGATTGCTGCCCGCGTAGGTCGTGATCGGGATGTACACGGCCGGCGGATCGTTGTCGGTCACGCCGGCGAAGCCCTCGGGGGCGACGCCGATGATCGTCGCCGGGATGTTGCCGACCTGCAGCACCTGGCCGAGCACGTTGCGGCCGCCGTATTCGGACTGCCAGAAGCCGTAGCCCAGGACCGCGACGTTGGCGCCCACTGGCGTCGTGTCCTCGGCCGGCACGAAGAAGCGGCCTAACGCCGGCCTTGCGTCGAAGAACTTGAAGAACGTCGCGTTGACGGCGGCCACTGGTCGCTCGCGAGACGCGTCGCCGAGTCCGACAGCCATCGGGCGGTTCGCAAATCCGGACCACAGGTCGAACGACGTCGTCCACCGCTTCAGATCGAGATAGCGTGCGTACTCGGTGTTCCAGAACGTCGTGGTCGTACCACGATACGTGGAGCGGAGGTAGACGCGGTTCACCGACGCAGGGTCGTGCAGGTAGGCGTACGGCCGGAACATGAGGCGGTCTAC
>DATCGG010000053.1:0-10407 GCA_036509075.1 Gemmatimonadaceae bacterium
GACGTCGCACCGTTCGTTACGGTTCGGCGAAAGCCCGGGAGCGTGTCGGGCGCCGATGCCGCCGGAACAATCAGATAGTTGACGGCGAAGAGATCGAGGATCTGCGGATCGCCGGCCCGCGCGAACGATAGACTTTCCCCCTCGCGTGCGTTCACGACGTCGAACGCATGCGGCTCGTTGCCGTGATGACCGTAGAGCTGAGCAATGTCGTCGGCCATGAGTGCCGCGCCGGGGTAGACGTCCACATCCCACACGCGAAACGGCCGCGGAGCTGAGCGCAGCCGCGTCTTGATGGCGTCGCCGGCGAAGAGCTCCTCGGGCGCATTGCTGTAGTTCCAGAACGCGCGGTCGTTGAGCCAGAGATCGGTGCCAACCAACGCGATCAGCAAGCCCGCGAAAACGCGCGGCGCGGCAAGACCTCGCGCGCGCGCGAACGCGATCACGCCGGCGCTCGCCAGCATCAGTCCGGCGACGAGGGCACTCCATTGGATCGTGCCAGCCGCGGCCGCCGCCATCGCCCCACGCTGTGGCAGCCCGAGCTTCCCCTCGACCCCTCGACCTAACGATTCGGCCGTTGCACCGAGCGCTCCGGTGAGCCCGAGCAGCGCGACGAGCGCCCCGACGATAAGCGCGACGCGCGCGAATCGCGGCGCCGTGCCACTCGCCACGCGATCCGCTCCGAACGCCGCCAGCACGGCCGTCACGAACGCGACGATGAAGAGCGCCATGCCGGGCGCACGCATGGACTTCGAGAACGGAACGACTTCCCACCACAGGCGGAAGAACGGCGTCGACGCGCCGAGCGCGACGAGGAGGAACAGGAGCCCGATGCCGACGAGCCAGAGGATCATCCGCCGGCGCTGCTTGTCCGCTGCACCCACGATGGCAAGGGCGACGATGAGCAGCCCGAGGTACTCCGAGTGGAGCTTGAGCCCGTTAGGCCCCCAGTAGGTGCCGTTGAACGTCTCGCCGGTGAATCGGGAGATGACGAGCTCCGGCACGTGTGCCCACGGGATCGCGTACGCGGCAGACCACTCGAAGTTATGAAGCACCGAGCTGTCGCGGGGCGAGTATGGGATATACGCGTAGAACGGCACGTACTGGATCGCGCTGACGCCGACGCCTACGACCACCGCCGCCGCGGCAAGCGCGAGCGATGACACGCGCGTTTTTGGCGTCGTGACCGACCCATCACCTAACGCCAGATACAGTGCGAAGATTCCCGCTGCGAGCAGGGCGTACTGCGCCATCTGTGGATGAGGGCTCAGCATCATCAGTCCTACCGCCAACGCGACGATCGCGTACCCCTCGAGGCGCCGGTCGCGAATGCCGATCGTGAGGCCAGTGAGTGTAAGCGGAAGCATGGTGGTCACGAACAGCTTGCCGTCATGGCCCGGGCTCACGTACGACCCGATCACACCGGCCAGCTGGTATGCGAGTCCCCCGACGACCGCGCCGGTCCACGACACTCGCCAGCGTCTCAGGAACCAGTAGGTGAAGAGTCCGGCGAGCACGTAATGGATGACGAACCCGAGGTTCATCGCGACGTGGGTAGGCAGGACGAGTCGGAGCCAAGCGGTCGGATACAGCAGGTCACCGCTCATGCCGGCGACGAACGGCATGCCGCCGAAGATCTCCGGATTCCACAGCGGCACGTGCCCGAGCCGCTTCCACCATTCGGCTGCCCACGCGCGGTACGCGTAGCCGGATGAGTACTGGTCGTTGTACTCGGTGGCGAGGAACGCACCGCCGAGCATCGGGAGCGACATGAGCGCGATCCAGAGGACGAAGCACGCGGTCGCGGTCAGTGTCGGGTGGCGGGGCTCGAACACGACCGACGGGGGACTGGTCTTCGCCGTGTTCCTGGACGCAGCTGGCTTGGGTTTCTTTCGTGGCATCTCGGATCATCGGTCTCGCCTGGCCCATCAGACAACTCGGACACGGGTCGCGTGGTCACGCCAGTGCTTGTTTGAGATCATCGTGGCTCGGGGCACGTTTGGATCATCGCGCCAGGAGCGCGGGGCGCAGCCTCGTCGGTGCGGCGCGCTCGCAGCCGGCGCCGCCGACGAACCCCGATGCCCCGCCGACCAGGCCACGATGCCGACCGTCAGCCCAGCAAGCAGCCAGCAGCCCGCTAGACGCGAACCGCCAACGGCGGCAACGCGTCTTCGATCTCCCGCCGATGCTGCTCGAGCCACGGCGGCAGCACCAGGTGCTCGCCGAGCGTCGCGAGGTCCTCGTCGACCGTGAATCCGGGTCCGTCGGTAGCGATCTCGAACAGGACCCCGCCGGGTTCGAGGAAGTAGACGGACTTGAACCAGAACCGGTCGATGACTTCTGTGGGCCGGCGCCGTGCGGCCGAGATGCGTTCCCGCACCGCGAGCTCCGCGGCGTCGTCGGGCACGCGCCACGCGACATGATGAATCCCGCCCGTCCCCCACGAGCCGCGCTGCTCGTTAGGCACGGCGCGGATGTCGAGGTGGCGTCCCGACCCGCCGCCGTTGATGGCGTAGCGACGCCAGCCGTTCTCCTCACCCACCATCGCGAACCCCAGCGTCTCGATGAGAAAGCTCGCCGTCTCGGTGATGTCGCGTTCCCAGAGCCGCACCGCGTGGAGTCCGCGAATCTGATGCGATGCCGGCACCGGGCTCTGCGACCACGCCGCGAACTCGCGCTCGTCCGCGGTCTCCACCAGCGCGAGCTCGAGCCCGTGCGGATCCGTCAGGCGCACCGCGTGTTCACCGTGGCGAACCTCCCGACCGCCGATGTTCGCACCCACTGACGCAAGTCGATCCTCCCAGTACTCCAGCGAGCCCTTCGGAATCGCCAGCGAGACCTCGACCGCGAGCCCAACCCCCTTTTGCACCGGTGGCAGCTTTGGCCACGGGAAAAACGTTAGATCGGCGCCGGGGTGCGCCTCACCATCCGCATAGAACAGGTGGTAGGTGTCCGGCACGTCTTGGTTCACTGACTTCTTCACGAGCCGCATGCCAAGGGAGCCGGTGTAGAAGTCGACGTTCTCCTGCGGATCGCCGGCGATGCAGGTAACGTGATGAATTCCCGTGACGGTGCTCATGACGAATTCCTCTAGCTCGGACGCTGCTGGTTCTCGTACACCCTTCACGGTATTCTAGCTTCAACGTCCAGCCTCGACAGCCATGTCAACCATATCCCGTCGCGACTTCGTCGTCCGCTCCGGCACGTGTGCCGCTCACCTTGCTCTCGCCGCCGCGGTCGCGCCTGAGGCGCTGCGTGCCGCGTGGGCTCGAACGCCACTTGGTGCGGTCGTCGCCAGCGAGCCGTTCGGGTCGCTCGAACAGGTCGCTGACGGCATCTGGGCCCTGATCTCGACGCCGTTAGGCGGCGATCGCACGACACTCTCGAACGGCGGCATCATCGCTGGCCGCTCGGGTGTCGTCGCGATCGAGGGATTCAACCAGCCGGCAGGCGCTGCCTGGCTCGGCGCGAAAGCCCGTGAGCTCACGGGCCGCTGGCCAACGCACGTCGTCGTCACGCACTATCACGCCGACCACGCGAACGGCGTGGCCGGCTACCTCTCGCCGGACGGTGCGAACGGAAAGCCGGCGGTGCGCACGACCGAGCGTACGCGCGACCTCGTGCTTCAAAGGAATCAGCCTGCCGACGACGCGCGCACCGCGGCATTGCAGCAGACCGTCCTGGTGCCAGGCTCCGGAGAGAGCACGATCGACCTGGGGAATCGCCGCGTGCGCATCGTCCCGAGGAGCGGCCATACGGACAGCGACCTGTCGCTCGAGGTCGATGACCCGAGCGTCGTTTTCTGTGGCGACCTCGTGTGGAACAACATGTTCCCCAACTACGTCGACGCGATCCCATCGAAGCTCTCCGCTTCAGTCAACGCGCTGCGTCGGGACAAGAAATCGGTCTACGTTCCAGGCCATGGCGCGCTGGCGAGTGAGCCGGAGTTCAACCGGTATGTCGCGATGCTCGGCGAAGTGGAACGGGCGGCGCGCAAGGCACACGACGCCGGCACCTCCGCTGCCGATGCCGGCGCCGCGTTCACGCTGCCGGCGTCCCTCGGCGAATGGACGCTGTTCAACAAGGTGTTCTTCGAGCGAGCGTTCAGCGCCTGGTACCGCGAATTTGGCGGCTGAATCACCACGGCGGGTCGACGCCTAACGGGAGCGTTCTCATGCCCTCGAAATCCTCGGTGAGGTTCCCGAACGAGACCCCAGCGTACCGTGACGCGCGCGAGGCGCTGCTCACGGCGGAGGTGGAGTTGCGCCGAAACATCGAGGAGGTCGCCGCGCTTCGGCGCGGGATGCCGGCGGGCGGCGTGGTGCCCGAGGACTACGAGTTCGATGAGATCGTGGTCGATCCGTCGGGCGCGGAGCGCGTCCAACCAGTTCGGCTGTCCGGATTGTTCGCGCCTGGCCAGCAGACGCTGCTCGTCTACAGTTACATGTACGGCCCCGAGATGGCGACGCCGTGCAACATGTGTACATCGATCCTCGACGGCCTGGACGGTGGCGCTCCGCACGTCCGCGACCGGGTCAGCTTCGCGGTGGTGGCGAAGTCACCCATCGAGCGCGTTAGGCAGGTCGCGAAGGACCGCGGCTGGCGCAACCTTCGCCTCGTGTCTTCGTCCCGCAACAGCTACAACCACGACTATCACGGCGAGACGGCGGACGGCGCTCAGATGCCCATGCTGAACGTGTTCGTGAAGCGCAATGGTGGCGTATATCACTCGTACGCGACGGAGCTGCTCTACGCGCCGAGCGAGCCGGGCCAGGACTTCCGGCACGTGGACATGATCTGGCCGCTGTGGAATCTCTTCGACTTTACGCCGGAAGGGCGCGGGACGTCGTGGTACCCGAAGTTGTCGTACGCTAAGAGCTAATAGCCCTTAGCTGGTAGTCAGCGGCCGCGACCAAAGGCTAGGCAGTAGCTGATGGCCGATGGCTGATAGCACTCGCCGCAAAGATGATGTGAGGTGTCACGATGGAGTCCTTCGATCCGATCAACCATCAGGGTGAGCACCCGCCCCGTGTCTTCCCCGCTACGGCACACACCAACCCCGAGCCCGCGCCGGTGATCACCGAGGCGCATCGACGCCTCGAGCCATTCATCGGTACGTGGAAGGTCGCCGGTCACGAGTCAGGTGCAGCGCCTAACGCTCCGACCACACCAGTCACCGGCGAGGAGAGCTACACGTGGCTGCCGGGACGCTTCTTCCTCCTCGGCCACTGGGACCATCGGGTTGGTAGCGACCACCACATCGGCCTCAACATCATTCGGTACGACGCAACGACCGAACAGTATTCCTCGTACAACGTTGACAACCTGGGCTTCGCGCGAACGTATCGGGTGACGCAGCGCGAGGGCGTCTGGTCGTTCACCGGTGATTGGGAGCGTGCCACCTGGGCCTTCGGCCATGACGGGCAGACCATGACCATCGATTGGGAGATCACGAGCGACGGTGAGACGTGGGAGCCGCTCTGTCACCTGGACGCCACCAAGCAGAGCTGACGACGGTCAGGGCGTCAGGCGCGTCGGCCCGCGATGCAGGAACGTCGCCTCGCGAATACTCGGCAACCCCAGCATCAGCATGACGAGTCGAGCGAGGCCGAGGCCGAACCCGCCGTGCGGCGGACAGCCGTAGCGGAAGAAATCGAGGTAGTACGCAACTGACGTGCGTAAGCCCGCCTCCTCCGCCTGACGAGACAGGACGGCGTGTCGATGCTCGCGCTGCGCGCCGGTCGTGATCTCCACGCCCTTCCACATCAGGTCGAAGCTCTTCGTCAGCGACGCATCATGCTCGACCCGCATGTGATAGAACGGCCGAAGCGATGTCGGATACTCCGTCAGGAAGAGAAACTCACTGCCGTGCGTGTCGAGCGCCCACTGCGCGAGCACTCGCTCGCCGGCGGGATCGATGTCACCCGCCTTCGTCGTCGGCGCGATCTCGTGACCGAGCTCGCGCAACAGGACGTGCGCGTCACGCATCGACAGACGCGGGAAGCTCGACGGTGGCACGATCACAGGGACACCGAACGTTCGCTCGATTGCTTCGCCATGCTGACGGCGCACTTCGGAGAGGATGGAATGCAGCCACTCTTCTTCCATCCGCATCACGTCCTCGTGTGACTCCACCCACGCCATCTCGACGTCCACACTCGTGAACTCCGCGGCGTGTCGCGGTGTGAGCGACGGTTCGGCGCGGAACACGGGCCCGATCTCGAACACCCGTTCGAAGCCTGCCGCGATCGCCATCTGCTTGTAGAACTGCGGCGATTGCGCGAGATACGCGCTCCCGAGATCGAAGTACCGGGTCGAGAACGTGTCCGCTCCCGACTCGCTGGCGCTGTGCATGAGCTTCGGCGAGTGCAATTCCAGAAACTCGTGGGTCGTCCAGTAGTCGCGCATCGCACGCTCGACCGTCGCCTGCACGTCGAAGACGAGCAGGTTTTCCGGCCGGCGGAGGGCGAGGAACCGCCAGTCGAGCTGGAGGTCGGACGCCGAATGTTCGTCAATCGGTAGCCCCGGTTCCGCGGCGCCGACAACTTCCAGCGACCGCGCGACGAGCTCGACGCCGCCGGTCTTCACCGCTGCGTTGGTCACGACCGTCCCGCTCACCCGGACAGCCGATCCACTCGTTAGGCCGAGCGCGGTCGTTTCGAGGTCGCTCGCGCTGGCGGGTGGCTGCGAGCGCTCGATCGTCACCTGAACGCGCCCGCTCCGGTCCTGCACGACGACGAAAATCATCCGTTTGAGGACACGGACCGTGACAACGAACCCGGCGACGGTCGCCTCGAGCTGGTTCTGGCCCCTGAGGGCTGCTATGGCCGAGCGGTGCATGAGAAGCTGGGTGAATCGGAACGAAAAAAAGGCCCGTGGATATCCACGGGCCATGAGGTTCGGTTGTCGCTGCTCGAAGCGTGTACTACGCCCGCATGCGCCTCCGCCCCCACCCCGTGCGCGGGGTGGCGTCGGAATCGTTGGTATTCAGGAAGACGGGCGCGAGTCTCTGCGACATGATCGCAAGGTGAGGTGTCGCGTTCCGCGCGTCAAGGCAGCACGCGGCTTGCGCGCGACCGTTTTCGTCACAGAACTCTCGCGCTTGCATGATCCGCGCTGTAGCTCTGTAAGCATGCACCGATTCGAGCTGCTCGCCCTGGCGATAGGCTTGGGCCTCGAGGCTTGCGACTCGACGAGACCGTTGCCGCCCGCGGTGTTCGTCGAACCGGCGAAGCTGACGATCGAGGATGGGCAGACGGCGACGCTCACGGCAAGGCTGCGGAACCCGAAAGCACGAACCGTCACCTGGTTCTCGTCGAATAGCGAGATCGCCACCGTCAATGCCGCAGGGGACGTCACCGGCGTCACCAACGGGACGGCGAGCATCATCGTGCGGATGACCGATGATACGACGATCAGCACGACCGTCCCGGTGACGGTGAGCGGGCCGGCCGTGGCCACCGTGACCGTGTTCCCCGCTGCGCCGGTCGTCTATGTCGGTTTCGCACGCCAACTCGTCGTGCAGCTCCAGTCGGCGAATGGCCGTCGGATTCGCGGCCGGACCGTGACGTGGACGACGCCCGACCGGAGCGTCGTCGATGTATCGGCTGCCGGGGTCCTACGCGGGCGCGCCCCGGGCGGGCCGCTCACCGTCGTGGCGTCGAGCGAAGGGCGGACCGGCAGCGCACAGGTGCGCGTCGCGTACGCGGCCGAGGTCTGCCCATTCGTCAGGACGCTGCCGCTCGGCGAGCGGGCCGACGGCACGCTCGCGTTAGGTGACTGCGAGTACACACTCGATGACTCGTACGTCGATATTTACGAGATCGCGTTGCCGGCAGCCGGAACGATCCAGGTCGACATGACGAGCGGTGACGTCGATTCCTACCTGGGACTGTTCGACGCCGGCGGTGCCCTCCTCGCGGAGGATGACAATTCCGGCGGAGGTCGGAACGCACGGATCGAGCGCCAGGTCCCCGCCGGCACATATCGCGTCTGGGCCAACACATTGTCCGGGTCCGTCACCGGCGCGTATTCGTTGATCGTGTCGCAGCGCTGAGGCGCGGACTGCTGGGGACGGACGACGGACGACGGAGAACTGCGGACTGCGCTGTACACGCCATCGCCCGTCGCCCGTCGATCGGCTAGCGGCTGTCGCCACCAGCACGGGACTGGTCACCGTGGTTCCGATGTCCACCCTGCTCGCGCCGCTCCTTCATGGCAGCAATGTTCGCGTCGAGCTGCTTCTGCTGATCGGCATTCAGGATGGTCCGCAGCGTGGCGATCTGTTGATCGCGCTGACGCTCCATCTGTCCGCGAACCTGTTCCATCTTCGCACGTGCGGTGGCGGTGTCGCCACGCTCGCGCGCTTCACGTGCTTCCTTCATGACCACGCCGAACTGCTCGCGGGTCTTCTTCATCTCCGGTTCCTGCTCCTTCCGAATCGCCTTGAGCCGGTCCTTCTGCGCGTCCGTGAGGTTGATGCCCTTGAGGAGCATGCCACCCGGGCCGCCGCGACGGCCGCCATGCTCGCCGTCCCATTTGCGGTGGTCGCGCTGCGTGGTGTCGGGCCGAGCATTCGGGGTGGATTGCGCGGCAGCCGCACCGGCGGCGCCAACGACAAGGGCCAAGCCGAATCCCATTCTGGTCAGGGTCTTACGCATGTGCTTCGTCTCCCTACTGCGAGATGTCGCCCGCGCTGGCGCCGTGCTCGAGTGAGCCGGGCCTGACGGGATAGGT
This sequence comes from Gemmatimonadaceae bacterium, assembly GCA_036509075.1. Classification (GTDB taxonomy): domain Bacteria; phylum Gemmatimonadota; class Gemmatimonadetes; order Gemmatimonadales; family Gemmatimonadaceae; genus JAJKIV01. The sequence continues at coordinate 8,734 of DATCGG010000053.1, forward strand.
CCGAGGCGGCAACCACCGCCCCGGGTACTTCGCAACATGGTACCGGATGGTGGAGGGGCCGGGTCCGGAAATTGGCACGAATGGCACCCGGGCGATGCGAATTGCACGGGCGCACCCGTAGGGACAGCCGACGAGGGCATTCCGGATTGGTCCGGAATGGCTAGCATTCTGGACCACGTCCACCCGACTATGGCCGACGCCAACTACATCGCATCGACGCTCGCGGACCTCGTTCGCACCAGGTCCATCAACCCGGCGTTCGCCGATGGTGAGCCAAGCGACGAGCGCGAGATCGCGACCCGACTCGGTACGATGATGCGTGCGTTAGGCATGGAGGCCACCGAGTACGAGCCCGAACCGGGACGCGTCAGCGTCGTCGGCCGCCTGCCGGGAAGTGGCGGGGGGCGATCGCTACTGCTGTATGGTCACGTTGACACCGTCGGCGTTGCCGCCATGCCCGAGCCGTTCTCGGCCACGATCCGAGACGGCAAGCTGTATGGCCGCGGTGCGTACGATATGAAGGGTGGTGTCACCGCATGCCTGGCGACCGTCAAGGCGCTTCGCGATGCCGGCGCCAGGCTGCGTGGCGATGTCCTCGTTGTGTGCGTTGCCGATGAGGAGGTGGCGAGCATCGGGATGGCCGACGTGCTCAAACACGTCCGCGCTGACGCGGCCGTCGTGACCGAGGCCACCGAGCTGCGGGTCTGTCTCGCGCACCGCGGATTCAGCTGGATCGAGGTTGAGACGTTAGGCGTCGCCGCGCACGGCAGTCGTTTCGATCTGGGGATCGACGCCAACATGCGGATGGGACGATTCCTCGCCCGCCTCGACAAGCTCGAGCAGGACCTCCGCGCGCGGAATCCCCACGCGCTCGTCGGTCCGCCGTCGCTCCACGCGGCGGTGCTGCACGGCGGGACGGGGACGAGCACTTATGCCGACCGATGCCGGCTCGAGATCGAACGGCGCACGATTCCGGGCGAGACCGAGGAGCAAGTGCTGTCCGAGATCCGCGCGATCACCGACGCGCTGGCGGCGGACGACGCGACGTTCCGCGCGAACGTCCGCGCCATGTTGACGCGAGGTTCGTTCGAGGTCGCGCGTAACGCTCCGATCGTCAACGCGATCCTCGGCGCCGCCACCAACGTCCTCGGAGCGCAGCCCGAGGTGATCGGAGAGCCGTACTGGATGGACGCCGCACTGCTCTCCGACGCGGGTATCGATACGGTGGTCATCGGACCTTCCGGCGCAGGCGCCCACGCACTCGAAGAGTGGGTCGACCTCGCCTCAGTAGGTCAACTGACTGACATACTCACCGCCGCCGCAACCGAGTTTTGCCGTTGACCTCGACGATCGCCGGGCCTCCCGCCGCGACGCGGACCCCGCGCCCCGCCGACATCGGCTGGACGCGCTGGCTGCCGGGCCTCCGCGTCGCGCGGACCTACAAGCGGGCCTGGCTGCGCTACGACCTCGTCGCGGGCCTCGTGATGACGACCATGCTCGTGCCGGTCGGCATCGCCTACGCCGAAGCTTCGGGCGTCCCGGGCATCTACGGGCTGTACGCGACGATCGTCCCGTTGCTCGCCTACGCGGTCTTCGGGCCCAACCCCATCCTGGTGCTGGGACCGGACTCCGCGCTCGCCGCGGTGATCCTCGCCACCGTGGCCCCGCTGTCGG
>DATCGG010000054.1:0-16912 GCA_036509075.1 Gemmatimonadaceae bacterium
TCGCCGCGGGATTCGGCCGAGGCGAGGAGTGCCTTCAACTCGGTCTCCGTCGAATCAATGGCGCCGCGCTTGTACGTCGATTCGGCATGGACGAACGCGGAGTCGGTCGCCGGATTCGGAAGTGCCTCACGCTCGCACGCCGCTGAAACGAGCGCTGCGCTACATACAACTGCGATCGTGCATGGCCGACGGACGTTCATTGCGACGTCCGAAACTGCATGACGCGGGTGGTCGAGGCCCGCCCGTCGGCGGTCAGTGCATCCACCCACCAGTTGTAGCTTCGGCCGCGCTCGAGTCGCACGGAGTCCGGGAGCACGACGGTCGTATCCGCGGTGTCGATCTTGTAGCGAACGGACGTCTCATCCGCAATCTTGAACAGATACGTCGCGTTAGGCGCCACCGAGTGCCAGGCGAACCGCAGGCTGCCGGGGGTCACGGTGTCGCCCTCCGCCGGCGTCACGACGGCAACCGCTCGCCTGCTGGCGCCGTCGACGAGTGTGGACTCGCGCATGCGATCATCACGAGCCGCGCGCGGACCCGGCGCAGAACGCCACGGGCCGACCACCGCGAACGCGATGGCCGCCGCCGCAACGGCCGCGACTGACGCCGCAAGCCGCGGCCATCGGCGCACGCGAGCTCGGTCCGCAACGAGCTTCGAAATGTCCACGAGCTCGTCACGACACGTGACGCACTCGGCGAGATGGTCCTCGGCAACGCGACGCTCGGCCGCCGGCAGCGCTCTGTCGAGATAGGCTGCCAGCACATCGTCTTTCAGATGCGGATCGTTCGTTTCGCTCACCGTGACGTGCCGGTCCTTGGGAGTAAGAGCAGGGTGACTGTCGTCAATCATTAAAGACGGATGGGCGCCACTGAGTTGCGTCAGGGCGCCGGACTGTCGACGCCGCGCGATTCGAGGGCAGCGCGTAGCTCCTCCAGCAGCTTGTTGAGCCTGCGGTATACATGGAACTGCGTCGGAAAGCTCAGGGCGCGAGCAATATCGGCGGCGGGTCGCTGGTCCTCGAACCGCATCGCGAGCAGGAGGCGGTCAGCGGGCTCCAGTCGTTCCAGGGCGACTGCCAGCGCCCGCCGCAACTGTCCAAGGCGGAGTTCGGCCTCCGGACCTCGGCCTTCCGCATCGGCGATCGTGTCAGGGTCGATCGCCTCGGCCGTCAGATCGACGAGTCGCCGCCGCGCCGACCGCTCGACGGACGGTAACTCGTGAGGTCGAGCGTCGGTCGTGCCCTGTGGTCGCCCGTAGCGACGACGATGGAAATCGACGCAGAGCCGTTTTGCCACCACGAGCAGCCAGGTAGAAAAGCGGGCCCCGTTACGCGCACCGTACGCCCGCAGGCGTCGACACTGCTGCTCGCGCAGCTGCTCGAGGACGAACGTATAGGTGTCCATCGCAACGTCGCGATTCGTGGCCGTCGACTGCGCGACCTGTAGCACGAGTGCGCTGTACGCGTCCACGAACTCGCGCCACGCGACGTCCTCACCACCGGGATCGCGCGCGTCGAGCAAGCGCGCCAACACGGCGGGGAAGGCGTCGCTCGAGATCGGGTCGATTCCACCCACCATTCGGAGGGACGGTATGGCATTCGAGTAGCCAGCGAGCGAGTAGAGCTAAGGCCAAGTTGCTGATGGGGCGGTCGAGGCGCAACGAGCCACTCTCACTGCCGCTCGCTGGCCATCCACCACTGCGTCGTGGGGAGCTTGCGCTGGCGCGGCCACACTTCGTCCAGCGTGGCCGCGTCGTAGAGCCGACCGTTCTTCATCACGTACCGCACCGTATTCGTGTTGCGGATGTTCTCGAGTGGGTTAGCGTCGAGCACCTGAAGATCGGCGAGCTTGCCCGGCTCGATCGATCCGAGGTCCTGCGCGTGGCCGATGGCCTGCGCGCCGACCATCGTCGCCGACCGAAGTATTTCGTGCGCGGGCATGCCGCCGGTGGCCAGGACCCACATCTCGAAGTGGTACCCGATTCCCTGAAGGTTTCCGTGTGATCCGACCGCTATCCGTCCACCCGCCGCGGCGACCTTCGCTGCCTCGGCGGCGAACTTCGGGAACGCGTATTGGTCATCGGGATGCCATTGCGAGCTGCCGGTGCGCAGCTCGATGTAGCTCTCGGGCCAGAAGCGCTGCACCTTCTGCTCCCCGCGGATGTCGTAGCGCGTCGTGAAATACTCCTGCACGGTCGGACCGCCGTACGCGAGGGTGAGCACCGGCGAGTTGGTGATGCCGCTCTGCACGATGAGCTGCACGACATCCTTGTAGAGCGGATACGTCGGCAGCGTGTGCTCCTCGCCGGCGTACCCATCCAGCATGTGGGTCAGGTCGAGCATGAAGTCGGCATCACCCTCGTTCGTTGGCGAGAGCTTGAGCTCCAGTGCCGCCTGCGCGACGAGCTGTCGCCGCCGTCGATCGCCCACCGCGTATGCCTTGATCGTCTCCGTCTTGAAGAAGTCGGAGTTCCGACGAAGCGCGTTCCGCGCGTCATCGAGCGTCTGGATTCCTTCGTTCTCGAAGAAGCCTTTGGCGGTCGTGAAGATCCGCGGCCCCAACACGTCGCCGGTTTCAACGCGGTCGCTGTAGTCGATGACGTCGTAGCTGCCGGTCTGCGGATCGCGTGTGGACGTGACCCCGTACGCCAGGTTCGCGTAGTACTGCCACAGCTCCGTGCGGTGCAGCCCCCATCCTGGGGCATACATGTGCGCGTGCGTATCCACGTAGCCCGGGACAATGGTCTTTCCCGCGACGTCGATGATGCGGGCGCCCGCTGGCGATTGCACCTGGCCGCGCACGCCCACCGCGGCGATGCGATTGTCGCGGATCACGACGTCCGCGTTCTCGATCACCTCCGTGCCCTTCATCGTGATGACGCGGGCACCGCGAAGCACCACCGCACCGCTCGGCCGGTCCTTCGGTACGGTGATCGTCATGTCTACGCGCGTTGGCTCGTACGCGGCCGGCTGCTCGGGATTCGCCGACACTCGATCCATTGAATCGGCGGCGGCGACGTCGTACAGGAACAGCGCCGATCCGAGCGAGTACTCGAGGACGCGTCCGTCCGAGCTCCAGCCGGCAAACTGCGCACCGATCTTCGTTAGGCGCTTGAGCGGTACGGGTGACGCGTTAGGCCGTAACAGCGAGATCGTCGGCGTGGTCGCTTCGGGCGTGACCGTTGCGAGCCACATGTTCTGACCACCGAGAAGGGCGAGACGGCCCCCCTTCGGCGAGAGAATCGCGTCATCGACGGGTTCCTCGCCATTGCTGTTCCAGGGCCGCTGGGTTGCGCGCACGATGAGCTGCCGGTCCGTTCCGTCGAGCCGCATCGAGTAGAGGCCATTCGCGTTCGCGTCGAACAGCAGAATGCGCGAGGAATCCGGGCCGAAATGCGGCACGCCGTAGTATGGAGGGTCGAGGCGGCTCAGGTACTCGAGTCGGGTGATGGTCGTCGCAGTTCCGCAACCACTGGTCGCCGCCGAACCTGCTTTCGGCGACGGGCATGACACTGGCATCCACATGAGGTCCGCGTGCGTCGACGACGGCTCGGCGAATCCCAGCTCGTCGCTCTCGAAGCGCTCGGTGCGCGTCGCGCGCGCGAACAGCAGCTTCGTGCCGTCGGGCGTGAAGGCGAGCTTCTCGTAGAACGCCTTCGAGCTGGACAGCCGCTGCGGCACGCCGGGCGTGGCACCCGAGGCGGAGACGTGAACACGATAGATTTCGCCACCGGTGCTGTCGTCCCAGGTCGTGAAGGCAATCGACTGACCATCGGGGCTCCACGCCGGGCTGTACTCGCTCACATCGAACTTCGTTAGGCGATGGACGTTGGTCGCCGCGACGGTCTGGCCCGGAACAAGCCGGGTTGGCACGTCGGCCACCCACAGCCGATCCAGCGCGATGAAGGCGACGCGCTTTCCGTCCGGCGAGAGACGTGGCCAGCGGATTTGCCGCACCGTCACCGTCGAGTCGTTGAACGTGTAGGCGGACTGCGTCGACGCGCCGATCATCTCATCGTAGTCGGCGGTGAAGGGGATCGGCGTGGCTTCGCCCGAGGGCACTGCCACTCGCCAGAACTTGCCGCCGTACGAGGTGACGAGCGCCTTGCTATCCGGTGTGAACGCCATGCCCGGCATGAGATCGCGCGTCGTCTTGGTGGCGATCTGATCGTGCTGCGCGTTGCGCACGAGCCAACGTTCGTCACCCGTAGCGAGCTCGCGGAGGCGAAGGGACGTCTGTTCGTTACGCCGCGTCGCGTAGACCAGCCACCGGTGGTCGGGGCTCAAGATCGGCCGCATGCCGATGTCCCGCGGCACCGACCCGCGCACCGACTTCCCGGTGGGGAGGTCCAGCGTGAAGAGCTGCGGTGTCTGGCCGCCGCTCGAGTACCAGATCGTGTGCGGCCCGGCGAACCGAGCGCCCAGGTAAGCCGGGGCGGTGAATGCGTTACGGCCAGTGACGGCCGGTGCGTTCGGGTCACCACCCGTTAGGCGTTGCCCCACGCCGCCGGCGATCGGATAGAGATACAGCTCGAACGGCGTGAACCCACGCAGCGTCAGCCCTGTCTGCGCTGGCCCGACGTTGTGCGACACGACCACCGCGTTGCCGTCAGGCGTCCAGGTGGGCGACACATAATCGTAGCCGAACCCTTCGGTCCGGCTCAGTTGCCGCGGCTGCGTTCCATCCGCATTGGCCACCCAGAGGTTCGGCGCACCGCTGCGATCGCTCACGAACGCTACCTGCTTGCCATCCGGCGAGAAGCTCGGCATCGCATCGAACGCCTGTCCACTCGTGATGCGCGCGGCCGATCCGCCGGTGATCGGGAGCGTGTACAGGTCACCGAGGAGATCGAACACGAGCGTGCGCCCGTCCGGCGATACGTCGACGGACATCCACGTCCCCTCGTCGGTCGTGAACTTCAATGGGCGCGTTGGCACGAGCGGCAGCCCGCCGCCGCCTCCGCCGCTCCCATTGCCAGCCGCGCGCTGCGCGCTGATCGGTGCGGGTGCGACGAGCATCAGGGCGGCGCCGAGAGCGACAACAAGACGAGTGAGCATCGGGCGGTGCGGAGGTAATACCACAGGGATGGATCGCGTGCGGTACCTTATCCCCATTCACTTTCAGGCGAAAGGCGGCTGTCCAAGAGGTGCGGCTCGGATCTCTAGCGTGCTGTCCGGATTCACCAACCCCGTCTCGATGCTTCGTTTCGCTCGTTTCGCCGGTCCCGTCCTGCTCGCCCTCATGCTCGCGCCGAGCGGCGTGTCCGCCCAGGCTGCGGTGCCTAACGCCGTTCGGTCGTTCGGCGTCACGCTCACGCGCGCAAAGCCGGCCGTGGTTGGCATGACCAACCGGCTCATTCCGCGGCTCGACTCCATCATCAAGGCCGCGATAGCCGACCACGCGACTCCCGGCGCAACCATCGCGGTCGCACGGCGAGGCAGGATCGTATTGCTCAAGGGGTATGGTCACACCGATTGGGCGAAGGGCGCGCCACGGGCAACCGACAGCACCATGTACGACCTGGCATCGCTCACGAAGGTCGTCGCCACGACCACGGCGGCGATGATCCTCGAGGAAGAGGGGAAGCTGGACTTGGACCGCACAGTTGCCAGCTACCTTAACGAGTACGATGTGCCCGACAAGCGCACCATCACCGTACGCATGCTCCTCACGCACACGAGTGGCATCCGATCCAACTTTCCCCTTTGGACGGAGGCGAAAGGCCGCGAGCAGTACTTCGCCGGCATGGTGACGTTCCCGCTCGTTCGGGAGCCCGGGTCGGCCGTCGAATACACCGACTGGAACATGGTGCTCATGCAGTTCATCATCGAGCGCATCACCGGCCAGACGCTCGACCAGTTCGTGCAGTCGCACGTGTTCGAGCAGCTCGGCATGCGGGATACCCAGTACAACCCGTCCGATGCCCTCAAGCCTCGCATCGCACCGACGGAAACAGAGGACTTTCGTGGCGGCCAGGTGTGGGGGGTCGTTCACGACGAGACGGCTTGGGCGCTGGGCGGTGTTTCAGGCAACGCCGGTCTCTTTTCGAGTGCGCGGGACCTCGCCGTGTTCGTGCAGATGCTGCTGAATGGAGGCTCGTACGCCGGCATACGCCTGTTGAAGCCGTCCACCGTGGCGCGCTGGACCTCCCGCCAGCGGCCTGACGCGAGCCGCGCGTTAGGCTGGGACACGCCGTCGCCGCAGTCGAGCGCGGGCCGTTTCTTTTCGCTCCGGAGCTTCGGTCACACGGGTTTCACCGGGACGTCGATCTGGGCCGATCCGGAGCGGGAGCTGTTCGTCGTGCTGCTCACCAATCGGGTGAACCCCACGCGCGACAACCAGAAGATTGGTCCGCTCCGTCGTGCCGTCGCCGACGTCGTCCAGCAGTCCGTGCTCGACTCACCGCTGCGGCAGTGGGAGGACGTGCCGGCTCGACCCTAGCCCCTTCCCTGGTCCCTCTACCGGGATGGTCCGAACAGCAAGACCTAACGCGAATCAACACCGATTACGCCGATGGGCGCGGATTTGCCCCGGGCGCGGTGACGGCTCCGACGGCACGTCTGGTCTCCTATTTTTTTCTCCGACGACCGGGACGCTGTGGCTTCCCGAGGTTTTTCATTCTCAACTCCGGCTCGTTGCGAGCGGAGCACTAGGGTCAAAGAGCGATCCGCCGCATCCGAGTGATCCATCGCTGACTTCGCCGAATGCATGCACTTCCGGTAAATGGAGATACGGAGATCAACGGCTGAGCGTGTTCGGGCGGGATAGTGCGGACAAATGAAGAGCCAGCAAGCATCGGCGTGCCGTAATTCTCCCTTGGCGCGCTATCCCGGCGCCGCCCTTGCTGAAAGAGCGCCGACGCGCGCACGCCCCCGCGATGCTCGAGATTGGTGTTCAAATGCTGGATGTCCGCACGGAAGACCCTGCCATCTACGAACAAGGAGGCCAGGCACCGCGACCGCGAGACCAACGCCTGATTCGTTAGGCATCAAGACGAATCGCCATCCGGCTCGGCATGGCCAGTACCGGGCGCGTCGGTTATCGACTCCTGCCGACCGCAGTGCTGACCATGCCGGCCACCTTCGGCCCGGTGCCTCGGGACGAACCGTCGGTCTAGCCGACAGCCGCCGGCCACCGCGTTGACGCCGAGCGTTCCGCGCGTATGCTGTACGCGGTGCCCGACCTGCTCGCCGACCTCCAATCCCACTTCGCGGACACGTACGTCCTCGAGCGCGAGCTCGGCGGCGGTGGCATGTCGCGCGTCTTCGTCGCCCGCGACGAGCGGCTCGATCGGCGTGTCGTCATCAAGCTCCTCCCGCCGCAGGTGACCGCCACGATCTCGGCCGAACGCTTCAAGCGTGAGATCATGCTGGCCGCGCAGCTGCAACACCCGAACATCGTGCCGGTGCTGAGCGCGGGCGAGCTCGGGACGCTGCCGTACTTCGTCATGCCCTTCATCGACGGCGAGTCGCTCCGCGCGCGTATGATGCGCGGGCCGCTGTCTGTCCGCGAAACCGTCACGATCCTCAAGGACGTCGTGCGCGCGCTCGGCTTCGCGCACAACCGCGGCATCATCCACCGCGACATCAAGCCCGACAACGTCCTCCTCGCCGCAGGCGCCGCTGTCGTCACCGACTTTGGCGTCGCAAAGGCGATTTCCGCATCGCGTCAGCAGCAGGGCGTGCGGCCGGCCGCCCCAACCATGACGGGTGTGGGGACCTCACTCGGTACGCCCGCCTACATGGCACCCGAGCAGGCAGCGGCCGATCCCTCGACCGACCACCGCGCCGATCTCTACGCCCTGGGAATCGTTGCCTACGAGATGCTCACAGGAGCGCCGCCCTTCCACGGACGAACACCGCAGGCACTGCTCGCAGCCCAGCTTTCCGAGATACCAGCGCCCCTCACCAGTCGGCGCTATGACGTGAGCGTCCCGTTGTCCACGCTCGTCATGCAGTGTCTCGAGAAGGAGCCAGCAAAGCGCCCCAAGTCCGCGAACGACGTGCTGCGGATGCTCGACGACCCCGGGATTCACGTCAGCGACACCTACTCGGCAGCGGAGGCGCCTCAGCAGCGGCGAAAGCGGTACACGGAGATCGGGATCGGGGTGCTGGTGATCGCCGCGGTCGCAGTCGCCTGGGTGCTGACCGAGCCGGCTGCACCTGCCGGATCCGCCGCCGACTCCACGAAGAGCGCGACGCGAGACTCCGCCGCGCGCGTCGCGGCCGCGACCGCGGGTTCCGCGGCGACCACCACGCCACAGGCCGTCGCAGTGTTCCCGCTCGTGAGCGTGGGCAGCGACGCGCAGGCAGGTCAAGCGGCCGAAGGGATCACCTCGGAGCTCGCGTCGGCAATCTCGCGGGTGCCCGGAGTCCGGGTGTCATCACAGACCACGGCGGCCGCAGTGCGTCAGGGCGTGCGAACACCGGCCGACGCCGCGCGTGCCCTCAACGCCACCATGCTGATCGAGGGCACGGTGCAGCGCGCCAATCAACGATTGCGTGTGAGCGTTCGGCTGGTCAGCGTGGCGAACGACTCCACGGTGTGGGCGAGCACGATCGATGGCACGACGAACGACGCCCTGGCGCTGCAGGACACCACGGTGAAGGCGGTGAGCGCGGCCGTCGCGGCGAGCGTGCGTCGTTAGGCTCGCCAGCAGCGCACGACGTTAGGTATCCAACGCCACATCACGGAATCCGGAACGACGCCTCGGCGCGGAAGTCCGGGTTGAGCGAGTGCCGAAGCTTGAGCGAGTACGTTCCCGAGGCCGATCGGACGCCGAATTGCACCACGAGCTCAGTGGACTGCCCCGGGGCGAGATCGCCTTCGGCGCTCACCGCGGCGCATGAGATGAGCGGCTCGAACCGATCGAGTTGGGCCGTGGTCTCCACATCGCTCTGCAAGAAGAAGCAGACGCGCGACGTCAGATGCGCGGACGCCGAACCTGTGTTCACGAGGGTGGACGTCGCCGTGAGTAGTGCCGTGTACGAACTGCCCGGAGGTGGGGCTTCGACCGTGGTCGAGATCCGCTGCTCGAGTCCCGAAGGACCGCGCGCACGCCCCAGCCGCGCGTCGTCGGGGCCGTACGGATTTGCGTTGGAGCACCCGGCGGCAAGCGCCGCGAGCGCAACGAAAGACGTGGATCGAGCGATGCGGACGAGACCAGCCGGCACAGCGTGCCTCCAGAATGTTTCGCGATTCGTCGTGCCGAACCCCCGACGCCTCGTGTCGGTCACGCATGCAATTGATCCGTTTGGGGTCAGAGTCCTATTTCATCGTTTGATTGCGCCGCACACCAGAGTCCGACTCCAGATCCGACCCAATTTCGCCCTGAGATGACTCTATGAACCCCAGCCCATTCTCGCTCGACGGCAAGGTCGCCGTCGTGACTGGAGGATACGGCGTCCTCGGAGGCAGCATCGCGTCGGGACTCGCGGCAGCCGGCGCCCGCATCGCGATCCTCGGCCGTCGGCGGGACTCGGCCGAGCGAAAGGTGGAGGCGCTGAGGAACGCGGGTACGGACGCGCTGGTGCTCCTCGCCGACGTCATCGACGAAGCACAGCTCTCGACCGCCCGCGATCAACTACTCGGCGAATGGGGACGGATCGACATCCTCGTGAACGCAGCCGGCGGCAATGTCGCCCGCGCTCGAAGCGACAACCACCCGGTGTTCGACGTTCCGACCGACGCGTTCGAGGAAGTCATTCGACTCAACCTCCAGGGCACAGTCCGCCCATCGATGTGCTTCGGCGAGGCCATGGGCCGACAGCGATCGGGGGTCATCCTGAACATCTCGTCGATGGCTGCCGATCGCGCGATCAGCGGAACGCTCGGCTACGCGATCGCAAAAGCTGGCGTCGACAGCTTCACGCGCTGGATGGCAGTCGAAATGGCGCGGAGGTATGGCGAAGGCGTCCGCGTCAACGCGATTGCCCCCGGGTTCTTCGTCGCCGATCAAAACCGCGCGGTGCTGATCAACGCCGATGGGTCCTTCACGACTCGCGCGCTCACCATCATCGCGCACACGCCGATGGGCAGATTCGGAAGGCCAGAGGAGCTCAACGCCGCCGTCCAGTACCTCTGCAGCGACTCGGCGTCGTTCGTCACTGGAGTCGTCCTCCCGGTGGATGGCGGATTCAGCGCGTTCAGTGGCGTTTGACACCGTCGAACTAGTAGTGACGCTATGGTGCCGCTTTCATGTGCCAATAATGGCACTAACTATGAATCATCGATCATCGGAGCCGGTTCATTCGTCGGGCGAGCTCTGCATCCAGCTCGTCGACGATGCTTCACCTGGGCGCTGTGGATGGGCACCGCTGATCCAAACCCAGTCGTGGGCCGACCCAGCGGACGACCGGGTGCCCGTCATCCCGCGTTAGTGTGGTACGTAGCGTTTCTATTCGCCGTCGCGACGCCTGTAACCGTGCGCGCCGAGGACGGCTATGACCTGTGGCTGCGCTATCGACTGGTGGCCGACCCGGCTCGGCGGGCCGAGTATCGCGGGGTGCTTCGGCGGCTTGTGGTGGAGGGGGACTCGCCGACGCTGCGCGCCGCCCGCGATGAGCTTATCACCGGCCTAACGGGGTTACTCGGCCGGGCGCCGACTGGGTCATCGGCGCCAACGTCGATCGGCACGCTGATTCTCGGAACGCCGTCGGGCTCTCCACTCGTCGCGTCCCTGCCGCTCGGTGACGCGCTCCGTTCCGCGGGGAACGAGGGCTTCGTGATCCGCACGGTGCCCTTTCACGGGCACCGCGCAATCGTCATCGCCGCCAATCGGGACATCGGCGTCCTGTACGGCGCGTTTCACCTGCTGCGCCTCGTGCAGACCAACGCGTCGCTCTCGGCACAGAATGTCGTCAGTGCGCCGCGGATCCAGCTTCGCATGCTGGACCACTGGGACAATCTGGACCGCACCGTCGAGCGAGGCTATGCCGGTGAATCGTTATGGGACTGGCCGGCACTGCCTAACGAACTCTCCCCCCGCTACCGCGATTACGCCCGCGCGAACGCCTCCATCGGGATCAACGGCGTGGCGCTCACGAACGTCAACGCCAACGCGCGCGTGCTGACAGCCGAGTACCTCACGAAAGTTGCCGCGCTCGCGAACGTGCTCCGTCCGTACGGCATTCGCATCTTCCTCACGGCGCGCTTCAGCGCGCCGATCGAGCTTGGGGGACTCAAGACCGCGGACCCACTCGATCCCGCCGTGCGCGCGTGGTGGAAGCGGAAGGCCGACGAGATTTACAAGGCAGTGCCCGACTTCGGCGGCTTCGTGGTCAAGGCGAACTCCGAGGGACAGCCCGGGCCGCAGGACTACAGGCGCACGCACGCCGACGGGGCGAACATGCTCGCCGACGCGCTTGCGCCGCACGGCGGCGTCGTCATGTGGCGCGCGTTCGTGTACAGCAACGAGATCCCTGCCGACCGGATCATGCAGGCGTACGACGAGTTCCATCCGCTCGACGGCGCGTTTCGATCGAACGTCTTCGTGCAGGTGAAGAACGGACCACTGGACTTTCAACCACGTGAGCCGTTCCATCCGCTCTTCGGTGCCATGCCGAAGACACCGCTCATGATGGAGCTTCAGATCACGAAGGAATATCTCGGACAGGACACCCACCTCGTGTTCCTGGCGCCGCTCTTCGAGGAGGCACTGCGAGCGGACACGTGGGCGAAGGGCAACGGCTCGACGGTGGCGAAGGTCATCGATGGGTCGCTGCACGGCTATAACCGAACCGGGATCGCCGGCGTCGCGAACGTCGGCAGCGATCGAAACTGGACAGGCTCGCAGTTCAACCAGGCAAACTGGTACGCGTTCGGCCGGCTGGCGTGGGACCACGATCTCTCGTCGAGTGCGATCGCGGACGAATGGGTACGTATGACGTTCACGAACGATCCACGTGCCGTGGCGACGATTCGATCGATGATGCTGACGTCGCGCGAGGCGGTGGTGAACTACATGACCCCGTTGGGCCTTGCGCACATCATGGCGACCGGACACCACTATGGCCCCGGTCCGTGGGCGGATGGCGGGCGGCGGGACTGGACGCCGTCCTACTACCACCGTGCGGACTCGTTAGGTCTCGGCTTCGACCGCACGGCGACGGGAAGCAATGCCGTGGCGCAGTACTTCCCACCGGTCCGCGAACGATACGCCAGCCGACGTTCGGTCCCCGATTCGCTGTTGCTCTGGTTCCATCACATCGCGTGGACGGATCGATTGGCGTCGGGTCGCCCGTTGTGGGATGAGCTCGTCCATCGCTACAGCGCTGGTGTGGATTCGGTGCGAGCGATGCGGCGGGAGTGGGGAACGGTCCGATCGGCGATCGACGCGGGGCGATTTGCGGAAGTCGACTCGTTTCTGTCGATTCAGGCTCGCGAGGCGCGCTGGTGGCGCGACGCGGCGTTGACGTACTTCCAGACCTTTTCGCACCTGCCAATAGCGGCCCGGTACGAGGAGCCCGAGCACCCGTTGGCGTACTATGAACAGCTTCGATGTCCGGCAGATCCACGGAAGCCGCGGTGCCCAGGCATCTAGTCTAGTTAGGCAGTGATTTGAATCCCTTTGTTGTTCTCTTTGACCGCTGTGTCCTCTGCGGTTAAATACTGATTCTGACTCCACGACGAGCGATGAGTTCTCACGACCCCTACACACCCCGGCCCGAGCACCACTTCACCTTTGGCCTCTGGACCGTCGGCAACATCGGGCGCGACCCGTTCGGTGATCCCGTTAGGTCCGCCATCGACCCCAACCGCATCGTCCAGAAGCTCGGTGAGCTGGGCGCCTATGGCGTGAACCTCCACGACAACGACCTCGTCCCGCGTGACGCATCGGCGTCCGATCGCGACCGGATCGTCCGCGAGTTCAAGGCCGCGCTCGGGCAGTCGGGCGTGAAGGTCCCGATGGCGACGACGAACCTGTTCGGCGACCCCGTGTTCCGCGACGGAGCGTTCACGAGCAACGACCGAGAGGTGCGCACGTACGCGCTGCAGAAGACGATGCGTGCCATCGACCTCGGGGTGGAGCTCGGCGCAACGACCTACGTGTTCTGGGGCGGTCGCGAAGGCGTGGAGACGAACGCCGCCAAGGACCCGCAGGAGGCCATCAAATGGTTCCGCGACGCGATCAACTTCCTGTGCGAGTACGTCCGCGATCAGAAATACGATCTCCGATTTGCGCTCGAGCCGAAGCCTAACGAGCCGCGCGGCGACATCTTCCTGCCGACCGTCGGCCACATGCTCGCCTTCATTTACACACTCGACCATCCGGATATGGTGGGCCTCAACCCGGAGGTCGCCCACGACACGATGCCGGGGCTCGATTTCTCGCACGCCGTCGCGCAGGCGCTCGAGGCGGGCAAGCTGTTTCACATCGACCTGAACGCCCAGAAGCCGGGCCGCTTCGACCAGGACCTCCGGTTCGGCAGTGAGGACCCGAAGGCGGCGTTCTTCCTCGTGAAGCTGCTCGAGGATTCGCACTGGGAGGGCATGCGGCACTTCGACAGTCATGCCTATCGAACCGAAGATGAAGCGGGGGTGTGGGACTTCGCCCGCGGGAGTATGCGCACGTATCTCATCCTCAAGGAAAAGGTCGCCCGCTTCAACGCCGACGCGGAAATCCAGGGCCTCCTTGGCGAGCTGCGCGAGCGCGGGGCCAAGGCTGGCGACCGCGTCAAATTCTCCCGCGACGCCGCACGACAGATCAAGGACGAGCGCTTCGACCTCGCCGCCCTGCGCGAGCGTGGCTACGCGTACGAGCGGCTCGATCAGCTGACGATGGAGCTGTTGCTCGGGGTCCGCTGACGTGGCCGACTCCGTCTACCTCGGCCTCGACATCGGGACGAGCGGCGTCAAGGCGATCCTGGTTACGTCCAGCGGGGAGGTCGTCGCCGCGACAACCACGCCGCTCACGCTCTCCACACCTCGACCAGGATGGGCCGAGCAGCATCCGGACGACTGGTGGAGCGCGACCGTGCAGTCGATTCGTGGTGCGCTGGCGCAGCGGCCCGACCTCGGCGTCGCGGCAGTCGGGATATCGGGACAGATGCATTCGTCCGTGTTCCTCGATCGCGCAGGCCAGGTCGTTAGGCCGGCACTGCTCTGGTGCGACGGCCGCACGACGGACGAATGCGCCGAGATCACACGGCGCGCGGGCGGCGAGGGGCGACTGCGCGACTGGGTGCGGAATCCGGCGCTCGAGGGGTTCACGCTCCCGAAAGTCCTGTGGCTGCGCGCGCACGAGCCGGACGCATACGCCCGTGTCACCACCGTCTTCCTGGCGAAGGATTTCATCCGCTACCGCCTAACGGGCACGCTCGCTTGCGAGCCGTCCGACGCGTCGGGCACGCTCATGTTCGACCCGGCGCGGCTCGAGTGGAGCGACGCGATCCTGGCGGCCGTGGATGTGCCTCGCACCCTGCTGCCCGATGTCGGCGGCTCGGCCGACGTGCTCGGGCGCGTGACCGCCGAGGCGGCAGCTGCCACGGGCCTGCGCGGCGGAACTCCGGTCGTTGGTGGCGGCGCCGACAACGCTTGTGGCGCGGCGGGTGTCGGCGTGATCACTCCAGGTGAGGCCGTTGCCAGCTGGGGTACTTCGGGAACAGTGCTCGCGCCGACGGCGCAGCCGCTGGTGGACCCCCGGCTTCGCGCCCATACGTTTTGCCACGTCGTGCCCAACACCTGGTACATCATGGGCGTGGTGCTCTCGGCTGGCGGCGCATTCGCCTGGTACCGCGACCGGTTCGCTCGGGAGCTCGCCGGCACGCCGGCCGCCGACGCGATGCTCGACACCGAAGCGGGAAGCGTTCCGCCCGGGGCGGACGGAGTAACGTTCCTGCCGTATCTCCAGGGCGAACGCACTCCGCATCGGAATGCCTCGGCGCGCGGCGCCTTCCTCGGACTGAGTCTCGCCCATTCGCGAGCGCACATGACGCGCGCGGTGCTCGAAGGCATTGCGTTCGCCCTCCGCGACTCGCTGTCGATCCTCCAGGAGCTGGGTCTGTCGCCCAGCCATTTGCTGCTCACCGGCGGAGGCGCCAAGAGCCCGTTCATTCGCCGACTGCAGGCGGACGTGTACGGAGTGCCGGTCAGCACGGTGAATCGGGAGGAGGGGCCGGCGTACGGAGCCGCGCTGCTGGCGGCGGTCGGGGCTGGCGAATTTCCGGATGTTGCGAGCGCTGCGCTCGCAACCCTTACCCGAGGTGGCGCCGAGCAGCCAGATTCGCGGGCGCACGGAGATTACCAGATGGCGTACGACCGGTTCCGCGAATCGTACCGCGCCGCCCTGTCACCCTGAGTAGATGCGCCACGTTGTTCGACGGCTGTTCGCTTCACAGGAAATCGGGCTCGTACTCGTACTCGTCATCGTCACCGTCACGCTGGCGGCGCTTGCCGGTTCCCATACCGACCGGCAGACGGGCGAAGTGGTGAACAACTTCTGGAACTCGTACACGCTGATTCAGACCGCAACTGACGCGAGCTTCTTCGCGATCATGGCGATCGGCGCGACGATCGTGATCATCTCCGGTGGCATCGACCTGTCGGTGGGGTCGATCTATGCGCTCTCGGGTGTCGCCATGGCGCTCTTCCTCCGCGGTGCCGGATCCATGGGCCCCGCGGCCACGACGCTGCTCGGTCTCGTCGTGTGTCTCGGCGTCGGCCTCGCGTGCGGCGTGCTGAACGGCGCGCTGGTCGTCGGGCTTCGGGTCCACCCGTTCATCATCACGCTCGGCACCATGTGGGTGCTCCGCGGGATCGCCTTCGTGGCCACCAAGGCCGAGAGCATCCTGGTGCCGGCATCGCTCACCGCGGTATCGAAGGCATCGTTAGGTCTCGGGGGCGGACTGTATCCGGTCCCCATGCTGTCGATGATCGTGCTGACCGTGCTGGGGATCATCTACCTGACACGAACGACGATGGGCCGCCGGATCTTCGCGTTCGGCGGGAACCTCGAGGCGAGTCGGTTCGCGGGCCTGTCGCTATCGCGGATTCAGATCGGCGTGTTCGCCGTGTCGGGTCTCATGGCGGGGCTGGCCGCCTTCCTTGGCGGCAGCTTTTACGGCTCGGTCTCGTCCGGGGACGCGCAGGGGTACGAGCTGTATGTGATCGCGTCGGCAGTCGTGGGCGGCGCGAGCCTGCTCGGCGGCAAAGGCAGCGCGCTCGGCGCGATGCTCGGCGCGCTCTTGATCGTTCTCATCCGCCAATCGATCCGCACGCTGCACTTCGATCAGAACTACGAGTGGATCGTGATTGGCTGTGCCATCGTGATTGCCGTGGTGGTGGATCAATGGAGCACCCGGCTCAACGCCCGTCGGTTGAGTCGAGCTGCTGAGCGGGCGCGAGCGGCGGCTTGACCAATGGGTCGATGCCTTCGGGACAAAGCCGCGTAATCCGCGTAATCGTTTTCAATCCGCGTTAGGTCTCGCAGTTCCCGCAGGTGGTGATGATGTGATGCGTACAGTGGCGCGAGGTGGCACGGTTGCAGAGGGAACAGCTTTCAACGAGGACCTGACATGAAGAATCGAATGAGCCGGTCAGTGATGGCCTTGTCGGCGCTCGCGCTGGTCGCAGCGTGCGGTGGCGGTGGATCGGAGAAGAAGCCCGATACGCAGGCCGCGACGGCCACGCCGAAAGGGAACGGCAACACGTTCACGATCGCGATGATCGCGAAGAGCTCCACCAACCCGGTGTTCCTCGCCGCCCGCACCGGCGCCGAGGCTGCCGCCAAGGAGCTGTCGGCCAAGACAGGCAAGGAGATCCGCGTCAACTGGCTCACGCCGCCGCAAGAAGACGGGCAGGTTCAGGCGCAGCGCGTCCTGCAGGCCGTGAACGACGGCGCCGATGCGATCCTCATCTCCTGTTCCGACGCGGGCAAGGTCACCGGCGCCATCAACGACGCGGTCGGCCGCGG
>DATCGG010000055.1:0-10513 GCA_036509075.1 Gemmatimonadaceae bacterium
GGCGTGCACCTTCGCTGCACGAAGGTTCCACACACCGAGGAAAGCATGGCATATTCCGTCGAGGTCGGCGGTCGTCGGATCGTGTACACCGGCGACACCGGCCCTGACGGAGCGCTCGGCGCGTGGGCGCACGGATGCGACATCCTGCTCGCCGAGTGCTCGCTGCCGGACGCGATGGCGATCACGACGCACCTCACGCCGACGCAGTGTGGCGCGTTAGGCGCCGCCGCGGAGCCGGGCGTGCTGGCGCTCACGCACTTCTATCCACCAGTCGAAGCCGTGGACATACGCGGCGAGGTGGCGACACGATTCGGCGGTCGCGTCGTGCTCGCCACGGACGGGTGGTCTCTCGATCTCGAGGAACGGTAATGCTGGTGGTCATGCAGACGGACGCGACGCAGGCGGACATCGACAAGGTCTGCGGCGCGATCAAAGAGATGGGCTATCAGGCCGTGCCGATGCCAGGCGGGCAGCGCACGGCCATCGGCCTCGTCGGCAACGACGGGCGCGTGGACGACTCGCATATCTCGGCGCTCCCGGGCGTGGCGCAGGTCATTCACGTCTCGAAGCCCTACAAGCAGGTGTCACGCGAGTGGCGACCCGAAAGCACGATCGTGCAGATCGCACCCGGCGTGCGCGTCGGGGGAAACGACGTCGTCGTCATCGCGGGCCCGTGCTCGGTCGAATCGGAGCAGCAGATCGTGACCGCCGCGCGGGCGGTGCGGGCCGCGGGCGCGACGGCGCTGCGCGGTGGGGCGTTCAAGCCGCGCAGCTCGCCGTACGCGTTTCAGGGCCTCGGCAAACAGGGGCTCGAGCTCCTCGAGCTCGCCCGCCGCGAAACCGGGCTGCCGAT
The DNA here is from genome assembly GCA_036509075.1 of Gemmatimonadaceae bacterium. GTDB lineage: Bacteria > Gemmatimonadota > Gemmatimonadetes > Gemmatimonadales > Gemmatimonadaceae > JAJKIV01. Next base: position 854 of record DATCGG010000055.1, read on the forward strand.
CGTGACCGAAGCGATGGATGAAGCGGGCGCGAATCTCGTGGCGGAGTATGCCGACTGCATCCAGATCGGTGCGCGCAACATGCAGAACTACTCGCTGCTCAAGGTCGTCGGTCGCCTGAACAAGCCAGTGCTGCTCAAGCGCGGAATGGCCGCGACGATTAACGACCTGCTGCTGAGCGCCGAATACATCCTCGCCGAGGGGAATGGCCAGGTCGTGCTGTGCGAGCGTGGCGTGCGGAGCTTCGACAGCGCGGCGCGAAACATGTTCGATCTGAACGCGATCCCGATCGTGCACAAGCTCTCGCACCTGCCGATCATCGCGGATCCGAGTCACGGCACCGGGCTGCGTGACAAGGTGACGCCCATGGCCCGTGCCGCGGTAGCCGCCGGAGCGGATGGCGTAATCGTCGAGGTTCATCCGAATCCGGACCGCGCCCTGTCCGACGGCGCGCAGTCGTTGTTCCCCGATCAGTTCGCGAAGCTGGTCAACGAGTTACGGCTCATCGCCCGCGCGATCGATCGGGCCGTCGCCCCGTCGCCGGGAACGGCACCGATTGAAGTGGGGTAAGGCTGATAGGGAATACGGAATAGGGAATCGGGATTAGGGAATCGGGAGTCGAGGGAACGGGGAACCGGGAACCGGGAACCGAAGCCTGGCCTCGTTCGTGCCTTATTAGCCGCCTCGAGCACAGGAGGCTTCAGTGAGAGTGAACTACATACATCTGATCGCGGCGAGCGCGCTGGTGGGCGGCGCGACTCCAAGGCAGCAATCGACGGTCGACGCGGTCATCGACAAGGCCGTCGCGACGTATAACAAGACGAAAACATCGAGGGGCACGTTCGAGCAGGCGATCACCAATCCGCTCACGGGATCGACCGTGAAGGCGATCGGTGAGTTCCAGCAGCAGCGCGAGCCGGCTCGCTTCTCGTTCCGGTTCGTCCAGCCGAAGGGCGACATGATCATTGGCGACGGGAAGTGGCTCTGGGTGTACCTGCCCAGCTCGACGCCCGGGCAGGTCATCAAGGTTCCCATGACCGACGGCGGCGCCGGAAGCCTCGATCTCGCCTCACGCTTCTTCGACTCGCCGAAGACGCGCTTCACGATCGGCGACGCAGGAACAGCGACGGTTGCGGGCCGCGCCGCGCACGCACTCGTGCTCAAGCCCAAGTCGAGCACCGAGCCGTTCACACAGGCGAAGGTGTGGATCGACAACGCCGACGGAACGCTCCGTCAGTTCGAGACGGTCGAGCCGTCCGGCATCACGCGGCTCGTGACCGTGACGGCCGTCACGCCTAACGCTCCGGTGGACGAGAAGCTGTTCTCGTTCAAGGCGCCGAAAGGCGCCAGAATCGTCGATCAGGCAGTGCTGGGCGGCCGCTGAGCCGCGTCGAGCGCCTCCGAGATTTCGGCCAGGCGCTCGGCCGATGTGCCGCGCTCGCGGGCCAGCGTGAGCGCGGCCCGCGACAACGTGACGTAGGCAGCGAGCGCCGGCGCGTCGTTGCCGAGCGCCGCGAGATGTCCGCGTACCGACGCGACGTCCCCGCGTGCAATGGGGCCGGTCAGCACGTCGTGCGGACGGCCCGACTCGAGGTTCGAAACCGCGGCGCCCATGAGTCCGACGGTGGCGGCTCGCGCGTTATCCTCCGCGATGCCCGCCTCCTCGAGCAGCCGCTCGGCCAGCGCCGCTACCACGACAGGGAAGTTCGCGGCGAACACAGCGGCCGCGTGGTAGCGCGGCTTCTCGCCCGGCGGGATGGTAAGCGCGTGTGCTCCGAGCCGATTCGCGAGCGCGGTCGCGGCAGCGATCGCCGCGGGATCACCATCGACACCGATCCACGCGTCACGTAGGACGTCCGCGGCGCGGTCGGGATTCGCGAGCGGTACCAGCGGGTGCATGGTGCCCACACTGTGCCCGCGCTCCCGCAGGAGCGTCGCCTCAGCGGGGTCGGTGGCGCCGCTCGCGTGGAGTACAACCGCGCCGGGCCCGAGCGGCGCGCGAGCGAGCTGCCGCAATGCGTCACCCAGCTGTGCATCGCGAACCGTGACGAGGACGATGTCCGCCTTGCCTAACGCCCCCGGCAGGCCACCACCCGTCACCGGCGGACGGGCGCTTGCATCGGGGTGACGCCCGTGCAGCCCGTTGACGTCGACGCCGGCAACGATGAGGGCGCGGGCGAGCGATCGTCCCGCTCGACCCGCGCCCAGCACGAACACGGTCCCGATGCCGCCGGCCGCGGCGGCGGAGCTCACTCGCCTCGACGGCCCTGATTCTCGCTCACTCGCGCGAGCAAGTCCTTCTGGGTCTTGACCCCGCGCGTCAGCTCGACCGCCCGCTGCACCATGGGATCATCCTGAACAATCCGCCGTTGCTCGGCTGGGCGACCGAACACGTATCGTGCGACGTCGTAGGAGATGAGTCGCGACACCAGCGGAGCGGCACCGTCGTAGATCGCGCGATCGATCTCGATGCCGCGCTGTCGCATGCCCTGCCACACCGCTTCGCGCATCGCATCGGTGACCGCGAAGTCCGTCGACGTCACCGTGTTCGCGCCCTTGAGGCTCATGGCGTAATCCGTGATCGCGTCGCGGAACTGCGGGATCTTCTTGCCGAGCGCGTTCTGCAAGGCCAGCTCGGTGGGCACCGGCGTCGTATCACCGGCGGTCACGTCAGGCGTGATCCCGCCGCCACCGTAGACCGTGCGGCCCGCGTCGGTCTTGAACTTCTCGCGGGCGGTAATCGGAGTGGGCGTCGTGTCGGCATCGTCGTCGCCTTCCGCGTCGTGCGGCTTCGAGATCGAACGGCCGGACGGTGTGAACCACTTCGCGGTCGTGAGCTTGAGCGCACTTCCGCCGGTGATCGGGTAGAGCGTCTGGGCACTTCCCTTTCCGTAGGACGTGTGCCCGATGACCACGGCGCGGTCGTGATCCTGCAGCGCGCCGGCCACGATCTCGGACGCCGAGGCCGAGTACTCGTCGACGAGCACGACCATCGGGAGATTTGGCCATCGCTGCGGAGCGCCGTCCACGAAATCGCGATTGGCGTCGCGAACCCGGCCCTTCATCGTGACGATCTCCTGCCCGCGGTCGAGGAAGAGATCCGAGACGCCGACGCCCTGCGTCAACAAGCCACCGGGGTTCTGGCGCAGGTCGAGGACGAGGGAGCGCATCCCGAGACGCGACAGCGAGTCAATCGACCTGGAGAGCTCCTTCTCGGTCGAATCGCTGAACGCCTTGAGATCCACGAATCCGACGCCGTCGGGCAACAGCATCGAGCGGGCGACGGCGCTCCGGTGAATCTCCTGCCTAACGAGCGTCACCGGCCGCTTCGTGCCGGCACGCTCGGTGATGATCGACACGGAGGTGCCCGGCGCACCCCGCAAGGCGTTCCGCGTCTCGGGGATGGTCCAGCCTTTCGCGGACTTCCCTGCCACCTCGACAATCCGATCGCCGGTCTCGATCCCTGCCCGTTCGGCGGGCGTTCCCGGAAGCGCCGAAACGACGATCACCCAGTCGTCGCGAACGTCGATCTGAATCCCCACCCCGCCATAGTTGCCGGTCGTGCTCTCGTTCAGCCGAGCGAGACGATCCGCGCGGAGAAAGACGGAATGCGGATCGTGGAGCTCCTCGAGCATCCCGTCGATCGCTTTCCCGTACAGTTCCGACGTGCTCACCGAGTCCACGTAGTACCGCTCGATGTGCGTCATTACCTCGTCGAACAGGCGTGGGCCCGAGACGGACGTGCCACCGTCGAGCCCGCGTTCGACCAGCCACCCGCCGGCGACCAGCGCGGTACTCAGGACTCCCAATACGACGAACGCGCGAGAGCGCATGCGACCCCCGAGGATTGAACTACGCCGCAATCAGGAATGAGACCCGACTGCGGGCCGGAAAGTTTCGGGCCACGTCTGCTCGAGCACGCGCAGCACCGCCGCTGCGACCTGCTCGACGGTCCCCGCTGCATCGATCGCCACCACGGGTCCAGACTCCGGATGGCTTCGCTGCCACGCTGGATCGGCGAATTTGTCGAACGCGTCGGCAACCCGATGGTGGAAGTCGTCGCCGGCGGATTCGATCCGGTCCCGCGTACCGCGGCTATCCGTGCGCGCCAGGGAGGCCGCTACGGACAAACGCAGCAGGATCGTAAGATCGGGTACGAGACCGCCGGTTGCAAACTGGTTTGCCGCCGTGACCTCCGATTCCGAGAGGCCACGTCCGGCGATCTGGTAGGCGTATGTGGACAGGAAAAAGCGGTCGGCGAGAACGATCTCACCACGTTCCAGAGCCGGTTTTACGTCGGCCGCGACCAGTTCTGCGCGCGAGGCCATGAACAGGAGCGCCTCGGTTCGGGCGGAGAAGCCCGGCCCCGGTTCCAGGAGAAGCCGGCGAATCGTGTTGCCGATCTCGGTGCCGCCGGGCTCCCTGACGCCAAGAAACGGAATGCCGCGCGCGGTCAGCGTCTCACCGAGTCGTCGCAGCTGGGTCGTTTTACCAACCCCTTCCGCGCCCTCGAGCACGATCAGCTTCCCCCGGCCGGTCGTCATCCGAGCGTGATGATCGAGCTGGTCGCGCCTTTGCGAATGCCCTCGGTGATCCAGTTGTTCACCTGAAGCATCGTTTTGTCGAAGTTCTCCTGCGCGGCGATCGCCCGCTGGTAGTTCGAGTTGACCTGCACCTTTCCCAGCAGGTCGTCGAGCTGCTGCTCCATGTCCGCAGTGGGGTTTTCGCCGCGCTCGATCATCCGCTGGGCCTGATCGCGGAGTTGGTCCATCTGGCGCAATAAGGCCACGGCGTCGCGGTCACCGTTCAACGCCTCGTTCGCCCGCTTGACCGCCTGGTACTCGGGACTTTGTCCGATGAGCCGGCCAAGCTCGCGCGCTTTCTCGTCGAGCATGCAGAGGATCGGGTTGGGGGTGGAGACGAAGTGTAATGGACTGATGGACCGTTAGCGGCGGCGTGCGAGCACGAACCGTTCGCGGCCTGTGAGGTCGAGATGTACGGCCACGTCCCGATACGACCCGTTCGAGGCAAGCGCTTCGGCCACCAGCGACGCTCGCCGCGTATCGACCTCGAGAGCAAGGAGGCCGCCGCTTTCCAACACGGACGGAGCGTCGCGAACGATAACGCGCGTCGTCGCCATCCCCTCGTCGGCGCTCAACAAGGCAAGCGGCGGCTCCCAGTCACGAACGGAAGCGGGCAGTTCCTCGATCTCGGCGAACGCGATATACGGTGGATTCGAGACGAGCGCACGCACTCTCAGACCGGCGAGCGGAGCAAGCAGGGAACCGTGCAGGAATTCGACCGGCGCGCGCAGATCGTCGCGCACGAACGCCGCGTTCCGCTCCGCGACGTCCAGCGCGGCGCGCGATACATCGGTGCCGATGACCCGCTCGAAGTTGCCTTCGGTCGCGAGCGCGAGCGCTATCGCACCCGAGCCAGTGCCGACATCGACAAGTGTGCCTCGTCCGCGCTGCTCCGCCTCGAGAACGAGGTCCACGAGCACCTCGGTCTCCTGCCGAGGGATCAGCACGCGATCGTCGACGGCGAGCGTGAGGTAACGGAAGGCCGCGCGGCCGACGGCGTAGGCGAACGGCGCCCCACGCGCGCGGGCGGCGGCCGCCTGCCGGGCTTCTTCCACCGCCGTCGCGTCGACGAGCGTGCCCGTGTTGGCACTTGGCCAGAACCGCGGCACGTCGAGTACCGCGGCAACAATGTCGCGCGCCTCGTCGCGCGCGAGCGCGACCCCGGCCCCGTCCAGATCCGACGCCAGCTCGGAGAGCAGCGTGCCTAACGCGCGCGGCTCGGCGTCAGCCTTCACCGAGGTTCTCCTCGTCGGCAGCCTCCTGCAGCGCCTCGATGATGCGTCCGAGATCGCCGTCCAGGATGCGCTGCAGATCGTGCAGCGTGAGGTTGATGCGGTGATCCGTGACGCGGTCCTGCGGAAAGTTGTACGTGCGTATCTTCGCGGACCGATCACCGGTGCCAACCTGCGTCTTCCGCAAACGCGACCGTTCGGCTTCCTGCTCGGCGATCTTTGCATCGAGCAGTCGTGCGCGCAGCACTTGCATCGCCCGGAGCTTGTTCTGCAACTGCGAGCGCTGGTCCTGCTGCGAAACCACGATCCCGCTCGGGAGGTGCGTGATGCGTACGGCGGAGTCAGTCGTGTTCACGCCCTGACCGCCGGGTCCGGATGCGCGGAACACGTCGATGCGAAGCTCCTTGTCGTCGATCTCCATATCGACCTCCTCGGCCTCCGGCAGCACCGCCACCGTTGCGGCGGACGTGTGGATCCGGCCTTGGGCCTCGGTCGCGGGGACACGCTGGACGCGGTGCGTGCCGGATTCCCAGCGGAGCGCCCCGAAAGCGCCGTCGCCAGTGACCTTGAACACCGCCTCCTTGAGGCCGCCTAACGTGCCCTCGGAGTACTGGAGCGGCTCGTACTTCCAGCCGCGGCGGTCGAGGAAGCGTGTGTACATGCGATACAGATCGGCCGCGAACAGCGCGGCTTCGTCGCCGCCGGTTCCCGGCCGAATCTCGACAATGGCGGGCCGGTCATTGAGCGGGTCGGGGGGAACAAGGACCGGCTTGAGCTGGTCCTCGACACCGCCGATGGCGGCCTCGACGCGCACCACCTCGGAGCGCGCCTCGGCCGCCAGCTCGGCGTCGTCAACGACAACGAGCTCGCGCGCCTGCGCGAGCTCGTCATCGAGTTTCTCCAGCCGCTTTGCCAGCGCGACGACGGTCGTGAGTCGTTGGTGCTCTCGCCCGAGCGATGCCATGAGACGCGCATCGCGAACAGTCTTCGGATCGAGCAGCTCCCGTTCGACGTCGGCCGCGCGCGCTAGCGCATCAGCGAGTCGATCGCGAAGGCTCAGTTGTTCGTCTTCCCGTACTTCTGCCGGAAGCGCTCCACGCGCCCAGCGGTGTCGACGAGCTTCTGCTTGCCCGTGAAGAACGGGTGGCAGACGTTGCAGATGTCGGTATGGATCTCCGCGATCGTGGAACGCGTCTGGAACGTGTTACCGCACGCGCACTTCACGGTCGCGGTTGCGTATTCGGGGTGGATGTCGGCTTTCATGGAAACGCCCTCAATAGCTCGAGAAGAATAAGCTGGGAAATATACCCTGCCAGAAGCGCAAAAGACAAGCAGACAAGGACTTGGAGCCGTCTGCGGACGGCCGTCACATCGGACTCGGACACGGACGACTAGGCATGCGTGACGCCACGGCGCATCTATTCGTGACGCGGCGCCGATGTCGGCGTCCATCCACCGAATACCCGATCGGCTATGCTGCCAAGCTGTTTGCGACGACCCTGTTCTTTCGCGGAGCACTCTGACTGATGGAGATATCCAACTTCCTGCGGACGGTTCCGCTCTTCACCAAGCTCGAGGACGCCGAGCTGCAGCGCTTCGCCGAGCTGACGCGCGAGAAGAGCTATCCAAAGGGCAGCGTCATTCTGTTCGAGGATGACCCGGGCGACTCCCTGTTCATCGTGCGCGACGGGCGGGTGAAGGTCGTGCTCGTCGGAGAGGATGGCCGGGAGGTGATTCTGGGCGTGCTGGGTCCGGGTGAGCATTTCGGCGAGCTCTCGCTCATCGACGAGCAACCGCGGTCGGCCCATGTCATCGCGATGGAAGACACGAATGTGCTCGTGCTCCGCAGCGACGACTTTCGACGCCGAGTCGAAGCGAATCCGGCGGTCGCGTGGGTCCTGATGCAGGAGCTTTCGCGCCGCCTCCGCCGCGCCGATGGCAAGATTCACGGGCTCGCATTGCTCGACGTACCAGGCCGGATCGCGCGCCTGCTGCTCGATTTCGCGTCGGACGACAACGGCGACAAGATCGAGAAGCCGCTCACGCACCAGACGATCGCGCACATGATCGGTGCGAGCCGCGAGACGGTGTCACGGACGATGCGGGACTTCCAGAATCAGGGATGGATCAACGTCGAGCGCCGTCGAATCGCGTTGGCGGACCGACCGGCGCTCAAGCGTTGCGCCCAGGCGCGCGTCTAGGGGAGCCAGCTCACAGCGCGAAGCCATCGGCCATCAGATACTGATGGCTGATGGCTTCTGGCTGTGACTTCGATCGGGTTAGATGTCCTTTCGACTGCGTTTCTGGGGCACTCGTGGCTCGATACCGACACCGGGATCGGCCACCGTTCGATACGGCGGCAACACGCCGTCCATCGAGGTGCGTACGCCCAGCGGCTCGCTCGTCGTCCTCGATGCCGGCACCGGGATTCGCGAGCTGGGCCGGGCTCTGATCGCGCGGGCGAACGGATCGCCGATCACCGGCGACATCTTCCTCACGCACGCCCACTGGGACCACATCCAGGGCATTCCCTTCTTCGCGCCGGCGTTCCAGCGCGGCAACCGCTTTACGATCTGGGGGGCAAAGTCACTGGCGGCGAGTATCCGGCGCGTCGTGCGCGATCAGATGTCGCCGGTCGTATTCCCGGTCGCGTTCGAAGAGCTCGCGGCGACGTTCGACTTCCGGGAGCTCAGCGACGAACGTCACAACTCCGACGGGTTCGATGTCCGCGCATTCGCGGTGCGTCATCCGGGAGGCGCGTTAGGCTACCGGTTCGCGGCGCGTGAGCCGGGCGCGGTGCAGCTGGGCGCCGCGTTCGTGTATATCTCGGACAACGAGCTTCGGGCCGGCGACGCGTCCGCGAGCACAGACCGTTGGCGCGCGAAGCTGGTGGATTTCATTCGCGGCGCCCGTGTGCTCATTCACGATGCGACGTACACCGAGGATGAATACGAGTCACATCGCGGGTGGGGACACTCGACATATGGAGATGCCGTCGCCCTGGCGCTCGAGAGCGGTGTGGAGACGCTCGTGCTGTTCCACCACAGTCCGGATCGCAGCGATGACGAGCTCGATGCTCGGCTGGCGGAATGCCGCGCGTCAACGGTGCGTTCCGGTCGTACGTTGCGAATTATTGCTGCAGCTGAAGGGATGGAGCTCGACGTCTAAAGGCGTGGCTGCGTGCTGGTAGCCAACGGCTGCGCGCTACTGCCGCTTGCTGCTGGCTGCTGCTATTTAGCCCAACGAGCCTTACCGCGAGGCACGGTTTCCCGGTGCACAGTTCCCGGTTCCCGCCGATTCCCGATTCCCTATTCCCGATTTCCGACGGTTCCCCAGCCACCACCACCGGGCGTCATTACCGTCACCACATCGCCCGACTCCAGCTCCATGCGGCATTTCGCCGGAATGGACCGGCCGTTGAGCTGATTCAGGCCGGGCGCTCCGGACGCGCCACCAGCGGTGCCGCTCGGGGCGTGTCGCCGCCGCTCTGTGACGAGGGTCACCGTGCAGCGCTCGAGGACGCGATAGCGGCGAACTACCCCGTCGCCGCCGGCGTGCTGCCCCGGCCCACCAGACCCGCGCCGGACAGAGTACTCATCGATCCGGATTGGATAGGCGTGTTCCAGCGATTCGATCGGGGTATTGCGCGTGTTGCTCATGCCGACGTGCACCGCGCTCGGACCGGGCCCACGCGAGCTGGCGCCCTGCCCGCCGCCTAACGTCTCGTAGAACGTCCAGCCAGCACCGCCGAAGGTGATGTTGTTCATGGTCCCCTGCCCCTGCGCAGGAACGGCCACGCCCGCATTACCGAGGGCGGCGAAGATCGTGTCGGTAATGCGTGTCGACA
>DATCGG010000056.1:0-4547 GCA_036509075.1 Gemmatimonadaceae bacterium
GGCGGTCTCGAATCTCAAGATCCTCGCGAAGGCGGTCTCGCCACCGGGGTTCGCTGGGATCACCAACTCGGACCTCGCGTTCATCGGGAACTACGCGATTCAGGGGAACTACAACGGCCCGGTGATCTGGGACATGACGAACCCGGCGTCGCCAGTCATGGTCACCGCGTACACCTGTCCGGCCTCGCAGAACGACGTCTCGGTGTACAAGCACCTGCTCTTCATGTCCGCCGATGCGAACAACGGCCGGATCGACTGCAAGCCGGGTGGCGTCGCCGACACCGTGAGCAAAGAGCGGATCCGCGGCATTCGCATCTTCGACATCAGCGACATCCGAAACCCGAAGCTCGTCGCGAACGTGCAGACCTGTCGTGGGTCGCACACGCACACCGTGCTCGAGGATCCCAACGATCGCGAGAACGTCTACATCTACGTCTCCGGTTCGGCCGGGATTCGGTCGCCTAACGAGCTTCCTGGCTGTGTCCGGGACACGCCTGACAAGGACGCGGCGTCGTCGCTCATGCGCATCGAGATCATCAAGGTGCCGGTGGCGCACCCCGAGCAGGCGGCGGTCGTGAACCGGGCAAACATCTTCAGCGGTCTCAAGGCGACCGGGACGCACGCGCCGGCACCCGAGGACGTCGCGAACACCAAACGCCTCGCGGACTCTGTTCGCGCGGCTGGAGGGTTCGTTGCCAAGAACCCCAATACCGGCAACGACATGGTGATGGGGCAGTTCTTCGTGCGCCCGCAGCTGGACAGCATCGTCAAGGCTCGTGGCGGGACCGGCGCTCCGACGGCGGCTGACAGCGCCACACTCCACGCCAACCTTCAGACGATCGTCGACCGGATGATTGCCGCCCAAGGGCCTGCGCCGGTCCCCGGCGTGTCGGCCATCTCACCGTTCCGGCAGTGCCACGACATCACCGTCTATCCGTCGCTCGGTCTCGCCGGCGGCGCGTGCGAGGGGCACGGGTTCCTGCTGGACATCAAGGACCCGGTGAATCCCGTTAGGCTCGACGCCGTGTCCGACTCCAACTTCGCCTACTGGCACTCGGCCACCTTCAACAACGATGGCACGAAGCTGCTCTTCTCGGACGAATGGGGCGGCGGCGGCGCGCCGAAATGCCGAGCAACCGACAAGAAGGAATGGGGTTCCGACGCGATCTTCACCATCGAGAATCGGAAGCTCAAGTTCCAGAGCTACTACAAGCTCCCCGCGGCGCAGACCGACAAGGAGAATTGCGTTGCGCATAACGGTTCGCTGATCCCGATCCCCGGGCGCGACGTGATGGTGCAGGCGTGGTATCAGGGCGGCATCTCGGTCTTCGACTGGACCGACGCCGCGCATCCGAAGGAGATCGCGTTCTTCGACCGTGGTCCGGTCGATTCGCTTCGAATGGCGAGCGGTGGATCGTGGTCGGCGTATTGGTACAACGGGACGATCGTGAGCTCCGAGATCGCGCGAGGACTCGATGTGGCCGAGCTCACGCCGAGTCAGTACGTCTCGCAAAACGAGATCGACGCCGCGAAAACCGTCCGCCTGGAGTACCTGAACACGCAGGGCCAGCCGAAGTTCGTGTGGCCGCCGAGCTTCGCGCTGGTCAAGGCCTACGTCGATCAGCTCGAGCGCGGCAAGTGTCTTTCGGCGGCCCGCGTCGCGGCGGTTCGACAGGAAATCACGAGCGCCGAGCGTTCGTCGGGACCGGCGCGCCACGACACGCTGACGCGGCTCGCATCGCAGCTCGAGGGTGACGTGCAGGGTTCGTGCGATGGGCCGAAGGTGCAGAAGTTGGCGCAGGCCGTGACGAACCTCTCGAACACTCCAGTACCGTAATGAGGGTCATTTTTCGTCGATCTTCCTTAGGGAACGAGAGGTGAAGCGACACCGGTTTGGCTGGTCAGGCCGCGAAGTGCGGACTCGGAGAGCTCGACTCCGAGCGATGTCGGGACGCCGGGACGGGCATGCACGACGTAGGTGCAGGCGGTCCCATCGCCCAACCGCACCGGCACGGCCATGACCTTCTGGTTGAGAGACCAGAACAGAAGCCTAACAGCAACGCCGGTGTAGGCGATCGCGTATTTCGTCTCGCTGGGGATGGATTGGCTGCCGCCGGCTAGCGGCAGGACGGGAAGGCCGATGAGGGCAGCGACGACCGCGTGGCGGGTGAAGAGCGGGGGGCGGCGCGCGTGAGCGGTGGTCTGCATGGGATGATTCCAGTAGGGCGCGAGGTCGGCTGGTTCACTGCTTCACCTTGTAAGGCGGCAACCAATCCCCCGATTTTTCATCGCACCAAATCGCGAGCTCGCGGGATAGGTTGAGCGTATGACCCAGCCCGAGGAATCAAGCGAGCTCGAAACGGCGGTAGTCGCCGTCTACCGCGGACCGCTCGAGGAGTTCATCAGCCGGCGCGATGCGTTGGCGAAGGAGCTGCGCGCGGCGAAGCGGCGCGAAGACGCCGATCGTGTCAAAGCACTGCGCAAGCCGAGCCGCACGGCGTGGGTGCTCGACAACATCGTGCACGAGGACCCCTTGGTCCTCGACCAGCTCACGGCAGCGATCGGTGCAGCGCAAACCGTGCATTCCGGCGCCGACCTGCGCGCCGCGCTGGACAACGTGCGCACGGCGATACGCGACGTGGCCGCAGCGGGAGCGCGCGTTGCGATCCGCGCGGGGCAGCCGATCGACGCGAGCGCACTCGTGACTGCTGTGCACGCCGTGATCGGCGAGACGAGCGCGTTCAACGACCTGCGCGCCGGGCGTTTGGTCGAGGTGCCCGCCGGCGGCGGCCTCGATATCCTCTCGGCAATCACGATCAGCGTGCCGTCGCCACCATCGATCGCTCCGTCGTCCCAACCGATCGCTGCACCCATCCCGGCGCCACCTAACGCTGCTCCAAGCGCGGAGTCACTGAGGCAGGCCGAGCAGAAGGCCGAGCGCGCGATAGCCGCCGCCCGCGCCGACGTGCAGCGCGCCGAGGCGTCGCTTGCGGCCGCGCGGGAACAGTCGGAGCGCGCAGCGCAGTCAGTTCGAGAGACCCAAGCGACGCTCGATACCGCTGAGCAAGCATTGTTGCACGCGCAAAGGGAGGCGCAGGCGCGACGCACCGACGTCGAACGTGCGCGACGGGACGCCGAGACTGCGGCCACACAGGTGCGGGATGCCGAGCGAGCGGTCGCCGCGGCCCGCGCGCGCGTCCCGGACAGCAGCGGGACCTAACGTTCGCCCTCGCGCTCGGGCTTCGCTCACGCCGCCTGGTTTGCGTTAGGCAGCACCGGCCCGCGGGGCCGATAGGACTCCTCGGGAATCTCCGCGAGCGTCGACGGCTGCACGCGCTCCCCGAGACCGTAGAACTGCTGGAAGCTCATGATGAGCGGACGCCAGCGGTCGGGATCGATGCGGTTCCTGTGCCCGGGCAGTCGCACCGCTTCGGCCACGTGCACGCGCGTAATGCGAACCTCGAGTGCGACGAGTGCGCCACGGCGCTGTGTGTCTCGGACCGCGAGCGGATGGACCGCTTCGAGCGTCGCTTCGAGGTGCACGGGGCATTCGGCGGCGCGAGGTGGCGCGACGTCATGCGAGGCAAGCGGCGTGAATCCACCCAGCGCGAATTTGTCGGGCTCGTGACGGTAGCCCATCGCGAGCTTGTGCGGTGGGACCGGATCGGACGCGGTCGTCCGCGCCAGGCGGTTCACGGCCGGGGCCTCGTGCACCGACGGCAGATTCAGAACGCACTCGCCGGTGCGTTGAATGTTCGCCGGCGTCTGCGAACGGGCGCCGAAGCCAAGCATGCAGCTGCGGCCGAGCCACCACGCGGACGACATGGGGGCGAGGTTCGGTGAGCCGTCGGGATTGAGCGAGCTGACGAGGACGACGGGCGTCCCAAAATACAGGATGGCGGGATCGATGACGCTGTGCATTGGTCGAGCAGGTTAGGTACATCGTTGTAGCGAGCGTGTCCTGCAAGTTTGCGTGGGCCGGGTGCAGAAGCCACCCGATTCTTGCGCCTGGCGTTAGGTGACGCTGCGTCGCCCTGATCGTTTGAGATGGATGTCTCACTCATTCAGCCCTGCCGCGAGCCTTGGCGCGGCGCAACAAGCCCAGCAATCGCCCGCCGCCGACTCGTCGGCGTTGCTCGCGGCGGTTCGTCGACAGGTCGGCGACAGCGCCAGCCCAGCTGGCTACGGCGGTGCGAAGGTCAGCTGGCTCGGCCTCCGGCCCAACGGGCCGCCGGTTGACTCCCTCCCACCCTGTCCCATCCGTCGTGAAGCGCCCGAGGTGCGGCCGACGAGTGTCGGTGCATGGGCCACGCGCCTCTCGGTTGTCGGCGAGCGCAAAACCGTTGAGGTTCGGTATGGCTGCGACGCCGGACCCGCCGGGTCGACGCGTGTGCGCGCGTCGGAGGGTCGGGAGTTCACGTACATTCGGCGAGGGGCGGATTGGACTAGTGGCGGCTTCCGACCTGCCGGCAACGCCGCGCGACCCGTGCTGACGATCGCCGTCCCTATCGCGCTGTGCGCCGCCTACGCAGCCCTGCTGCTCCGGG
>DATCGG010000057.1:0-2192 GCA_036509075.1 Gemmatimonadaceae bacterium
CGCCTGGCGCAACGCGCGCAACTACGACGCCGTCTGGCTGTTCGTGAAGGTGCGGCCGTCGCCTAACGCGCCATGGCGGCATGTGCGACTGGCGGCCACGCGCGAGGGTGGTCCACTCGCGTGCGCGCCATCGGGCGACCACGTTGGCGCGTTCTGTCGCGCAGCAGCGGCGACCCATCGCGGCGATCTGGCGGGCGACGTCGTCCTCGAGCTCGACACGACGTCCTGGCCGGCCAACGTGTTGACAGCCCCCACGCTCGAGGCGCGCGTCTTCGGCATCGAGATGGTCTACGTTCCCGACGGTCCCTTCAGCATCGGTGACCGTGACACGGCATCGGTATCACACGCGGCGTTTTATCGATCGACGGCCACCGGCGGGCATGGTGGCCCATTCCGCGTCACGTCCGAAGCGGCAATCCGCGTCGCTCCCGAGGACGGCGCCCTGTACTATCAGGCCCGTTCCCCGCAGTACGAGGGCGACCGAGGCGGGCCGGTGCCGGCCGAGTTCCCCAAGGGAACACGCGCGTTCTACATCATGAAGTACGAGACGCTGCAGGGGCAGTACGCCGATTTCCTCAACACGATCGGGCATTACGCGGCGTCCTTTCGCGCCCCGTTAGGTGGGCTCGATTACGCGACGGAGCGTGGATCGATCCGCATCGTGGACGCGGCGTACGTCGCCGCGAAGCCGAATCGCCCCGCCAATCAGATGAGCTGGGACGACGGCACCGCGTTCGCAGACTGGGCCGGTCTCCGTCCGATGACGGAGCTCGAGTTCACGAAGGCCGCCCGTGGCCCAGCGGACCCCGTGCCCTCCGACTACCCGTGGGGTACGAGCTCCAAAGCCGGGCTGTCGCGCCGAGTAGGCGCGGATGATGACCTGGCGCAGAGCGGGGCGGCCGATGAATCACGGCTCGCGGACTCCACTCGCGAGACGTTAGGCGCATCGTACTGGTGGGTGATGGACCTCGCGGGGTCCGTGTGGGAGCGGGCCGTCACGATCGGTCATCCGCGCGGTCGGGCGTTCCGCGGAACGCACGGCGACGGCACGCTCCGCGACTACGGCCTCGCCACGAATGACGACTGGCCACTCGGCGACAACGAAGCCGGCGGCTACGGCTACCGCGGCGGCGGATACTACGAACGTGAGCGGGAGCGCACGCGCGACTGGACGGTGCGGGAGCTGAATCCCTACAGCCCCGTCGAGTGGCGGAACTACGGCTCGTGGGGTGGCGGACCGAGAGGCGTGGCGTACGGGTTCCGGGCCGTGAGAACTGCCGACCCGGCACGATAGCGTGCGGTCGCCTTCGCGCCCCTGTACAAAGGAGGCGCGGCGTGGCATCAAGGGGTTGTCGTCAGGCGCGACGGTCGTGCTCGCGTTCCCTCGCCAACCTCCGAGGCCATATGCGGCCGGTGAACCTCCGTGGATGACCTGCTGACCGACGTCGAGATCCGCGTGATCGCCTCGCTGATCGAGAAGGAGATGACGACGCCGGACTACTACCCGATGTCGCTCAACGCGCTCACCAACGCCTGCAACCAGACGTCGAACCGCGAGCCGGTTGTGCACTACGACGAGGCAACCGTCGCGGGGGCGGTCGAGTCGCTCCGAAAGCGATCGCTGGTCCGTGTGGTTCAGCAGAGCGGCTCACGGGTGTTCAAGTATCGCCACCTGGCGAACGAGACGCTGGGGCTCGTGGCGAGGCAGGCGGCCGTGCTCGCCGTCCTCATGCTTCGCGGACCGCAGACGTTAGGCGAGCTCAAGACGCGGGCCAGTCGGCTCACGGGCGTCGAGGACCTCGACGACGTCGAGACCTCGCTCGAGCAGCTCATGGCAAGGGCTCCATCGCCGCTCGCCACTCGACTCGAGCGGCGGCCGGGACAGAAGGAGGTGCGGTTCGCGCATCTCCTGTCGGGTGTGCCGACGTACGATGCCGTGGACGCGCCGGAGCCGGTGGCATCGTCAGGGCCGCGCAGCGCGGATCGCTTCGCCGCGCTCGAAGCGACGGTGGAGGAGCTGCGCAGGGAAGTAGCAGACCTGCGCAATCAGCTCGACACGTTCCGGAAACAGTTCGAGTAGTTGGACCGCCAACGGACCGATTTCACTCCGACCTCAGCGCCACCACGGGGTCCACGCGGCTAGCGCGCCTCGCCGGAAGTACGCACGCCAATGCCGCTCCGCCAATCAGCAG
>DATCGG010000058.1:0-54063 GCA_036509075.1 Gemmatimonadaceae bacterium
AGCGGGACGTGGTCGATGAGATCGTCGGACGGGAAGATCCGATTGGGCGTCAGGGAGACCCGGTCCGCGATGCGCAGGAGCCACCGGCTGGTGAGCGCGTCACGCTGCTCGCGGAGCCGTTCAGCGAGCGCGACCGCGAGGGGACAATCCGTTGTGGTGGCGTCCATAAAGGGCTCCAGGAAATGCGCGCCGGGAAAACGTAACTCCCGGACCGAACGCCGATAGGTGCAGCGGGGCGGCCGGCGGGTTCCTGTTGCATGATGGCTACGTCTGTAGCCTTCACGCGCCGTTCCGCGGCCGTCAAGTCCCGAGTTGATGGCCGATTCAGGCGCCTAACGTCCGATGGCGCCGGTTCGAGGCCTCGGAACACTCCGTGCCTTTTCCGGGGGCGCGTCACTTCCTCGACGCTCGAATGGCATAACGGGGAGGTGCGGTGTGGAGCACGGATGCCCTCCCGACGGGCGCCTCCCCGTGCGGACCTCCACCCGCATCTCCTCCGTGCCGTGCTCGACTAGATTGCGCGTCGTGACACCCCGACGAATCGCCCTCTGGCCGCGAACCCGCAGTCGTCGCGCGCACGGAACGCTCGTGACTCTGCCGAACGTGGAGAGCACCGAGCTCGGCAACAGCCGTGACCTCGTCATCTGGCTACCGCCCGGCTACGCTCACTCCGAGCGGCGGTACCCCGTCATCTACATGCACGACGGGCAGAACCTCTTCGACCCGAGAACCAGCTACGCCGAGCCTTGGCGGGTGGACAAGGCGATGGAGCGTGCGGCCCAACGTTCGGTCGAGGCGATCGTCGTCGCCATCCCGAATCGCGGAATCGAGCGGATCGATGAGTATTCGCCGTTCGTGGACGCGAGGGCTGGGGGCGGCAAGGGCGATCGCTATCTCGATTGGGTGATCGGCACGGTGAAGCCGCTGGTCGACGATCAGTTCCGCACGCGGCCCGAACGCCAGTGCACGGGGATGGTCGGCTCATCGATGGGTGGGCTCATCACGCTGTTTGCCTATCTGCGCGATCCCGCGGTCTTCGGCTTCGTCGGAATCCTGAGCCCCTCGCTCTGGTTTGCTGGTCGCTCCATTTTCTCCATGCTCGCGGCGTCTCCGCACGTTCCAGGCAGGATCTATCTCGACATCGGCGGACGTGAAGGGAAGGGCCCGCTGGACGATGCGAGGCGAATGCGCGATGCGCTGGTCGAGAAGGGTTACGCGCCGGGGTCCGAACTGCGGTGGGTCGAGGATCCTCGCGGCCAGCATAACGAGGTTGACTGGGGCCGCAGATTGACCGAGGCGGTGCTGTTTCTGTTGAAGTGATGAGCTGAACTCGTGGTGCAGGTTCGATTCCCGATTTCCTATTCCCGATTCTCGACATCGCATGCATCACGAACACGCCGGTTGGCACAGCCCGTCGCTCAACAGGTACATGCACCTGCAAGTGTTCGGTCACGCGGGCGCGCGGGTGCTCGTGTTCCCGACGACGATGGGCACGCACAGCGAGTGGCCCGACCGTCGCATGCACGAGGTGTTGCGCGAACATCTCGACAACGGCTGGGTCCAGCTGTACTGCCTCGACCAGGTGCATGACGAGAGCTGGTACTCGAAGCACCTCCATCCCGGCGCGATGGCGTGGCGTCATCTGCAATACCTCAACTACGTCGCCGAGGAAGTGTTGCCGTTCTCACGGAGCCGGAACGACAACCCGTACGTGATGACCACCGGGGCGAGCTTCGGGGCGTACCACGCCGCGAGCTTCGGCTTTCGGTATCCCGAGCGCGTCAATCGCATCATCGGGATGAGTGGCAATTACGACATCAAGCGGTTCACGGGCGGCTACTGGGATGACAACGTGTACGCCTGCAACCCGTTCGACTTCATGCAGCACGAGTACGATCCGGGGCGACTCGCCGCATTTCGGGCGCAGGACCTGATCTTCGCGATCGGGGAGGGCGATCCGATGTACGAGAACAACCGTGCGTTCTCCGCGATCCTGTGGAGCAAGGGGATCGGCAACGCGCTGCGTGTGTGGAAGGGGTGGGCGCACGACTGGCCGTACTGGGAGCGCATGATCCGGCAGTACATCGGTGGGCACGATTGACGGGAACGGGGAACCGGGAACAGGGAACCGAGGTGCGGCGCGGAGTCACTGTTCCCAGTTCCCGGTTCCCTCTATTCCCGATTCCCTATTCCCGATTCCCGACAATGGCAACGCGTTCAAAGAAACCTGCTCGCAGCTATCGCGTCGGCCTGATGGTCGGCCGTGAGTGGTCCTTCCCTCCGGCATTCATCGACGAAGTCCAGAAGCGCGATGCCGGTGTCACGGTGGACTACGTGAAGATCGGCGCGCCGCATCACGATGATGCCGTCGCGTACGACGTGATCATCGATCGCATCTCGCACGAGGTGCCGATGTATCGGTCGTTCCTCAAGCACGCGGTGCTGGCCGGGACGACGGTCGTCAACAATCCGTTCATGTGGACGGCCGATGACAAGTTCTTCGGCGCGTCCCTCATCTCGAAGCTCGGCGTGACGAGCCCGAAGACCGTGGTGCTGCCTAACAAGCAGTATGTCCCCGGCATCAAGCACGACGAGAGCCTGCGCAACCTCGAGTTTCCGCTCGACTGGCACGGGATCGTCGAGTCGATCGGCCTGCCGTGCATTCTGAAGGACGCGCACGGGGGTGGTTGGCGCGATGTCTACGTCTGCCGGTCGCTCGATGAGCTGATCCACCATTACGACACGTCGGGCCTCCTCACGATGATCGTGCAGGAATTCATCGAGTGGGAGCATTTCGTGCGCTGCATGTGCCTCGGCCAGGAGGAGATCCTGCCCATGAAGTACGACCCGCGCGCGCGGAAGTACATCGTGGAACACGACCACCTGTCGCCGGCGCTGGGCGCGCGGATCGTGAAGGATGCGACCACGATCGTCAAGGCGTTAGGCTACGACATGAACTCGATCGAGTTCGCGGTGCGGGGCGGCGTTCCCTACGCGATCGACTTCATGAACCCGGCGCCGGACATGGATATCAACTCGCTGACGCCGGAGTATTTCCAGTGGGTGGTGACGCACATGGCGGACATGGCCATTGCGTTGGCGAAGAAGCCGAGGAAGCAGGCCAGGGAGTTGAAGTGGAGCACGGCGTTTACGGCCGGCCGCACCTGACGCCCGTCTGAGTCCTTCCAACGCCATCGGATGGGGTAACGGGATGCTGAACGCCATCTCCGCGTATCATGATCTCCTGAACAACGACCAGCTGGCCGCCGATTCGCATGGGATGCTCAACGACCAGCTTGGCCGTCATGGGCTGGTCTTCGGCGGCCGGCCACTCTGCACCGTGCTGCGGCCGCGCCTAACGAACCACGAGCGGCACGCGTGGCTCGAGCAGCGGGTCCGTCTCCTCATGCGGGTCTTCGCCAAGACCTACGCCGCCGCCGTCGCCAGCCCCGAGTTCCGCCAGCAGTTCATGCTCGCCGATTGGGAGGAACTGCTCGTCCACGACGATCCCGGCGTCCGCAATCCAAGCCCCACCTCGCGGCTCGATACGTTCATCATCGACGCCGACGGCGAGATGAAGCTCACCGAGTACAACGCCGAAACGCCGGCCGGCGCGGCGTATGGGGATGCGCTCACGGATGCGTTCATCGACCTGCCCGTCATGCGTGCCTTCGCCCGGCGCTACGAGATCACTCCCATTCTCTCCCGCCAAGGCGTTCTCCACGTTCTCCTCGCCTCGTACGAGGAATGGCTCGGCCGTCGGGAGCTGCCGCGGATCGCGATCGTCGACTGGCCCGACGTGCCAACGGTGACCGAGTTCGAGATGTACCGGGACTACTTTCACTCGCGCGGCATCGAGTGTGTGATCGCGGACCCGCGCGAGGCAGAGTACCGGAACGGCCGCCTGTCGTTCGGCGGCGGCGGTCCCGTGGACCTCATCTACAAGCGCGTATTGATCCACGAGCTCGTCGAACAATGCGGAATCGACAGCCCGATGGTGCGCGCCGTGCGCGACCGCGCCGTGTGCATGGCGAACGGATTCCGCTGCAAGATGCTGCACAAGAAGGCCAGTCTCGCGGTGCTGAGCGACGAGCGAAACGCCCACCTGTTCACCGGTGACGAGCGCGCCGCGATCGACGCGCACGTGCCGTGGACGCGGACGGTCGTGGAGCGGAAGACGCAGTTCGAGGGCAGGGACGTCGACCTCGTGCCGTTCATGCACTCGCATCGCGAGCGCCTCGTGCTCAAGCCGAACGATGACTACGGCGGCGCCGGCATCACGCTTGGGTGGACCGTTGACGATGCGGCGTGGGAACAGGCCATTGCGCGCGCGCTCGCGGCGCCGCACATCGTCCAGGAGCGGGTTCGGATTCCGTACGAGCCGTACCCGAGTCTGGTGGACGGCACGGTGCAGATCGTCGATCGTATGCTCGACACGGCCCCGTTCGTGAGCTACGGTGAGTACATGGAAGGCTACCTGACCCGACTCTCTACCGCGGCGCTGCTGAACGTCACTGCGGGTGGCGGGTCGACGGTGCCGACGTTTCTCGTGGAGCCTCGGTAATGACAGTGGGCTGTATATGCGACGACAGACGGCAGACAACCGAAGACGGTAGACGGCAGTGGGCAGATGGCAGAAGGCAGAGGAGTCGTGTCCGTCTGCCCTCTGCAACCTGCCGTCTGCGGTCTGGCGTCTTCGGTTCGCTGCCGTGTGCCGTCTGGCTGTCAAAAACACCATCTCAGTAGACCCGACTATGAAGCCGCCGTCCCTAACGATTGGGGTCGAGGAAGAGTACCAGATCATCGACCCACAGACTCGGGAGCTCCAGTCGTACATCACCCAGCTCCTCGAGTACGACCATCGTTTCCTCGGTCAGGTGAAGCCGGAGCTTCATCAGTCCATCGTCGAAGTGGGGACGACCGTCTGCCGGACACCGCAGGAAGTCCGCGAAGAGCTCGTGCGGCTGCGGCGCGGCGTCATGGAGCTCGCGGGGCTCAAAAATCTCTCGATCGCCGCGGCGGGGACGCACCCGTTCTCGCATTGGGCCACGCAGGAGATCACGCCGCTCGAGCGCTATATCGGCACGCAGGACGCGATGCAGGATCTCGCGCGGCAGCTTCTCATCTTCGGCACGCACGTGCACATCGGGATCGAGGATCGCGACTTCCTCATCGACGCCGCCAACGTCGCCCGCTATTTCCTGCCGCACATCCTCTGCCTCTCCACGAGCTCACCGTTCTGGATCGGCCGGAAGACCGGGCTCAAGTCATATCGGAGCGTCGTGTTCAGGGCGTTTCCCCGGTCCGGCGTCACGCCCGTGCTCCGCGGCTGGAGCGACTACCAGACCTACCTCGAGACGCTCATCGCGACGAATTCCATTCCGGACGGCTCGAAGGTGTGGTGGGACGTTCGTCCCCACTGGAAGTATCCGACGCTCGAATTCCGCGTCTGCGACGTGTTCACGCGCGTGGACGAAGCGGTGAGCGTCGCGGCCATCCTTCAGGCCATCGTCGCGAAGCTGTGGAAGATGCGACGCGACAACATCACGTTCCGCGTTTACCCGTCCGAGCTGATCGACGAAAACAAATGGAGGGCCGTGCGGTATGGGCTCGACGGGAAGCTGATCGACTTCGGAAAGCAGCAGGAACTGCCCGCCCGCGAGCTCATTCGAGAGCTCATCGACTGGTTCATTGCCGACGTCGTGGACGAGCTGGGAAGCCGGAAGGACGTCGAGTACGCGTACCGGATTCTGGAGGAGGGCTCGAGCGCCGACCGGCAGATCGCGGTGTACGACAAAACCGGCGACATCAAGGCCGTTGTCGACCACTTGATCGCGGAGTCGCGAGAAGGGGTTGTCCCGGACGATGCGCCAGCGGGCATGGCAACTGCTTCGTGACATGGTTTCGGTGACGTAGCTTACACTTCACCAGTCACAGCAGTGGCCGGACATCCGGCCTTCCCGCGTTTCTATTACAACGAATGCATTCATGCCGCGTCCGCTGATCGGTGTCACGACGCAAACCCTTCAGGCGATTGATGGTATCCCTGATGGTTTGCCCCACTCGGTGGTGATGAACCAGCGCTACTACCACGCCGTCGCCACGGCTGGTGGAGCGCCGGTCCTGGTGCCACTGCTCGATGACCTCGAGACCCTGCGGGCTATTTACGAGCGGACCGACGGCATCCTGATTCCCGGCGGAGTTGACGTGGATCCCGCGGCGTTCGGCGAGAAGCCGCACGAGCGTCTGGGCCGGATCGATCCGGCCCGCGACCGCGTCGAGATCCAGCTCGTGAAATGGGCTGTCGAGGACGACAAGCCGCTGCTGGGGCTGTGTCGAGGGCTTCAGGTGATCAACGTGGCGCTCGGCGGGACCCTCTATCAGGATCTCGAGACCGAGTACCCGAACGGGATCAAGCACGATTACTTCCCGAATTACGGGTTTTCGCGAGACCATCTGGCTCACGACGTAACCGTGGAGGCCGGGTCGCGAATGCGCCACGCGCTCATCGACGCCGCCGTCCCTGTGAACAGCATGCACCACCAGGGCATCAAG
Source organism: Gemmatimonadaceae bacterium (assembly GCA_036509075.1). Taxonomy (GTDB): domain Bacteria; phylum Gemmatimonadota; class Gemmatimonadetes; order Gemmatimonadales; family Gemmatimonadaceae; genus JAJKIV01. The sequence continues at coordinate 6,556 of DATCGG010000058.1, forward strand.
GCGCTGGCCAACGGTCTGTCCGCCTCGGCGGTGGCGCCCGATGGGCTCATCGAGGCCGCGGAATCGACCAACGAATCCTACATCGTTGGCGTCCAGTGGCATCCGGAGGTCTTCGAGCTGTCTGATCGGAGCTCGGGCGTCCTGTTCAGGGACTTCGTGCAGGCGGCGTCGAGAGGTTGATGCCGCGTACCTAACTGGTATACCACGGGGGTCGACCAGGGGCGCCAAGATTGGCCCCACCTAACGACCCCCGGTTGGGATCAGGGTCTCCTGGGTCGGCGTGTCTCCTTCACGACGATGGGCCGTGGTCGGGCAGATATGATGGCCTGACCGCCCGCCTGACGAATCCCTCACAGCCCTCGATCCTACGTAGTTCGATCCCGCGCTGGATATATTGCCCAGTTCGATTTGGCACGCCTCGTCCCTGACACCACTATTCGGCCACCGAAAAATCTCGCTTTGTCACGGGACTTCGCTTTACGTCGTGTGTTTCTCTCGCCTAAACACCAGCGCGGTTGCATGTTGGCGACTCCGAGAGAGGATGACACGCTCGGGAGCGATGTCGTGACGATCGGAGGTGTGACCAGCCGTTCGAATCGACCACGAGTTCACCCCATGCCTAACGAGGTTTGCCGCTATGGGATCACTGGTCGGCCAGCGTGATGAGGCGTGCCGCGGCGTGACCCGCCGCGGTGGCGCGCTGCGTTTCTCTGAACGCGGCGCGTCCCATCCCTCATCCTGCCGTCCGCACCGCACAGCCACGCCTCGCACTTCCTGCTTCCGCTAGTCCGCGAATTCCTGGGGCCGACGGTGCCGTCGGCCGGACGTGGATGGGCGGGATGTCGTGTCATGAGTCCACCGTCCGTACCCCATCAGTACCAAGGAGGTCTTCGTGTCATCGTCGTTCGTGAGATTCTCGTTAGGTAGGATCGCCGCCCTGCTGTTGGCGGGGAGTGTCGCCCTGCCGGGCGCGCTCGCCGCACAAGGTACGGGAACCGTACGCGGCAAGATCACCGAAACAGACGGCGGAGCGGCCGTCGCATCCGCCCAGGTGGTCGTGGTCGGCACCAGGTTCGGCGCCATCACGCAGCCGACCGGTGAGTACGTGATCACCGGTGTCCCGACCGGGCAGCAGACGATTCGCGTCATGCGCATCGGCTATACGCCGGCGGACAAGGAAGTCACCGTCGCCGCCTCGGGTGAGGTGCGCGCGGACATCGCGATCGCAAGGGCGGCGACGCGTCTGGCCGAGGTGGTGACGACCGCCACCGGCGACCAGGAGCGACGCACGTTCGGCAACGTCGTCGCGACCCTGTCGGCAGACTCGGTCGCCAAGGAAGCCCCGGTCACCAACGTGAACGAGATGCTGCAGGCGCGCGTGTCGGGCCTGCAGGTCATCCAGGGCGCCGGGCAGACCGGCGTGTCGTCATCGATCCGCATCCGCGGCACCAGCTCGCTCTCGCTCACGAACGAGCCGCTGTTCGTGGTGGACGGCGTGCGCTACGACAACCAGCAGCTGCCTAACGGCGGCAACGTCAGCACGCAGCGCATCAACCGGCTCAACACCCTCGGCGACGAGGACATCGAGTCGATCGACGTCATCAAGGGCCCGTCGGCGGCGGCGCTCTACGGCACGGCGGCCGCGAACGGCGTCATCGTCATCAAGACGAAGCGCGGCAAGGTCGGCAGGACCCAGTGGAACGTGTTCGGCGAAGGCGGGATCGTGCAGCAGCCCGCGAACTTCGAGCCGAACTGGACGAGCTGGGGCCACGCGCTCGACGCGTCGGGCAACCCCGTCGGTAACGTGACGCAGTGCCGGCTCACGACGCTTGCCGCGAACAAGTGCATGGTCGACAGCCTGACGAATTTCAACCCGCTCATGAACAAGGAGACGACGCCGTTCGCCGATAACCAGCGGTCGCAGTTCGGCCTCCAGTTCTCGGGCGGCTCCGATCGCCTTCGCTACTTCATGTCCGGTGATCACGAGTCGGAGGTCGGCCCGTACGAGATGCCGGAGAGCGAGATCACGCGGATCACCGACGAGCGCGGCGTGAGGCCGCGGCCGAAGCAGATTCACCCGAACCAGCTCAAGTCGAACAACCTGCGCGGCAACTTCGGCCTGTCGCTCACGCCGACGCTCACGGCGGATGTCTCCACGGGCTACACCGATCAGCGTCTGTACACGCCGTTCGACGGCGGGTTCTTCGCCGGCCTCACGTTCCAGGCGATGACCGCGCGCGGCGTCAAAGGCACCACGGACGGTTATCAGCGCGAGCTCCCCGGCGACGTGATGTCAATCGAGCAGCAGCTGCAGGATCAGCGGCTCACGGGCAGCACCGCGCTCAACTGGTCGCCCAAGTCGTGGTTCCAGGGCCGCGCCGTGTTTGGTATCGATCAGGATCACAGCTACAACTACCGCGAGCAACTGCGTGGTGAAGGCACGCGTGTCGGCCTCGCGTGGGGCCCCAATGGTCAGGAAGGCGGGAAGTTCCTCGATCGGTCCAACAGCACGAAGTACACAGTCGACCTCGGTGGAACGGGTACGTGGCAGGCCACGCCCGACATCTCCACGCGAACGTCGGTTGGTGCACAGTGGTTCAAGGACGAGCTGTACCAGGCGCAGGGTCAGGGCTATAACCTGCCCCCGGGTGCCTCGACGCCCAACTCCGCCGGGTCTCAGGTCCGCGCCTTCGAGTTCACGACCGAGAACGCAACGTACGGACTGTTCGTCGAAGAGCAGGTGGGTTGGCGCGAGAAGCTGTTCGTCACCGGTGGTGCGCGCGTCGACAAGAACAGCGCGTTCGGCCGCGACGTGGGCAACACGGTATACCCGCGCGCGTCGGTGTCGTACGTGATCTCCGACGAGGCGTTCTGGCCGAAGATGGACTGGCTGAACCGAGTTCGTCTCCGCACCGCGTACGGTAAGGCGGGCGTACAGCCGGGCACCGTCGCAGCACTCCAGTTCCTCAACGCTTCGACGTATCCGACGGATGCCGGCGAGACGCCTGGCCTTCGCCTGTTCTCGATCGGCAACCAGAAGCTCAAGCCCGAAGTCACCACCGAGATCGAGGCGGGCGCCGACATCGGGTTATTCAACGACCGCGTGAACGTCGAAGCCACATTCTTCAACAAGGAGTCGAAGGACGCGCTGTTCAACCGCCCGCTACCGCCGTCGTACGGCGCCGGCGCTAATCAATTCCAGAACCTCGCCAAGGTGCAGAATCGCGGATTCGAGCTCGCTGTCGACGCCACGGTCGTGCGCACCGATCCGGTCACCTTCGACATTCGTTTCAACGGTTCCATCATCAAGAACGAGCTCGTCGACGCAGGCGGCGCACCGCTGCCGACCGCGCCAGGCGCGCGCAACGTCGAGGGCTTCCCGCTCTTCGGGTTGTGGGATCGGAAGCTGATCTCGTACGCTGATGCCAACGGCAACGGGATCATCGAGGAGAGCGAGATCGTCGTCAGCGACACCGCGCTCTATCGCGGGCCCACGCTGCCGGTGAGGCAGGCCGGGCTCACGACCTCACTCGGATTCTTCAAGAACACGCTCCGTCTGAGCACGCTGTTCGACTATCGCGGCGAGTTCTTCAACCAGTGGGGCTACCAGAACCAGCGCTGCGTCGCGACCGGCAACTGCCGCGCGGTCAACGACCCAACGGCGCCGCTGGCCGACCAGGCCGCCGCGGTGGCCGCGAACAGCCCGAGCAAGCGCAGCCTGTGGGGACTGTTCGTGCCTAACGACTTCATTCGCTTCCGCGAGATGTCGCTGTCCTACACCGTCCCAACGCGGTTCGCGAGCTATGCGCGCACCCACTCGGCCACGATCATCCTGAGCGGCCGCAACCTCGGAACGCCGTGGACGAAGTACCCCGGTATCGATCCCGAAGCGAACAGCAGCGTCGGCAACACCGGCGGCGGCAATAACGACTTCTTCTCGCCGCCCGCCCTGCGCTACTGGCTCGTTCGCGTCAACCTCGGGTTCTGACCATGCGCACTTCCACCTCGAATCTCGGACGAGATCAACTCATGCATTCATATTCGAGCGGCGGCATCGGGCGAGCGACCGGTCGCGGCGTGACCGCGATCCTCGCTGCCCTGGTGCTGGCCGCCTGCAGCACCGACAAGCTCACGCAGGTCGAAACGCCGGACCAGATCACGCCGGAACAGGCGAACTCGCCGACCGGCGCGGCGGCGCTCCGGGCTGCCGCGTTAGGCAACTTCTCGAACTGGTTCGCCGGGGACAACGCCGGAAACGGCATCGGCCTCAACATCGCTACCGGCTTGCTCACCGACGAGATGCTGAGCGCCCGTGGCGGCACCGAGCATATGGATAGCCGAGCGGTGAACGAAGCCGTGTTCCCGGCATCCTCGGTGTGGGGGCTGTTCGGGCAGGCGAACACGCAGATCATCCGCGCCCTCACGGCGGTCACGCAGTACGCGCCGGATAGCCCGACCAAGGTCACGCAGATCGCGGAGCTCTACATGCTGCAGGGCTTCACCTACATCCTCGCGGGCGAAGCGTACTGCAATGGTGTCCCGGTGAACGTCACCGCCGACGATGCGAATCCGGCGACTGTGATCGTCACCAACGACCAGCTCTTCGACATGGCGATTGCCAACTTCGACACGGCGCTGACCAAGGCGGCGGCGACGGACACGAAGATCATCAATGCCGCACTGGTCGGGAAGGCGAGGGCCCTCGTAGACAAGAATCAGTACTCGGACGCAGCGGGGCTCCTCACGCCCGTCACGACCGATTTCGTCTACAACGCCCTGTTCTCCAACACGACGATCGTCAACGACGTCTACGACTGGATGTTCGCCACGCCGAACTTCGGGCCATCCGACAAGGAAGGCGTCAACGGGCTCGATTACGTCTCGTCGGGCGATCCGCGGATCAAGGTCGACGCGACGAAGACCCGGCCCGGCCAGGATGGGACGCCGATCTGGGTGCAGCAGATGTACACGACGGGCAACGCACCGGTGGCGCTGGCGACAGGCATCGAGGCGCGGCTCATCGAGGCCGAGGCGCTCCTGAAAGCCGGCGATGCGGGTTGGCTCACCAAGCTGAATGATGCGCGCGCATCGGGCTTGGGCGGGACGCTCGCCCCACTCGTCGATCCAGGTACGGACCCCGCACGCGTCGATCTGCTGTTCCGGGAGCGCGCGTTCTGGATGTATTTCACCTCGCACCGCATCGGCGATCTGCGCCGACTCGTCAGGCAGTACGGCCGTGGACCGGAGACCGTGTGGCCGACGGGGAATTACTTCAAGGGCGGCGTCTACGGCACCGACCAGAACCTGCCGCCGGCGCAGGCGGAGAAGAACAATCCCGGTTACACGGGCTGCGCCGACAGAGCCGCCTGATTTAGGCTAAGCAGGCGAGCGTTCGCTTCAAACGGGGTCAGACTCCTCCCGAATCATTCCGTTGCCTCGGCAACGGAATGATTCGGGAGGAGTCTGACCCCGAACGCATCGTCTTCACGCATCCGTAATCCGCGTGTTCACCAAACTTCACAGTCCATTCACGGCCGCCTAACCACACCGTCACGGGCGGTTCATCCGAACCGTGCATCCTCCCGGGAGTCGCAGGGCCGACCGCAGGCTCACGCTCCCACTTCGTGGAGGATCCGTGTTCAATCGACTTCCGGAATCGAATGCGAGACCGCAACGACGGACCGGCGGATTCGTCGTCAGCACGGTAGTTCATCTGACGCTCATCGCTCTTGCTGTGCGGGCGAGCGGACTGACAGCGGCGCCGGTAACGCACAAAGACGTGCCCGTCGTGATCTACACGGATCCAAAGCCGCCTCGAACCGACACTCCGCGGCCTCCGATCGCCGACCGCGACCGCGCGCGTCCCTCGGCTCCCTCGGCTCCAGTGCCCATACCAAACATCCCCGTCCCAATCACGCCCGACGTTTCACCGGGTCTGCCCGTGGTGGGCGCGATGCAGGGCCTCATCGATCACCTGTTCGACGGAAATCGCGGGTCCATAGCCGGGCCGACGACCGGGTTGCCTAACGTTGCTGGCGACCGGCCGCTCACGGCGGATGTGGTCGAGACGGCGGTCGTCGCCCTCCCCGGAACCGCGGGGCCGCGGTATCCGTCGATGCTCCAGAGCGCCGGCGTGGACGGCAGCGTGCGCGCGCAGTTCGTTGTGGATACGCTGGGCCGAGTGGAGCAGGGCAGCTTTCGCGCGCTCGAGAGCACGCACGACCTCTTCACCGCGTCGGTTCGCGAGGCGCTGGCGCGCGCCCGGTTCACGCCTGCGCAAGTGGGCGGGCGAAAGGTGAGACAGTTGGTCGAACAGACCTTCACCTTCAGCATCACCAGATAGCCGGAGTCGCGAGCGGACGAGGAAGGGCGGCACGGTGTCTGCGGGCGCGGCAGGCATGACGAGACACTCAGACGACGTCCGGATCCGCGCAGTCCACTTCGATCGCAGCACACGGACGTTGCGCGTGGAGCTGGAGAACGGAGTGGTGTACGACTACGCCGATGTTCCTGAGCGCGTGTACGATGAGCTCGCACGCGCTCCCTCCAGGGACTCGTACTTCCGCGAGCACGTCCGCGACGAGTTCATCGGAAGTCGCGTCGGCGAGGTGGATTTGGCGGAGATGGCACACGAGCGGCGCGAGGACTCGATGTTCGGCGCGCCGCTCGCTGAGCGGACGTCCGATCCTGCCGACGTACCCGCGGCGGGCCCGCCACGGCACGACGCGGAGCGTCGCGCATCGCACCATACGTGGATCGTGGACGTCATCGAGGATGACGCGGCCGCCGTGGAGGTCGACGGACGGCGCGTCACCCCGATCCCGCGCTGGCTGCTGCCGACCGACGCGAAGGACGGCGACGTTCTCCGCGTCAGTCATTCTCGATCCGCGTCCCGATCGATCTTCACGATCGAGGTGGACCGCGACGCGACCCGGCTCACGTACGAGCGCTCGGCAGAGCAGCTGCGAAATGCACCGCCGGGTGGCACTGGCGATCTCGACCTGAACGCCTAACGCCGTCGCCCGCTGGACTCGTCGCCACAGTGTCGCGCGGGCCGGTCACTCGGCCCTCGCATGTCCGGCCCGCCGCGTTCAGCGGAGACACTGTATTTCGCGCCGTGTCGCGGAACCGTGATGGTGATCGTGCCATTCTGGTCGGTGCGATACCACGGAATCCGTCTCGCCTGAAGAAGGTCGAGCGTCTGCTCGTGGACGTACCCGTAGTCGTTTTTTGACGCCAGTGAGAGCAGCACAACCTCGGGCCTCACCAGGTCGAGATACCGCGGTGAGATCCCGTCGCAGCTGCCGTGGTGGTCGCCCTTCAGCACGGTGGCGCGCATCCCCGGCGCCTTGTCGTATTCCGTTGCATCGAACCAGGAAATTTCCTGCTGCTCGGCATCGCCCGCGAGCCACATTGTAAATGCAGCGGAATCCGGTGCGATCAGCTTCACGACGGCAGAGCGGTTGTTAGGCCCCTCGCCGCGCGGGTCGGGCCGGAGGAGATGCAGTCGCGCGCCGCCGCGCAGCGTGATCGTACACTCCGGCGCTCCCGTTCCGCACGGATCATCCGTGTCGCGGTAGTCGAGCGTCCCGCGTCTCGCGCGAGCGATGATGGAATCGCGAAGTTGCGCGAGAGACGTGTTCGAGTAGGGGTCCTTGTTCTCGAACACGTAGCGCACGGTGATCCGGCGGCTGCTCCGAAAGAGCTCGCGCAGCCCGGCGTAATGATCGTAATGCTGATGCGTGAGGATGACCGCGTCGATCGTGTCTCCTGACAGTCCGAATCGATCGAGCAGGCGCGCGAATCGCGACGGTTCCGGTCCTCCGTCGATCAGCACCTGGCTGCCTCCGTTCTCGATCATGATGGCGTCGCCCTGCCCAACGTCGAGGACGCGCACGATCAGAGTCGAATCCCGGCCAGGGCCGCCCGCCACGACCGGTTTACTGGGCGTGATCGGTGGAGGCGCTGCGCGCTCCGGCGATGCGATCTCGGTTGCGGCGTTCGCGCCGCCTGGCGTGCCGAGATCGCCTTTCCCGTACGCAGTGGTGGACGTAGTCCAGGCGGGACCCATGACGTCGGCGTGTGCCGCGGTTGTGTCCCTCAGCGCTCGACTCGCGCCAGCGATGGTCGAGGTCCATACGACCGAGTCCACCGTGGATCCATCGGCCGAGTGGAGCGCGAGCCAGTCCGAGTTATTGCCAAGGGACAATCCGTCGTGCCAGGCGTATGCCGCATCGACGCCGCCGTTGGCCGCGCGGTCGCCATTGCGCGCGAGCACCGCGAATCCGCCGGCAGGAATCATGACGCTTCGGTCGATCGTGACACCGCGATCGTTCTTCGAGCGAAGTGTCCAGCCGCGGAGATCGATGGTGCGCTGCTCCAGATTGTGCAGCTCCAGCCATTCGCCTCGGTCGTCCGGCACCGCGCGCGGGTTTGCCATTATTTCGTTGATGGCAACCCGTGGCGCTATGCTCACACTTCCACCGGACGTGACGGTCCCCGACTTCCGCTCACATGCGACGACTGCGAGCGCCAGCGTGATAAGGATGCGTAGGGGGTCAGAGTCGAATTTCATCGTTACGTTGCACGCAACGTAACGATGAAATTTCGACTCTGACCCTCAAACAAGCCTTACGCCCCCGCGCTCGCGGCCGCCGCCTGACGCTGGTAGTCGGCAGCGGCGCCCGGCAGCGCGTTCCCGCCTGAATCTCCGCTGTCGCCGAGTATGCTCGGGATGCCGTAGCCGAAGCCCTTGAGTGGGTTGTGCCAGAGGATCGCTCCACTCTTCGGATCCAGAGCCCACACCTCTCCACCCACGCCCGCGTAGAGGATGTCACCGTCGCGATAGAGCGTGACGAACGAGGTCGAGCGTCCCATACCGCCCTTCAGGGAAGTGCGCCAGATGTCCGCGCCCGTGCGCCTGTCCAGTGCGGCGACCGATGCCTTGAGACCGACGTACACGATGCCTGCGCGTGGGCGTGCCATGGAAACGCTCCGTGTCTGGTGACTGATGAGGTGGCAGGGTGCGGCACCCAGCGGGGCGGTGCTCCCGCGCACTTGGCCCGCTGAATAAGTTCGCACAGTTGCTTGATCGCCGGCAGCGCGACACCAGGTCGCGCTGCGACAACCTCGAGCTGTCGGAGTGTGGTGACTAGCCTGACGAGTCGCTTCGAGCTTCCCCGCGTTGCTGCTGCAATTACCACCGTCAGTGCAGCGATCGCAGTTCTCGCCGCGGCGCCCGTGTCGCGCGCCCGAGCGCAGCGCGTGCTCACCGTGGTCGCGCACGACACGTCGCTCGAATCGTCGCCCACGGTCCCGGCGGGTATAACGACGATCCGACTTGTTCTCAAGGGCAAGGTGAAACGCGAGCTCGTCGTTCACCGCGTGCCCGCGAGCACGACGCCCGAGGACTTGGCGCGCGGGGCGGCGGGACGGTTGGAACGATGGTTTCACGATTGGAGCTTCGGCGGTCCGTCGGTGCCACACGACTCGGCGTCGGACGCGTCCGCCACGCTCGACCTCCGACCGGGCCGATATCTGCTCGTGGCCTACGAGGTCGATCCCAGCGGCCGGCCTCGAGCAGACAAGTTCATCTGGCGAGAGGTCTCGGTGATCGCAGGGTCCGTGCTGATTCCGGCCCGCTTCGCCGTGCCGGATGTGAAGATGCGCATCAAGGAAGGACGGATCGACGTGTCAGGCGTGGTGCGCACCGGGCAGCGTGTGGTCCAGGTGGAGAATGATGGTACTCGACCCCACGATCTCGTCATCGGTAGGCTCAAGCCGGGGAAGACGATCGACGACGTCCGCCGTTGGGATAGCGATCGGACCGATCCTGCCCCATTCGTCTATGTGGGAGGGCTGACGCCAATGTCGAACGGTCTGACTGCACAGGCGAAGCTCGTGCTGCAGACCGGCGATCATGTCGTGCTCTGCAGGATGCGGCACGGCGGCGACCGCGAGCACGATTATCAACGCGGTGAGCTCGTGTCGTTCAAGGTGAACTAGCGGAGGTGATCAATGCGCGAAGACAAGTCGGTCGAGCGTGAGTCCACGCCATCTCGGCGTGACGTGCTCCGTGCGGCGTTAGGCACCGCGGTGTTTGCCGCCCTGCCTGCTCCTCTGCGTCGGGTCGCCCACGCGCACGGTCACGTGGAACCGGACCTTCGATACTTCGACGCGGCGATGGCGGCGGCGCGTTGGCTTCGAGCCACTGCGATCGAGTCGCCGAGTGGCGCGAGCTGGCCCGCGGTCCCGCCGGACGCGAAAACCGTTCAGCGCGATCTGTATACGGGATTCCCAGGCGTCATTCTGTTCTTCATCGAGCTCCACCGGGCCACCGGTGATCGCGCCTGGCTCGATCTCGCGACGAAGGGCGCCGATCAGCTCGCAACATCGCTTCCGGAAACGCAGGGTGGCGACGAAGGGGCCGGCCTGTATAGCGGGCTGGCCGGGATCGCGTACACCCTCCAGGAGGCCGATCGGGCACGCGGCGAGTCGCGTTATGCAGCCGCGATCCGGAAGGCGTTAGGCGACATCATGGCCGGCGCACGGGACGCCGGCGCCGGCGTTGAATGGAACGACTCGACGGACATCATCAGCGGAGGTGCCGGGACTGGCCTCTATCTGCTGCACGCTTCCGCGACGCTGCGGGAACCCGCAGCTCGCGACGTCGCGATCCGTGCCGGTCGGCGACTGATCGAGCGTGAATTCCGCTCCGGCGACACGTCGTTCTGGATGGCGTCGTCGAGCTTTCCGCGGAACATGCCGAACTTTTCACATGGGACCGCGGGGGTCGCGTATTTCCTGGCGACACTGGCATCGGAAACGCGCGACAAATCCTTCGCCGATGCGGCGGTACGAGGCGCGAGGTATCTGGAGTCGATCGCGACGCCAACCGACGGGGATGGTCGACGCATCTTCCATAACGACCCGGATGGGCACGATCTGTTCTACCTGAGCTGGTGTCACGGCCCGGCCGGGACCGCGAGACTCTTCCATCGGCTTGGCGCCGTGACCGGCGATCGGTCGTGGTCGGCGTACGTGCCACGGCTTGCTCAGGGCATCGTTGGCAGTGGTGTTCCCCAACGGAGCCCGGGCTTCTGGAACAACATCAGCCAGTGCTGCGGCAACTGTGGAGTGTCCGACTTCTTCGTCTCATTGCATGGCGTGACGGGAGACGCCTCGTATCTGGCCTTCGCGCGGCGAGTCGCCGACGACACGCTGGACCGTGCGACACCGGAAGGCGACGGCTCCAAATGGGTTCAAGCGGAGAATCGCGTGAGCCCGAACGTCGTCCTCGCGCAGACAGGGCTCATGCAGGGCGCCGCCGGCGTCGGCCTCTCGATGCTCAGGCTCGACGGCGCGCTCCGCGGTCGCAAGGCGACGATCGTCCTGCCGGACTCGCCATTCTGATCATCGGGAATCGCGAATCGGGAATCGAGCCCGCTCGGAAGCTTCGAACACGGACATCCCGACGATTGCGCGTTAGGCGTACGGTTTGAGCGATGACGGCAGCGTTGGTGAGGACAGGAGCTCGGCGAACACGACCCACCGCCGATCGGCGCTCGGACCGCCCCTGCGCTCAACGTACGCGCGAACGAGATCCTGGCCGAGGTTGTAGTTGATTACGTAGCTGCGATACGTGTCGAAGAACCGGATGCGCTGGCGGGCGACCATCGGCGCCATGAGCGCGTAGCGCTCGAGCCAAAGGGCCGCGGCTGCGGCGTCGATTTCGCCGTCGAGATATCGTCGCGCGGCCTCATTGCCGGCGTACGACAGTTCCCGGACCAGCATTTGGATGGCGTAGTACTCATCCACGCGGGATGGGAGCAGATCGGCGAGCGGAAACAGTACCTCACGCTCGAAGACGCCGCGCTCATCATCCGGCAGCGCCAGCTCGATGCCATAGTTCGCCGTTCCCTCGGCGATGAGCGACTGCGGGCTGAAGAGTGGGTACACCGTGAACTCGACCCATCCATGCTCACGCACGAGCGTTCGCTCGAGCAGGGCGTTATAGACATGATGGCCCGGATACCCTTCGTGACACGCGAGGTCCACGGCGCGATCGATGTAGATCGGCAGGCTCGTGTTGACCTGGATGACGCTGCGATAGTGTCCCTGGTACCAGTTGTAGCCACTCCACGGTTTGTCCGTGACGTATTCGACGACAAAGCTTTCGTTAGGTGGAAGCGGGATATGTCGCGAGGTGCGCTCCCGCCCGGTCACGATCGCGGCCTGGAAGACTGCGTCGACTCTCGCCGGTGGGATCACGAACTGGCTGCGATAGCTGACGTATCGCTCCGGGACGGGCCCACGCCCCGGCAGCATGCCATCCAGTCGCGAAACGATGTCTTGAAAGTGCTGTTCGCTGTTGATGGGAGGTGTGACGCCATAAAGCGCACGAGCCTCCTCGTCGAACGAGAAGCGCGTGCCGCGGAGCATCCGCACCCGCGCAACGAGTGCCCGCAGCTGGCCGAGGAGGTACGCCGTCCGCCGCGGATCGAGCGTCGGCGTGTCTCCGACCTCCGCCACGAGCTCCTGTGCGCGTCGCTCGATTTCGGGCAGGCCGACGGTTACCGATTCGGCCTCCGCTTTCCATTCCGGCGGCCCGTAGTACGCGTCGACGTAGTCAGCGTCGTGCTGTCCGAGGGCGAGCACGAGCTTGACGTATGACTCGGCGCTGTTCACACGAGCGCGTGAAGCTAGCCTAACGCGCTACGAGCCCGCTTGCCGCTTCGACGAGCTTGTCGACCGTCAGCCCGAGGCCCTTATAGATATCCGCGTAAGGCGCCGAGGCGCCAAAATGGTCGATGCCCATGATGATCCCGTCGCTGCCAACCCACCGGTACCAGGACATAGGGTGCGCCGCCTCGATTGCCACTCGCTTCGTGCCGGGTGGCAGCACCTCTTGCTGATACTCGAGTGACTGCGCTGCGAACAGCTCGTGACTCGGCATGCTGATCGCACGCGCGCGAACCCCGCTCTCGGCAAGCTTCGTCTGCGCCGCCAGCACAAGCCCGACTTCCGACCCGCTCGACATCAGCACGACCTCCGGCGCGCCGCCCGGCGCGTCCGCGAGGACGTAGGCGCCTTTCGCGAGCCCGGAGGCCGCGCCGTACTTCTCCCGGTCGATCCACCCGAGCTTCTGCCGTGTCAGGGCCAACGCCACCGGCCCGTTCTTGTGCTTCAGCGCGAAGCGCCACGCTTCTGCTGTTTCGTTCGCGTCCGCGGGGCGGATCGTCGTGAATCCCGGAATCGCACGCAGTGCCGTCAACTGCTCGATCGGCTGGTGCGTTGGGCCGTCTTCTCCGAGGCCGATGGAGTCATGCGTGAAAACGTAGATCACGCGTTGATGCATGAGCGCCGCGAGCCGCTGCGACGGACGCATGTAGTCGGAGAAGATCAGGAACGTGCCGCCGTAGGGAATCACGCCGCCATGGATGGCGAGGCCGTTCATGATGCCTGCCATGCCATGCTCGCGAATGCCGTAGTGCACGTAGCGCGCGGCGAAGTCGTCAGGCGAGAAATTCTTGAATGCTTTCGGCTGCGTGTTGTTCGACGGGGTCAGATCGGCCGACCCGCCCACCAGCTCCGGGACCTTTTCCACGAGCGCCCCAAGGACCGCGCCGGACGCAGCGCGCGAAGCGACGTTCCCATTGTCCTTCGTGAACGTCGGGATCGCGCTCTCCCAGCCGGCCGGCAGGTCGCCATGAATGCGCCGCCCAAACTCCTTTGCCAGGTCGGGTTGTGCCTTGGAGTACGCGATGAGCTGGCGACGCCACTCTTCCTGGAAGGCAGCACCGCGCTCGCGCGCCTTGCGCCAATGCGCCAGCGCCTCCTCAGGCACGTAGAACGACTCCTCGCTTGGCCAGCCGAGGTTCCGCTTCGTGAGCTTGATCTCCTCCTCGCCTAACGCTTCACCGTGAGCCTTCGCGGTGTCCTGCTTGTTCGGGCTGCCGTACCCGATGTGCGTGCGGCACACGATCATCGACGGACGCCCCGTCTCGGCCTTCGCCGCGTCGATCGCCGCGTCGAGCGCGTCGAGGTCGTTGATGTCGGTCACGTGCTGGACATGCCAGCCGTACGCCTCGAACCGCGCGCCGGCGTCGTCGGTGTACGTGAGCTCTGTCGGGCCGTCGATGGTGATGTGATTGTCGTCGTAAAAGCCGATGAGCTTGCCAAACTTGTAATGCCCCGCGAACGACGACGCCTCGTGGGAAATGCCCTCCATCAGATCGCCGTCGCTGCAGATGAAGTACGTGTAGTGGTCGACGATCTGGTTCCCCTCCCGGTTGAACACCGCGGCCAGGTGCGCCTCGGCCATCGCCATGCCCACGGCGTTCGCGATGCCCTGCCCGAGCGGCCCGGTCGTGGTCTCGACGCCCGGCGTGTGTCCGTACTCGGGGTGGCCAGGTGTGCGGCTCTGCCACTGGCGAAACTGCTTCAGATCCTCGAGCTCCAGCCCGTAGCCAGTGAGGTAGAGCGTGCTGTAGAGGAGCATGGACGCATGCCCGCACGAGAGCACGAATCGATCGCGGTTGGGCCAGCTCGGGTCCGCCGGATTGTGTCGCATGTGCCGCATGAACAGCACGTACGCGAGCGGCGCGAGCGCCATAGGCGTCCCCGGGTGTCCGGAATCAGCCTTCTGAACCGCGTCCATCGAGAGCGTGCGAATCGTGTTGATGCACAGCTCGTCCAGCGACGATGCGACCGTTGAGGTGGCGGGTTCTGACACGGGTGCGCTCCGGCGTGAATGACGTGGTGGATGATCGCTGAATCTAATCCTAGACGGCGCCTGCGTCCGCCGCGCGCTCGGCCACAACCGTCGCGAGCGCCATGATCGTCGCCTGCGGATTGACACCGAGTCCGGTCGGCAACACCGATCCATCCGCGACGAAGAGCCCGCGCACCCCGTGACGTTCCCCTGCTGCGTTCACACCGGAGGTTCGCGGGTCCGTCCCCAGCCGGCACGTGCCGTTCACGTGGGCCGAGAACATGGTGAGAGCGTGCGGCCCCCAGGCGCGCTGCGCCAGGGCGGCCACATCACGCTCGTCCCGCAGCTCGCCCCCGGTCGTGTGCAGCGTTCGGACTCCGGTGACGCCCGCGGCGAACAGAATTCGCGCTGCGGCCTGCACGCCGGCGATGACGTTCGATCGGTCTCGCACGCCGACGCGGTACGCGATGCGCACCCGGCCGCGCCGCGACAGCGTTACCGACCCGTTCGATTGCTGGAGATCGGACCCGTCCCGCACGAGCGAGATCAGGTTGGTCGTCCGCCTGAACCGCCGCATGACATCGCGGTGCTCGGCGCCGAAGCCGGGGGCGGCGACGGCGGCGAGCCCGGGATGATTCGGAGCGCATTCGATCCAGAAGCCGTAGCCGTGGTCGTCGCGGCGGATGAACTCGTCGCACACGGCGGATTGCGGAATGCCCGCGGCGGCATACACGTCGTCGTGCCACTCGCCGGCGACGGCGGTGGTGGGATGCAGGCGGAGAAATCGCCCGACGCCACCGCCACCGAGACCCGACCGCTGCAGAATCACCGGCGTGCCCACGGCTCCCGCCGCGAGGACCACGACCGGCGCTTCGGCGACCAGGGCGCCGCGCGGATTCCGCGTTAGGCGATCGAGCAGTGTGATGTGAACGCGCTTGAGCGGTGCCGTGGTGTGGCGCGCGCCACGCGCGACGGTACTGGCACCGCCATCGCGCTCGATCACCTCGATGCGTTCGACGCGGGAATCGGGGAAAAGCCGAGCGCCTGCCGCGAGCGCGCGGGGAACGTATACCCGGTCGACACTCTGCTTTGCGCCGTACCGGCACCCCTGACCGCAGAACCCCGCTCGAACGCAGCCTCGCGCGTTGATGCGTCCGGTGCCGGCTCGCCACCCGAGCCGCCGTGCGCCGTCGAGAAGAATGCGGTTGGCCGGCGAGTGTGCGTCGTCGGGCACCGGCATCGCGTGAATCTCCCGCTCGACGCGGTCGAACGCCGGCGCCATCTCGGCTGGCGAGAAGCCCGCGATGCGGAATCGATCGGCCCACTCATCGAGCACGAAATCGGGCGCACGAAACGTGATCATCCAGTTCACGAGCGTGCCACCGCCGACGGCCGCGCCCTGCAGCAGCACGAACGAGAGATCGTCGGTGGCGCGCATGCCGCTCTCAGCGTAGAGGCGTGCCGTCATGTCCCCTTCGCATTCCGTCAGCTCGTCGGAGCCGACGAGGCTTCCCTCCTCGAGCAGCAGCACCTCGCGCCCTCGCTCGGCGAGTCGTGCCGCGACAACCGCTCCGCCGGCGCCACTCCCTATGACGATCACGTCGGCGGTCGGACGAGCCGCGTCGATGGACGGTGCGCGGGACGCGCGCGACCCGGGTGACGAGCCCGGAGGCACGCTGTCAGTCGGTGCGCTCGACACAGCGCGGCCGCGCGCGACCGGTTCGTCGGCGTTAGGCACGGCATCGTGCGCTGCCGGCCCTTCCCACGGGAACGCGGGTTCACGGAGGTGGAGAGGCCCGAGATAGCCGATTCCGTCGAACGACTCGGGGCTCGTATAGTAGACGGCGAGCACGAGTCTCCGCACGCCCTGATAGATCGCGCGCGCCGCGGTGAGTGGTGAGGTCGACCAGCGCCTGAGCAGCGCGTCCTGCCGCTCGGCCGACAGGCGAGGGAAGGGAGCCGTCATTCCCGAGAGGAACAGTCCCGCCCCGCGACTGCCTAGGATGGTCAGCGCGATCTGGAGGTCGCGCACGCGTTCGGCCGGTGCCTTTGCGAGTCGTGCTTCGATTCGCGCCACGACGTCCACATCAGCCCCGCTGCCATCGTACGCATGAGGCACGACACGTCGGGCAACGGCTTCGAGCACCGCGCGATGGGAGGACGAGAGCATCCTCCCAAGCTATCTCGCGCGGATCGGGCTGCTACTCCAGCCCGCGGCTATTGTTTGTCAGAGCTCGTCCTTGGCTCTGCTTTTTCTCCGCCGTAGCCGGATTTGTGCTCGGTCTCACGATGTCTCAGTGGCTCGGATCCCGAAAGGCCCGCGCCCTCGCCGCGGCCGGGTTCGCCGTGTGCGTGTTCCACGGCGGAGCGCTCCTCTGGCCGCTTCCCCTTCGTCGAGTGGATGCCCTCCGACGCCTCCGCACCAGCTCCTGTCTTCCCCTGATCGCTCGCTGTTACACCCTGACGTCCGTCAAGGCTCGAGCCCTCTTCGCCGTTCGGCACGCCGGTGGCAGAACTGGGGGCGGCCTCGAAACCCTCGTCGCGTCGCCCGCCGCCCTGATGCCTGGAGCGATTGTCGCTCATTGGCTTTTCTCGATCGGTCATTCCGCCCCCCGCGCTGCAGCGCCACTTGGTTGCGACCCAAAACATCGTCGGAAGTGCCCGTAACCTCGGTCACGCCGACTCGTCTTTTTGACACTAGTCATCTCCCGGGAAAGCACTTCTCGCGCCAGGAATCGGCACCCGCCGGCGTGCGGGCGCATCCACGAATGAGCTCGATCGCCACTGGCACCTCCGACGCAGCGCTGCCGCAAGACCGCGCCGACTTGCTCATCGAGTTGGCGGTGGCGGTGCACAAGAACGCAATCTATCCCGGCACTCATCCGCTTCTCATCGCCGCGGTCGATAGCCTCGCGCGAAAGCTCGCGACGTTTCTCGAGACCGCGCCCGCGCTCTCCATCGGTGTTGCTCGCCGACAGCTGATCATCGAGGGCGTCGCGACCGACGAAGCGCACCCACTGCTCCGCGACTTTGCGGTCAGACTTCATCGACACCAGATCGGAGCGATGCGCTTCACGCGTGGTCTGGAGAAGGCAGAGCTTGCGGAAGTTCTCGCGACGGTTGCGATCGACGTGGGACGCGTGGAAGTACCGTTAGGGCTCATGGGCCCCGAGGTGCTTCAGCGCTGGCAGAACGTTCGGCTGTTTCCGTTGACGTTCGATCAGCTCGAGCTCATCGAAGAAGGAGTCGACGAGGCGGTGGCGGAAGGTGAGGAGGGGCGCGAAGCACGCACGCGCGCCGCACAGCTCTGGATCGGGCTCGCGCGCGCTGCACTCGCTCGCGAGGCGACCACCGAATTGTCGTCCACCGAACCGGAGATCGTCGCCCGCGCAATCGACGCCCACCAGAACGACTCCGCCTACGATCAGGTCGTCGTCGGCTACATGCTTCAGATCGCGGACGAGCTCAGCACGGACGAGAAGCGTACCTCGTCGCCGCTCCGCGACCGTGTGTCCCGGCTCGTACGGCAGATGGAGCCTCGAACGCTGCAGCGGCTTCTGTCCATGGGTGGCGACGCGACGCAGCGATACCAGTTTGCGCTGAACGCGACGCACGGACTCACCGTCGACGCCGTGGTCGATGTGGTGCGCGCTGCCGCGGATGTCTCCGGTCAGACGATCTCGACGTCACTCGTGCGCATGCTTTCCAAGCTTGCGGCACACGCCGAACAGCCAACCGGATCGGTGCTGCAATCGCGGTCCGACGCCGAGCTCCGCGATCAAGTGAGACGCCTGATCTCGAGCTGGGAGCTCGCCGACCCGAACCCCGACGATTACACAGCGGCGCTCGACTCGATCTCACGACATACGGCGCAGAGCGACGGCGACGGCGCCGCTGGCGCCGACCCCGAACGCCTGCTTCAATTGGCCCTGGAGGTCTCGACCATCGGACCAAACGTCGAGAAGGTGTTTGTGCAGATGCTCGCGCGCCCGGACATCACGCCGGTCCTCGATCTGGTGGAAGCGGCGCCCGCCAGTCCGGCGCGCGAGATGCTGCTCGATCGCATCGTGACGCCGAATCGGCTCGTCGACGTGCTGCATGCCGAAACGCCTAACACGAAGCTGGGCGAGCGCCTTGCCTTACGGCTTCGCCTGGTAGCGGTCGATCCCATCATCAATCTCCTCGAGGATGAGGAAGAGCGACTCCACGGCTGGGCGTGTGACATGCTCGTGAGACTCGCCGATGCTTCGCGGCCACGCGTGGCGGAACGCCTCGCCGACGCGCCGGTTCAGACGCAGCGGCAACTCCTCCACGTCATCGATAGGCTCGGTGAGTGGCCGGAGGGGTTCTGTCCCGAGCGGTACCTGACCAGCGCGGATGCGGCCGTGCGTCGGGAGGCGATGAAGCTCATGCTTCGCCGAGACGACATGCGCGATGCCGCCATCGTCATCGGGCTCGACGACCAGGACGAACGGACCGTCGGTATCGCGTTAGCGGCGGCGCTCAAGCGGTGCCCGGCCGACGCCGTTCCGATTCTCATGCGTCGTATCGACAACTCGACGCTGAGCGCCGAGCTGCGCGCGCGTGGCATTCGCGCCCTCGCCGCGTCGGGATCCCTCGAGGCGATGCGGTGGATCGCTCAGCGCTCGATCAAGAAGCATTGGCTTCTCGGAACGTTGGTGCTCCGCGAGAAATCTCCGCAGCTCCTCTCGTCGATTGCGGGGCTCGCCGCTCACTGGAGCTCGGCACCCGAAGCAGCCGAGGTTCTCGCTTTGGTCGCGAAGTCCAAGGACTCGGACCTGAGGAGTGCCGCGTCTCGAACTGGAGCCGCATGAGCGACCGTACCGGTATCGCAGTCCGTTTTCTCACCTCGATGGCGCAGGCGTTGGCGACCATGTCGCTCTACGCCGAAGGCCATCCGGCGCGCGCGCGCGCAGCCGTCGCGTCTTTCGACATTCTTCGCGAGCTGCAGCAGGCCGATCCAAGGCCAAGCTTTTCGTTCCTCGGCAGCGAAGTCGTTTATGGACAGCAAGCGATCCGAGGTTTGACCGACTGGGAGTGGGCGCTGAAGCTCGCAAACGTTGGGGTTCAGCGCCTCGAGTTTGGGGACATGGTCGAGCGCGATGCGTACGTCGGCTTTCTGGAGGACGTGCTTGCACGAGTATCGGCGTTCACTGCCATCGCCGCCGCCAACGCGCCCGCGAACATTCCGCGAGGCAACGGGCCAACCGCAATCCGGTTCGGTGCCGTCGGCGTGCGCGGTTCGAGCGACGTACGGGTGCCCGACGCCGCTGTCCACGTCGCAGAGCAGCCGTCGCTTCTCGACCTGAACGCCGAGGTGGATGCGATCCGCTGGGTGCACGACGAAGTCAACGATAGGGAAGAGATTCCGCTCCTCGAGGCGGAGTCCATTGTGCGCTCGTTGTCCGTCGCGATGCACGGCGACAGTCAGGTGCTTCTGCCGCTCCTGCAGCTGAAGGAATTCGATCAGTACACGACGACGCACGCGCTCAACGTGTCAGTGTTGTCGATGGGTCTCGCCGAGTTCATGGGACTGTCACCGAGGGAGGTGCGCGCGTACGGGGTTGCAGGTATGTTGCACGACCTCGGAAAGGTGCGCGTTCCCAAGGACATCCTTACCAAGCCCGGCAAGCTCACGCCCGAGGAATGGTCGCTGATGCGGTCGCATACCGTCGAAGGTGCGCGACTGATTCTCCAGAGTGACCAGAAGCTGGACGTGGCGGCGCTCGTGGCCTTCGAGCACCATATCATGATCAACGGCGGCGGTTATCCCGATCGACACTTTCGCTGTGACTGCCACAAGGCGAGCACGCTGGTACACGTCTGCGACGTGTACGATGCGTTGCGGACGAAGCGGCCCTATCGCGACGCGTGGGAACCCGCGGCGACGCTCGCATACATCGAGCGCGGCGTCGGAACCGAATTCGATGCGGATGTCGCGACGGCATTCATCGCGATGATGGGGAAATGGGAGCCGCGCCTGGCTTACGCGAGTCTCTCACCAGCCGCAGCGTGACCACTCCCGAGCGCGATCCCGTCACGGACGGGCGGCGCTTCCGAAGTCTCGATGACCACGAAACGCTCCTCCTGATCGTTCAGAACCTGGAGGAGGGCATCTACATCACGAACGCGAGCGGCGACATTCTCGACGCCAATCCCGCGTTCCTGCGCATGTTCGGTGTGTCGTCGGTCGGCGACCTGGCGCGCTTCCGTGCCGGCGACCTCATCGCCGATCCGAATCGCCGTGGGCTGGAGATGGCCTTGCTCGACCGTGATGGAGCCGTGCGCGACTTCGAGCTCACGATCGTGCGTCCGGACGGGCAGCGTCGCACGGTGCTCGACACGACGTACGTGTGCCGCGACCCGGATACCGGCGAGGTCTATTACCACGGCATCCTCATTGACATCACGCGCCGCAAGGAACTGGAGCTCCAGCTCCGCGAGCAGAGCATCCGCGACGCGCTGACCGGGTGCTACAACCGCCGTTATCTCCTCGCCCTCGGCGACTCGATGAGCGAGGAGAAGGTGTCGCACTGGGGGTGTATCTACATCGACATCGATTACTTCAAGGCGTACAACGACATCCACGGCCACAAGATGGGCGACCGGGTGCTGGTGCAGATGAGCCGCTTCCTGATGCGCCAGGTGCGAGCCGAGGAGCCCGTCATTCGCCTCGGCGGGGACGAGTTTCTGATCGTGTTGACAGGCGACAATTCGGCGCGGACCGAACAGATCGCGAGCCGACTTCAACGCGCGGCGGCGCGCGGGTCTCCGGTTGCTTTCTCGTTAGGCTGGGCCGTGCGCCAGACGGGTGAGCGGTTCGAGCGGACCGTCGACCGGGCCGACCAGGAGCTCATCTCCGTTCGCGTCGTGGCCCGGGCGGGGGAGTGGCCCCGGCTACCGGAAGAGATGGAGCGCAGAAACGCGTCGGTGACCGAGTAGACTTGGCTGATCTTCACTGGTAATTGGTTACTGGAACTGGTAATTGGTTATTGGAACACTACTCGTTAGGCTCGGATAGTGGTTTGTCGTCCGATTCCCGCCTCGGGCGCCACCGAGTCTTGGAGGCCCGGACTTCCGGTACAGTCTTTGTGAGGATCCGGATGATCTGCGTGAACACAGACAGCCGTGAGGCGAGCGTCTCGGCGGGCAGCGCTAAAGCACACTTGTAGTACCAGCCGCGTGCTTCTCGCGCCGTGCTGAGCGCGTATTCGTAGAAATGCGCGCGGTCGGCCGCGCCCGAACGACCATAACCTTCCTCGAGGTTCGCGCTAATCGCACCGACTGCTCGGAGCAGTTGGTCAACGTGCGGTCGGGTTGCGCGGCATTGCTCGAAGAACGGAACATCCGCTTGCGCTCTCGACATCGCATAGAGCGCGTATCGATACGCCGTCATGCGCCAAAGCGTGTCCTGGGTGATCTCCGCCGGTACGGTACGAAGCCAGCGCTCGTATTCGGGATCGTTGATCATATGCCACGATACTGCGCGACCTGACCCAGAGCGTCATCGATCCGTTTCCGGCGCAATCACTTATAACCAGTCCCAGTAACCAATTACCAATCCCAGTAACCAATTACCAATCCCAGTAACCAATACGGGCTGTGTGCAAGCGACCGGAGTTCCGACGTCTCCATATCAGACCCAACCAGGAACTCCGATGCGTGCCGCTTTGCTTGTCGTTATAGCTGTCCTTTCGGGCCCAACCGCTGCAATGGCTCAGGGAATCATCATTCCGAGACCATGCTCGGAGGCCAGGCCCTGCCCGATACCCGGACCGGGCGTGATTCAGCGCACATCCAGCCAGGTACGCGTGGAGCTGGCGGATCGTGTGCTCCGGTATCAGGTCACCGAAACCTTCCGAAATCGCGGCGGGCTGATTGGCGAAGCCGACTACATCTTCCCGATGCCTGCCGGCGCCGCGTTCGAAGCTCTCGAGCTCGAGATCGACGGCGAGCTCGTCTCGGGCGAAACGATGCCCGCCGACCAGGCGCGCCGGATCTACGAGGACATCGTTAGGCGGAACCGCGATCCCGCCCTGGTCGAGTACATGGGCCGTGGCATGCTGCGGACTCGCATCTTCCCGATCCAGCCAGGCGAAGAGAAGCGTGTCGTGGTTCGCTTCCAGTCCGTGGCCGAACGCGAGGGGAACGCACTACGCGTGGACTACCTCCGCGGCTCCGGCCCCCGTGCCGAGCCCTTTGGCATCCCACGACCGCATCCGGTTCCGCTGCCCGCACCCACGCCGCGTCGAATCGACGATGACGTCGCGAGCTCTGGCGCCGCCCAGCAGCGAGTCAGCCAGGAGTCCGGCAACCTGTTCACGCTCGTCTACACGAATCGCGATGAATTCGGCAACCCCTACTCGCCGACGAACGAGCTGCGAGTCAACGATCGCGGCACCCGTCGCGAGGTGACTGCCTCGGGCGACGCGCCGCAGGTGACGATCCTGCTGCCGCTGCGGCGGACGAACGCCGCATCCGTAACGGTATTGCCGTACGCGCCCGGTTCCGAGGATGGCTTCGCGCTCATCACCATAACGCCGCCCGCGATAACTCCTCGGACCACACCGCGCGACCTCACGTTCGTCGTCGATGTCTCCGGCTCGATGCGCGGCCAGAAGATGGAGCAGGCTCGCGCGGCAGGACGTCAGCTGCTCGCCTCGCTCGGGCCTCAGGACCGGTTCCGGATCATCGACTTCTCCACCGACGTGCGAACCTTCGCGAACGGCTTCACGGCGGCGACGCGTCGCAACATTGATGAGGCGAACCGCTACCTCGACGATCTCCGCCCCGATGGATCGACCAACATCTCGGGCGCGCTCGAGGAGGCACTCGACACGTCGGCTGACGACTCACGCATGCCGATCGTGTTCTTCGTAACTGATGGTGAGCCGACGGTGGGTGAGCGCAACGCGGACCGCATCGCGGCGCTTGCGTCGCGCCTGCGTGGTCGTGCCCGTGTGTTCACCTTCGGCGTCGGCAGCGACGTCAATGCGGCGCTCGTCGAGCAGCTTGCCGTGGACGGTCGCGGGACTGCTCAGTTCGTGCGTCCCGACGAGTCGGTCGAGCGCGCGGTGACCCTCGTCGCCTCACGCATAGCGACTCCGGTCGTCACCGATGTGCGCGTTCGCGCGGAAGGCGTCCGGCTGACGAAGATGCATCCGACGCTTCCGGCCGACATCTTCGCCGGTCAGGATTTGATTCTGTTCGCGCGCTTCACTGGGGATGGCGACGGCCGCGTCATCGTCGAAGGGCGCACGCCTGATGGGCCGGTGACATGGACCGAGCGCGTTCGGTTCCCGGAGCGGGAACGGCGGAACAGTTTCGTCGCCAGACTTTGGGCAGCACAGCGCACAGGGTGGTTGTCCGCGGAACGGCGACGGAACGGCTCATCGCCCGAGCTCGATCAGGAGCTCCGTGATCTGGGGACTCGTTATGGGATCCCGACCGAGCTATCGTCGTACCTCGTGCTCGAGCCGGGGATGCAGCCGCCGACACGACGCCTCGGCAACGCCAGCGCGCAGCTCGATCAGATCGTGGTGACCGGGACGTCGGCGGGCGGCCGTCGTGACGCCTCAGCCGCTGCTCCGGCTCCGGTCGAAGCGAAACGAGAAGGGCAGTTCGAGATGGCGAAAGCGGCGGCCGCCCAGCGAGCCGCGACCACCCTGTCGGCGGTCGACTCGGTCAGCGCAGATTTCGGCGGCGCGACGACGCGTCGCGTCGGGACGCGAACGTTCAGCCTCATGGGAACGACGTGGACGGACTCACGATACTTGCCGGACATGCGCACCGTTCGAGTGAAGCCGTATTCGGCAGCATATTTCGCGCTGCTCGAGCGAGTCGATGACCTGCGGGCGCCGTTCGCCCTCATGGGCAAGGACGGAACCCCGGGCGTTGTCGTCGCGGGGCGCACGATCGCGATCGCCATCGACGCGGCGGGCGCCGAAACGTTGGCTTCGCGAGACATTGCGGCGATCGAGTCGGGCTGGTGAGCGTGCTGCTCGTCGACCCGACTGGGCGCCGGAGACACGATCGGTGAGCGCGTGAAGGACGAAGACGTCGAGCGACTGTTTCGCACCTATAACGCCGCCCTCGTGCGGTATCTGACCCGACGTCTCGGCGACCGAGACTGGGCCGAAGAGGTCGCGCAGGAGACCTTCCTGCGCGCCCTCCGGCAGGACTCGCTCTCGAGCGAACGCTCGTGGCTCTTCGCGGTCGCGACGAACCTCGTGCGTGATGAGGCGCGCAAGGACGAGCGGCGGCGGCGACACCTCGCGATTCTCGCCGAGGACGAGCGCGCCCGAGAGGAGGAGCAGCCTGAGCCGGGCACGCTCGAGCGCGCGCAGGAAGCCGCGCTGGCGCGCAAGGCGGTGGATTCACTCGCGGAGCGTGACAGGTTGGCGCTGCTCATGCGCGAGGAAGGTTTGGACTACACGGAGATCGCGGAGGCCCTGGGCTTATCGGTGGGCTCCATTGGAACGACGCTCGCGCGCGCTCGGCGGCGACTCGCCGAGGCGTATGAGGCGATGCAGGCCGAAGGGCGACGCGACGCAGCAGGAGGAGGACATGCAGCATCTTGACGAGGGAACGATCCACGCGTGGCTCGACGGGCAGCTGCCTCGAGACGAGGCGCACCAAGTCGAAGCACACGTCGCCGAGTGTCGGGAGTGTGCCGACGCGGTGGCGGAGGCGCGCGGACTGATTGCTGCCTCGTCGCGTATTCTCACGGCGCTCGACGGCGTTCCAGGGGAGGTCGTGCCGAAGCAGGCGCCGTTTCGCACGGAGGCGGAGGCCGCGCGAGCTAACGCCATAGCTGACGCCGCGGCGGATGCTATTGTGCCGTTGGACCTGGTGGTACGGCGGGCGCCGCGCCGGTGGTTCAACGGAGCGTCGTTGGCTGCGGCTGCGGCGATCGTCGTGGGGATCGGGACGGTCGGACTAATGCAGCGAGCCGCCGGGCCAATACCGGCCGCGAAAGAGAGGACCGTGTCCTCGACCGCTGTGGCGGGACGATCGGAATCTGCGGCCTCGGCTGCGCCGGTCGCATCCGTTGTGCCGGCACGCGCGGCTGATTCGGTTGGCGTTGCGAGCAACGTGGTCGCCGGCGTGCCGAGCGTCGCTGGTCTGAAACGCGCCGTGGCGATCCCTAACGCCCCGAACGAGACCGCGGCCAAGAAGGAAGCCGAGCCCCAGACATTCGCTGTCACCGACTTACGTGACACCACGCTCAATCGAGGGAAAGAACCTGCGGCAAACAAACCGGCCGACGAGCTGGCGAAGGACACGAAGCAACTGGCCCAGGCGCAGCGGCTGCAGGTGGCGGCCCCGGCGCCAGCGCCGCAGGCCACGAAATTGGACTCGGCTCGACCGGATCAAGCACGCGCCGCGGCGTTCCCCGCGGGCGACCTCAAAGGGCGGGTGATCGATGCGAATGACAACGGCCTTGCCGGCGCCTCGGTGAGCGTCGAAGGTACGACCACCGCGGTCGTCACGAATACGGCGGGCGAGTTTGCTATCAGCGGTCTGCAGGGTGGCGCCCACCGGATCAGCGTTAGGCGTGTCGGGTATCAGCCGGTCGATCGTGACATCACCGTAACGCCGGGGCGGACGCTGCAGACGGACGTCGTGCTGAACGCCTCGCCGGGAGCGCTGAATGACGTCGTGGTGACGAGTGCGGCAGGAGCCGCGCCGCGGGCCGCCCCGAGTGCCAAAGCCAAGACGGCGCCAGCGCGCGCGCAGTCCGTCGATACGGCGCCGGGCGCGCCGATCACCGCGGAGCAATCCAATGCGGTGGGGTGCTACGAGCTTGGCATCACGGCGACGTCGGTGAGCCGCAACGGGTTTCGGCAGGTGCCTCGCCGCATCGCGCTCGATTCGGAGATCGTGCCCGCCAACGCCGATGGGGTGTGGTATCGCGCGCGCGACCTCGCGCGTACGAATCCGGTGGCGAATGGATTGTGGCGTCCGAGCGGTAGCGACGCGATCGAGCTCGAGTTCACGTTCGGTAGCCGGACGGCACGGATCCGCGTCGCGGGGCCGCCCGACGCGATGATGCGTGGGAGCGTGCAAGAGATCGACCGCGCCACCGCCACCGGCGAGGGAGGCAACGTCGTGGCCGTTCGCCGGTCGTGCGCACCGTGATGGTTGTCATCCCGAGCCGTCAGGGACACTGCGCCGCCTAACGGCGTATTCCCTTCAGCCCGCGCCTCACCCACTCAGCGAGGTCCGGGTCGTCGGCGACGGCGTCCGCAGGGACCAGCACCCAGGTGCCCATGGGCGCCTCGCCGCCCGGCGCGAACGGTTCGATTCCGGGCCGCTCGAGCAGCATTGAATACTCGTCGGCCGGGGTTTTTACGAGCATCCCATCGCCCCACACGATCACGAACGTCGACTTGCCGGCGAGGAACCCGCGACCGCCGAACACGTTCTTCTGCCTAACGGTGCGCTCGCCGATCTGCGCGAGCGTGTCGGCCACGCGCTCGACGAGTCCCGCGTCGTAGGTCATGGTCCGCTGTTACTCCGTCACCATGTCCGCGACTCCGTCTCGCCTCAGTGACCGCAAGACGGCAGCGCCCGTGACGAGCGCCCCGCCGACGAGCAGGACGTAGAACGTGTAGACGCGCCACCAGAGCAGCGCCGCCCCGAGAAAGGCCGCTGGAATGTGATCGTTGAGCGCGCCGCGGAACGCGAGCTCGATCAACCCTCCGCCCGCGGGAGCCGGCGACACAGCGCCGCCGTAGTAGATGGCGAGGGGCCAGAGTACGAGTGGACCGATCGCCGTCCGCGCGCCGAGGGCAAAGACGATGATCGGCAGAATCGTCAAGCGCATCAGCACGTGCAGGATGGAGAACACGAGCGACGAGGCCATGAACCACCACCGCGCGCTGCGCATCTTCGTCACGTTGGCGCGCAAGTGTCGGAGCGAGAGCTGCACGGCGTGCCATCGCCGATCGCTCATCCCCAGCCGCGGCAACCACGCGGGCGCCGGACCGTCGGCCCATCGCCGAGAGGCCGTGTAGCCAATCACCCCAAGCCCGATCACCAACGTCGAATACCCGCCCACCAGCGCCACGAGCCCGTGTACCGCGCTCGATGCGCTGCCGAGCGCGAACGCCAGCGCGACCGCCAGTGCCGCGAGGGATAGCATCTCGAGAAACAGCTCCAGAAACAGGATCACGAGCGCGTCGGCGACTGGGAGCTCCGCTTCACGCAGGATCAGGAATCGCGCCGGTTCCGCCCCGGACCGCGCCGGCGTTATTGCGGCACCGAAGTCACCGCCGAGCGACGCACGCATGGACGTGCGTAGGTCGAGCGGGATGCGCAGCGCCGCGCCGCTCAGCCGGATCTTGATCGATCGGCAGAGCAGCTCGAGGAACGCGGCAGTGAGGCATGCGAGGTGTCCCCAGAGAGGGAGACCAACTCGCGCCCCTTCCTCCAACCAGCTCGATCGGATGATGTAGACCGATGCGCCAAAGGCCAGCAGGAAGGAAATCGCGGTGAGGATCCACCGCCGTGGCGTCATGCGCTACCAGCCTCGCTTCCACTCCAGCGCCGACATCCGATTTGTCCCCGGGTAGGGAACCGTCGGGCCTTTGATCGTCCGCCACAGGATATGGTTGAACGCCTCCTCGTCGGCCACGTCCTCGAAGTCGAAGTCCAGCTTTCCCGACTCGCGCGCGTCGCGCCCGCCTGATGGATTCTTCGCGTCGAGCGATACAGACGGCACGAGCGCGGTGTACGGTTTGAGGTCCGGCTCCTTCGTCCAGATCTCACGCAATGGCCGACCGTAGTGATCGAACTGCGACAGCGCGTCGAGCCGGAGCACTTCCTCGATCGTCGCGAGCACATCGGTGGTATTCGTGAAGCGGTGAGTCGTCCCGGCTCGTGAATACGCCGAGATCATGAGCAGGACCGATCGGTGCGAGTCGACGTGGTCCGGTCCGTTCTGCGCGTCGTCCTCGAGCACCGCGATCAGCGTGTTCTTCCAGAACGGCGACTTCGAGATCGCCTCGACGATGCGGCCGAGGGCGAGGTCGTTGTCCGCCATGTAGGCCTGGGGCGTGGGCGAGCCGGCGCGCGCGCCCGCCGTGTGATCGTTAGGCAACCGCACGATCACGAGGGAGGGCATCGCGCCGCGCTGTACGTACTGCTGGAACTCCCTGAGCCAGATGTCCGCGCGGCGCTGGTCCGGAATGTCCATGTCGAACGATGGGAAATCGCGGTTCGTATTCGCAGCCAGGAACGGCTTGGTGCCGCGATATCCCGACGGCATCGCCGCGTTCGGATTCGCGCCCTCGGGAACGACGAACTCGCCATAGTTGCGGAGCGTGAGTCCCTTACGCTGCACGAGGTCCCAGAGATAGCCGTTCGCCGGTTCGGCCGCGTCCTCCGCACCCTCATCGGACGGGACGCTTCCGCGGTTGGTGCCCTCGTAATCGTACGTGCGCCCGCGGTCCGAGTAGTTGGAAGGCACCGTCTTCTCCAGATAATCCGTCGCGTATGCGGCCATCGACCAGTTGTGTCCATCCGGGCTGACTTCGGCGTTGACGAAAAACCGATCGAACAGGCCGAACCGCTCAGCGAGTGCGTGGTGGTTCGGCGAGTTGGCGCGTGGAAAGAATACGAGGGATGTGTCGCCGTCGCCTTGCGTCAGGTCGCCCAGCACCTGGTCGTACGTCCGATTCTCCTTGATGATGTAGACGACGTGCTCGAACGGTGGGTACGGCGCGTCACGCTTGACGTCCCGCCAACCGTTCGCTCGCTCGACTCGCTGCGTCAGGCCCGCCAGCTCTGCGCCGCTGACGCGCGCGATCGGCGCGGCCATGACCGACCCGTCGAGCTGACCGAGGGTGTACGTCCGCGGCCGCGTCGTGTGGACGCCGGTGCCCGGATGCGGATAGTCGCGGTTCGGGGACGTGCCCCTTCCTTTGCCGTTGGCAACGAGGAGCGTGTCACCCGCGGCAATGACCGCGGTGGGATACCATTCCGTCGGAAGTCGGCCCGCCAGGCTGTCGCGCCCGGTGGCGGTGGCGACGCCCGATGTGTTCGCGGAGAGGTCGAAGATACCGATCGCGTTGTTGTCCGCCTCCGCCACGAACAGTCGCGTCCCGGCAGCGTCGAGCGCGAGCGCGTTAGGCGTGCTGCCCTCACGCGGGCCGGCCGGCGGCGCGTCGTTGAGCTCAGCGATGACGCGCTTCGCCCGTGTATCGACCACCGTGATCCGGTCGGTGCTTCCGGACGCGACGAAGAGACGTGAACCATCGGCCGAGAGCGCGAGCGCGGATGGATGGCGCCCGACGCGCAGCCGGCCATCGTTGTCGAGCCACCCGTCGCTGTTCGGCTTGAAGATCGAGATCGTGTTTCCGCCCCATGCCGACACGAAAACGCGGCCATCCGGCGCGACCGCGACGCCGTATGGGTAGCGCTCGGTGGCGAACCGTTGCACCACGCGCTTCGACGCGACATCGATCACCGCAAGCGAGTCGAAGAGGTTCTCGGCCACGTAAAGTCGTTTGCCGTCCCCCGACACGCCGATGCCGGCCGGATACGACGTGCCCGATCGGTTCGGCTGTTTCACTGCGAGAGGGAAGCTGTCCGCGAGCGTCGCGCGGCCGGCGGCCCAGTCGTATCGGTAGACCGCGTCCTGGTTGCCGCCGGACGTGTACAGCGAGCGACCATCGGGGGCGAACGCGAGTCCGAGGAACGTCGCCGGCTGCGACACCGTTTGCGAGACCTGGCCGGTTTGGCGATCGATTACCTGGATGCCTTGATCGCGCCACCCGTTGAGCAGCACCACCACGTGTCGCCCGTCTGGAGCGAGCGCCATGGCGAGCGGCATCGACCCCACAGGCCAGGATGTCCTGACCGGGTCCAGATGGGCTCCGGTGGGGAGCCGCGGTTGGCCGTTCAGCTCATTCGCCGACGCCTTGGTATGCGGTGCTTGTTGGCAGGCAACGAGGACCGAGGCGACGCCAACAGTGAGTGAGCGGAAAGGCAGGTCGGGCATGAGGGCACGGTATCGGGGTCGGTCGGAGTCGCTGGGAAAGTCCCCAAGTTGGTCTGCAAACGCCAGCCCGTTTGTAGGCGGCTTTCGGCTGGCGGTTGGCGAGTGGGACTTCAGGGATTGGGGACTCGGCCGGGATTCCGTTACTTGGGGCTGGCGTATACAGGATTTCTAAAGCCGAGTCGCCCGTCGCCCGTCGCCCGTCGCCTGCCGCCCGTCGCCAAGTAGTTTCAAGCAAAGCCGTCCGCGGCGGCATCCTAATTCCGGGATGCCAACGAACCTGGCCCGGAAACACTCGACCGATTCCATGACCGCGGTCCCACCCGCGAACGGGAGCCCGGAGCGCGAAGACGACGCGCGGTTGATCGAGCGTGCTCGATCCGGCGACGTCGATGCCTTCGAGCACGTGTACCGGCGCGAGGTGGGACGCGTTTACGCGCTGTGCCTGCGGATGACCGCGGACGCTCCACGGGCGCGAGAGGTGACACAGAGCGTGTTCATCCGCGCCTGGGACCGGCTCGGTTCGTTTCGGGGGGATTCGCAGTTGTCCTCATGGCTGCATCGGATCGCCGTGAACGAGGTCCTTGTCGAGGCACGAACGGACCGACGACGGCGGGCGCGGGTAGTTCTGGCTGACGATCGCAGCGACGAACAGACCGGAGCACAGTCGGATGCTCCCATTGAAGTCGGGATCACGCTACCGGAGGATACCGAGACCAGAATCGACCTGGAGAGGGCCATATCGGCGCTCCCGGCTGGTGCTCGCACCGTGTTCGTGCTCCATGATATCGAAGGATACCGCCACGAAGAGATTTCCCGTATGACCGGATCGGCGGAAGGAACATTGAGGGCTCAGCTGCACCGCGCCAGGAAGCTGCTGATGGAGGCACTGTCACGATGAGTCAGGATCGGGAGCATCCAGATTTCGAGGTACTCAGCGATCTTCTCGACGGATACCTGAGCAAAGACGATGCGGAGGTCGTCTCGGAGCACCTTTCCGTTTGCATGACCTGCGCGGAGACGTACAGGTCCCTTCAAGGCTTGGTATCCTCTGCGAGCGCCTTGCCGAAATCCGTGCTACCCCCGGAAGACATCTGGAGTGAGCTCCGGAAATCGCTAGAGGAACGCAAAGAGGTCGTGCTCCCGACTTCCAGGCGTGTCGCCGACCGTGAATCTCGGAGCATACATACCCGGCGACCGTCAGGCCGAATGGTAGCCGTGCTGGCTGCAGCGGCCGTAATTCTAATTGTTCTGTCCTCCGGGATCACGGCGCTCGTGCTACGAAACGGCACCCGCGAGATGGCGGGCAGCGGAGCCACGCTGACACCCGCCCAAGCCCCGTCAATCGTGCTGCCGGCCGGATTCCGGCAGACGGAAAACGAGTTCAATAGGACGATCGAGGAGCTCCAGCAAGCGGTCGATACCCAGCGTGGCCAGCTGAGCCCCGAGACGATCCGAACCGTGGACCGAAGCCTGGCAGTCGTCGATTCGGCGATCGCCGAAGCCCGAGCCGCCTTGCTGGCGGATCCGAACAACCAGATGCTGGTAGACCTCCTGTCGGCCAGTTATCAGAGAAAGCTGGACCTGCTCCGCCGCACATCGGAGCTTGGGTCTCGAACCTGATATCGTGAACACACCAATGACCTTGGACCTGGCGGGCCGGCGGATCCATCTCGTGGGTTGGCGGCGAAGCGTTGCCGCCGCCGTGGTGGCAGCGCTGCCCTGGGCGCCGGCGGCCGCTCAGAAACAAACCTCGCCAGACGCCGGAAAGCTCAAATCGAGCGGCCGAATGGCCGTAGAGCGACGGTACGCCATGGCACCGGACGCTTCTATCCGTGTTGCCGGGGCTATCTCCAACCTTCGCATCGTCGGCTGGGACCGCGATTCCCTCGTGATCACCGGAACCGTGCCGGTCGGCTCGCGCTTCGACGGCGGCATCGCTGCCGCGGCCACCGGACCGAGTCGCGGAGCGAAGTTCTTCGTCGAAGGGGCCACCGATGTGTTTCCGACGGCGGCCTCGCTCGAGGTCCGCGTGCCCACCAAGGCGCGGGTGTGGGCGAAGAGCGGCAGCGCCGACATCGACGTCTCGGGTGTGACCGGCGGCCTGGATCTCAACATCGTCGGCGGGTCGGTCACGGTGCAGGGGACGCCCCGAGAGCTGAACATCGAGTCGATGGATGGCGACGTTCGCGTGCAGGCGGGCGCGTCGTGGCTCCGCGTGAAGACCGCCACGGGGAACGTCGACGTTCGCGGTGGCAGCGAGGACGCCGGCGTTTCGACGGTGAGCGGGACGGTTCGCGTATCAGATGGGCGCTACGAGCGAGGAAAGCTCGAGACGGTGACCGGCGAGGTCATCTATGACGGAGAGGTCGGGAACAAGGGTTCGGTGGACATCACCACGCACAGCGGAACGATCGAGCTGCGCCTTCCGTCCCGGCCGAACCTCGAGCTCGACGCCGTGACCGTCACGGGGACGATCGAGAATGGCGTGACGTCGTCGAGGCCCATTCCGGGCCGCGAGGGCCGAGGCATGGAGCTTGGCTTCTCGTCAGGCAACGGCGACACGCGAATCGTCATCCGCAGCTTCAAGGGAAACGTGGCGCTCAAGCCGCGTTAGGCTCCCCGGGCGCGGAGCGCCTGACTGACCTCCGCTCACTGATCGCGCCTAGCGTAGACCTCGAACCAGGGTGCGCCGTCGCTGTCGAGCGCCGCGAGCGTCTTCACCGCGGTCTTGATCATCCGCTCCTCTGCCGCGGCCCATCCGCGCGTCCACTCGTCGGCAATGGGCACGAGCGCGTCACCATGCGCGCGCACTACATCGAAACCGGTGTCCTCGAGAAGCAGCGTCATCGACGCGATCGTGAACCCGTGCCGATACGGGAAGCCGAGCAGGTTATTGTGCGCGAGCAATGCGCGCGCGATCGGGCCCGCGATGCCATCCAGTCGCCGACGAACGGCTGCGTAGAAGGCGCCGTTCGGTACACGGATGGCGAGCACGCCGGTCGGTTGCAGCAACCCATGCGCGGCGCGGGCCGCGGCTCGCGGGTCGGGCAGTTGGTCGAAGCAGTTCCAGATGGCAACCGCGTCGAATGGCGTTCCCGTGCGGAACGAGACGAGGTCGCCCGAGGTCACGGGGAAGCCGAGAGCGCGCGCGAAGTCATTCGCCGCCTCGTTGACGTCGAGGCCCTCGAACTGCCAGCCGGCCTTTCGTGCGGCGCCGAGAAACCCGCCGGCGTAGCTGCCGACCTCCAGTCCGCGCCCGATGTGTCCGGCGACATCGGTGAGACGCGATACCTGAGCGCTATACGTGGTCTGCTGCGTGTCGTACAGCGCCTGGAGCGTTTCGAGTGATGGCGTCTCGTCGGCGTAGGCCTCGGTGACTTCGAACGCCCGCTCGCGCGGATTGCGAAACACCGTTTCGCATCGCGCGCATTGCACGATCCGGAGTGGTGTTGGTTGGGAGAACGTGACGCGATCGGTCAGTCGCTCGGGCGGCGTTTCGTCACGAAGCCTGCGCGTGTGGAAGCCCCAGAGGGCTTCGACCTCTTCCCGGATTTCATCCGCCCCGGCGATCTCGTGTGAGTCTGCACTGTTGCATACGGGGCAGCGAGCGAGTTCGTAAGCGATCGAGTGCATTGCCAGCGGCAGTAAGGCAGCATGCGTGCCGTCGTGTGGGCGGGGCCAAGGCTGCCAGCGATCGGCCGGCGCGAGAGGCGGCAACGTGCGCCACGTCACAACGCCAGCCAGTTCTTTGGTTTCCCAATCGTGCTGACCCAAAAAAAGAACGGCCGCTCGCGTTAAGCGAGCGGCCGCCAGGGTCGTGCGGTGCTCCGGACGGGCTTAGAACTTGATGCCGAACGTGAACGGCATGAAGTTCATGTTGCTGCCGTCGGCGAAGACCGAGTTGAAGCGGGTTTCGACGAACGACTCGAACCCACTCAGGTGGAAGGTCAGGCCGGCGCCCGCGTTGAGGCCCATCTTCGTGTCCGACTGGCTGGCGGTGACGCCATCGAATTCGGCCGATGCCTTCACGCGATAGATCCCGAGACCGCCGATCGCATAGGGGCGGATCGAGGCCGCCTTGTCGCCGAACGGCATCACGGCGTTTCCGACGAGGTTGAGCATGCTGAAGTTGCCATCGAGGCCGTCGATCCCGGAGTCCTTGAGGCCGTTGTGGTTATACGCGATCTCACCGCGCCAGCTGACGGGCATCGACTTTGGCGTGTACTCGAACAAGCCGCCGATGTGGTAACCAGCGTTCGCGGCATCGCCGAAGTCCCCGAGCGGCATGGACGCGCCGAGGTCGCCGCCGAACTTGTACGATTTCCCAACACTCTGAGCCTGTGCCGTCGCTGCGATCAGCAACGCGCCGCCCGCCATCACGGCGCGGCCGAAAAACCGGTGCATGAGAATCTCCTGTGAAAGGTTTGCGCGGTTGACTCCGCCGCGCCACGCACGAATCCGGCGACCCGCGCGCGTTAGGCATTCACGTCCTCGGACGGCCATGGTGTTCGACGCGGGATCGTGATTCGCGTCGTGCCGCGCCTCCACGCCATCGTGTCCAGAGCCGGCGAGCAGGTGACGGGCAATTGCCATCCTTCCACCTTGAGACGACCTGATCGAGAAAAGGTCGCAACAAAAACGGTGGTCGCCACCCGAGTGTGTTGGGCGCCACACGACCTAACGCCGCCGAGCCGCACGGTCGCGGCATAACGCGAGCGGCCCAAACGTGCGATGCATCACGATCAGTTCCCGCCAAAACACACGGCCGCGATTCTCCCTGTGAGAATCGCGGCCGATACTGTGTGATCCTGATCCCAACACATGGTGCGCGGTCCGGCGGTCCGGTCGCGCGAACGTCCGTCGTTAGAACTTGAAGCCGAACGAGAGCGGGATGAAGTTCGTGTTGCTCTCGTCGGTGAATGCCGAGTGGAACCGCGCTTCGATAAATGTGTCGAAGCCGCTCAGGTGGAACGTCACACCGCCGCCCACGTTGATCCCGAACTTGGTCTGCGAGTCGCTGATGTCGATGCCCTGGTAGCTCGCCGTCGCTTTCAGCTTGTACAGCCCGAGGCCGCCAATGATGTACGGCCGCGTGTTCGATGCCGCATCGCCGAACGGGTACAGGGCGTTGGCGATGAAGTTGAACATGCTGAAATTGCCGTCGAGGTTTCCGATACCGGGAAGCTGGCCGCTGAAGTAATCGTCCTTGAGGCCATTGCGGTGATACGTGAGCTCGCCGCGCCAGGTGACGGGCATCGACGGCTGCTTGTACTCGAACAGGCCACCCAGATGCCATCCAAGGTCCGCGCCGTCACTGAAGTTGCCGAGCGGGATCGTCGCGCCAAGCGCGCCGCCAATCTTCCACGGGCGCGCGGGGGCGTTCGACGGACCCTGCGCCTGTGCGGTTGCCGCGATCAACAACGCGCCGGCGCCGACGACGAAGCGGCCAAGAAACCGGGGCATGTAGTTTCTCCTGTCAGAGGGTAGCGCGAGCCAATCGTCCGCGCAGCGCGCAATATAGTGAGTCATGCGCGTTAGGCCACTATTCGTGGGCGATCGCATCAGCGATTGCCGGTTACTCCGGGATTACTTCGAGATGGTGAAGTACTCGACGCGCCCGGCGGTGAAGCGCGGCACCGCGAGGACGTTGCGCTTCGTATCGACGCCGATGTCGGCGGGGCCATCCACGTTCGCGACCACTTTTCGGAAGGCGCCGTTCGCGATCACCTGCACGGATGAATCCGCCCAGCTCGTGACCAGGATCCGCCCGTCGCTCAGCACCTCCACGCCATCGTAACCGCCAGGGCCGGTGCCGATTGGCGTGACGGTCGTATCACCGTCCTTCCACCCGGTAACGACTTTGTCGGCAAACGGCCCGAGCACGAATCGACCATTCGCGCCGTCCCACGCAATGCCGTTCGGACTCTTGAGCGCCGAGTCGCTCTTGATTGCGACCGAGGCCTTGCGACCGACGATCTTGAAGATCTGGTCCTGACCGGGGTGGGTCATGCCGCCCTTGTCGTCGAACTTGACGCCGCTATCGGTGATGTAAATGGCCCCGTTAGGGCCGGCGACGACGTCGTTGAGGAACGTGGCCTTCATCGGACGGAGGTCGATGTTCGCGATCACCGCGCCGGTGCGCTTGTTGAACGCGCGGACGGCGTCGATGTCCGCGACCCACAGCGTGTCCCCAACGACCGCCAGGCCTTTTGGCGCATTGAGCGTCGCGCCGTTCTTGCCGCCTTGCACCACCATCTTCACCGACGACGTGTTGCCGGCGTCGACTTGCGCGATGAACCCATTGCCATCCTTTACGGATGGATTGCCATTGATGTTCGACACGAAGTACGCATCGAGGTCGGCGTCGTAACGGACCGACTCGGGGGTCTTCATGCTGTCGGTGGCGCCGGCGCTCGCGAACATGGCCGGTGCGGCGGCTGCCGCGGCCGTGTCGGCTGCCTTTGCCGTGGCGGTGTCGGTACTTGCCTTCTCGCCGGACGAGCAGCCCGCCACCACGAGCACGACCGCGGCGAGTGCAAAGGTGGTCTCACGGGTGAGCGGTGGAACCGCAATCCCAGTGTTGTGCATAGTTCCTCTGGTCAGGAGACGCATGAACGTTATCGACCTGTCAATTGCCTCGGCAGCCGGGCTGTCGAGGGCCGCCGACACTTGCCGCCTCCAGTCGGTCTGGCTACATCGAAACGTCCTGGATAGAGCAACCCTCCGGAGGCTTAAGGATGACCCGTTCGTCGCTAGTGCGCGCACTGAGCATCGCGCCGATTGCGTTCGCGCTTCCGCTGGCTGCGCAGAGCCCAGCCCCATACGACACGACCGCGTTCGCGGCGCTCAAGTGGCGTGAGGTCGGCCCCTATCGCGGCGGTCGATCCGTCGCCGTCACGGGATCGGTGCAGCGCCCGCTCGAGTACTGGATGGGCACGACCGGCGGCGGCGTGTTCAAGACGACCGACGGCGGCATCAACTGGCAACCGATGACCGACAAGTACTTCAGCGGCACCATCGGCGCCATCACCGTCGATCCGAAAAATCCCGATATCGTGTGGGTTGGCGGTGGCGAAACGTGCATCCGCGGCAACGTGTCGCACGGCGACGGCGTGTGGATGACGAAGGACGCGGGCAAGACGTGGAGCTACATGGGGCTCAAGGAGACGGAGCAGATCGGAGCACTCGCCATCGATCCCCGCAACTCCGACGTCGTCTACGTCGCAGCGCTCGGGCCGGTATTCACCGCGAACGAGCATCGCGGCCTCTTCAAGTCGACCGACGGCGGCAAGACGTGGAACAAGATCCTGTTCGTGAACGACTCTACGGGCGCCGTCGATTTCCAGTTCGACCCGTCGAACCCCGACGTCATGTACGTCGCGTTCTGGCAGGCGGGCCGCACGCCGTGGTCGCTCTCGAGTGGCGGCGCAGGCAGTGGCCTGTACAAGAGCACCGATGCCGGCAAGACGTGGACGAACCTGACCAAGACGGCCAAGGGATTTCCGGCGGGCATCTACGGGAAGATCGGAATCGCGGTCTCGCCCGTGAAGCCGAGCCGGGTGTGGGCGCTCGTGGAGCATGACTCGGGTGGCGTCTATCGTTCCGACGATGCCGGGGCCACGTGGCAGCTCGTGAACAACGAGCGGAAGCTCCGCCAGCGCGCGTGGTACTACACGCACATCTACGCCGACACGCGCGATACCAATATGGTGTACGCCCTCAATGTGGGGTTCTTCCGCTCGCGCGACGGCGGCAAGACGTTCCCGCAGTCGCTCAACCCGCCGCACGGCGACAACCACGACATGTGGATCGCGCCTAACGACCCGAATCGCATGATCGAGGGGAACGATGGGGGCGCGAACGTGTCGTTCAACCAGGGCAAGACGTGGAGCGAGGAGGATTTCGCGACCGCGCAATTCTATCACGTCGCCACGACGAACGAGTTCCCGTACAAGATCTGCGGCGCGCAGCAGGACAACTCCACGTTATGCGGGCCGAGCCGCAAGGCTGGCGGGATCGCGACCTCGGATTGGGTCGACGCCGGTGGCGGTGAGTCCGGCTACGTCACCCCGCATCCGACAAAGTCGAACATCATCTTCGCCGGCAGCTACGGCGGGCTCATGACGCGGAAGGACCTGACCACGGATTATCAGCGGGACATCACCGTGTGGCCCGACAACCCGATGGGCTACTCGTCCGAGGACATCAAGATCCGCTTCCAGTGGACGTACCCGATCGTGTTTTCGCGCCACAACCCTAACGTCGTATACGCCGCCGGGAATTACCTGTACCGATCGACCAACGAAGGCGAGAGCTGGACGCGCGTGTCGCCGGACCTGTCGCGGCATGACTCGACGACCATGGGCGCGTCGGGCGGGCCGATCACGAAGGACCAGACGGGCGTCGAGACGTACGCGCTCATCTTCGCCTTCGACGAGTCGCCGGTCACGGCCGGACTGCTTTGGGCTGGGACGGACGACGGCTACATCTGGGTCTCGCGCGACAACGGCGCGAACTGGACGAACGTGACGCCGAAGGACATTGGCGATTTCACGCGCGTCTCCATCATCGAGCCGTCGCACTACGCGTCATGCAGCGCCTACGTTGCGGCGAACCGCTATCAGCTCGGCGACAAGCAGCCGATCCTGTACAGGACGGCCAATTGCGGGAAGAGCTGGACGAAGATCGTCTCGGGCATTCCGGAAACCGAGTTCACACGCGTGATCCGCGAGGACCCGGTGCGTCGGGGAATGTTGTACGCGGGCACGGAGCGTGGCGTGTGGGTGTCATTCGACGATGGCGGGCGATGGCAGTCGCTGCAACGCAACCTGCCGCCGGCCCCTGTGCACGACATGACGATCAAGGAGGGCGATCTCATCGCTGCCACGCACTCGCGCGGCTTCTACGTGATGGATGATCTCTCGGCCCTCCGTCAGTTGTCGCCCGCGATCGTCGCGAAGAGCGCGTACCTGTTCAAGCCCCGCGATGCCTACCGGATCGATTGGGGCGGTGGGTTCTTCGGCGGTGGCGGCGGTGGGAGTCCCACCGGCGCGAATCCACCGTCCGGCGCGACCGTCTACTACTGGCTCGACAAGGCGAACCAGGTCGTCACACTCGACTTCCTCGACGCGCAGGGCAAACCGATCAAGTCGTTCACGAGCAACCCGGACTCGTTGACGCTTGCTGACAGTCTGCGTGGCGACCAGCAGAAGGTCGCTCGCCGTGACAGCCTGGCGAAAGCCGGGCTGTCGGCCGACAGCATTCAGAAGCTGATGGCCGCCGCGGCGTCACCGCCCGAGGGCGGGCCACCGGCGATCGACTTCGAGGTGCTCGTGCGCATGGGGCCGCGCCCGCCGCGCGTGCCTAACAAGCTGGGGCTGAACACCTTCGCGTGGAACCTGCGGTATCCGGACGCCGCGCGGTTCGAGAACCTCATCATGTGGGCGGCTGGCACGACCGGCCCGATAGCGCCGCCGGGGACGTATCAGGTGCGCCTCCGCGTCGGCGGTCAGATGCAGACGCAGTCGTTCGTGGTGAAGAAGGACCCCCGTTCGACGTCGACCTTGGCGGACTACCAGGAGCAGTTCCGCTTCCTGAGCAAGGTGCGCGACACGGTGAGCGCGGCGAACAACGCGGTGCGCACCGTTCGCAATGTTCGCTTTCAGGTGGATGACCGCAGCGCCAAGATCGCGGGCAAGCCGCAGGCGGCGGAATTCCAGGAGCTCTCCGGGCAGCTGATGGACAAGCTTGGCTCGGAGGAGAAGGAGATCTATCAGGTCCGGAACCAGAGCAGCCAGGATCCGCTCAATTACCCGATCAAGCTGAATAACAAGATCGCGGCGCTCTCCGGCGTGGCGAGCGGCGAGTACCGGCCGACGAAGCAGACGTACGCGGCGTTCGACTCGCTGACGACGGACCTCCGCGTTAGGCTGACGAACGTGAAGTCAGCGTTGGACGATCTCCTGCCGAAGATCAATGCGCTTTTGAAAGCGGCCGGTTTGGAGGCCATCGTGCCGAGCACTCAGGAGCTCAAGAAGGAGAAGCCGGTGGTGGCCAGCTGATCGGGAATAGAGAATCGGGAATCGGGAATCGGAGAACCCTCGGGATGTCACTCTCGCCATGAGAGACGTCCCGAGGGCTTTCGATTCCCTATTCCCGATTCCCGATTCCCGACAAATGCCTTGACTCTCTAGGTAACGCCACCTATGCTTCGCCTAGTCTAACTAGGCAACGCAAACATGGCCGTCGCAGCAAAGGATCTTCACGGCACGCTGGACGCCCTCGTCCTCAAGACCCTGAGCTGGGGACCCCGGCACGGGTACGCCATCGCGCGGTGGCTCGAGGACACGAGCGCCGACGAGCTGGTCATCGAAGAAGGCTCGCTCTACCCGGCGCTGTATCGCATGGAACGCAAAGGATGGATCGAAGCCG
Organism: Gemmatimonadaceae bacterium; assembly: GCA_036509075.1. Classification (GTDB taxonomy): domain Bacteria; phylum Gemmatimonadota; class Gemmatimonadetes; order Gemmatimonadales; family Gemmatimonadaceae; genus JAJKIV01. Next base: position 47,727 of record DATCGG010000058.1, read on the forward strand.
AGTGGGGTGAGTCCGAGCTCGGGCGAAAGGCGAAGCTTTACCAACTCACCACCGCGGGACGCAAGCAGCTGCGCGCCGAGACCGAGGAATGGGCTCGGTTCGCGGGTGCCGTGTCGCGGATCCTCCTGCCCGCCTAACGGGCCATCCCGCGCCCAGCGCGCGCCATGCCTCGCCCGGGGACGTTCGGTCGCCAGCTGCGATCCCTCCTGTGGAAAGCGAGCGTCGCCGACGAAGTCGACGCCGAGCTCGCGTTCCACGTCGAGATGCGCACGCGCGAGTACATCGCGCGTGGGCTCGAGCCCGAGCTCGCGCGCGCCAAAGCCATCGGTCGCTTCGGCGACCTCAATCGAGTCAACGACACCTGTCGCCGCATTGGCGAAGGACGGGAGCGAGATATGCGCCGTGCAGAATGGATCCACGAGTTCGGGCAGGACGCGCGTTATGCGCTGCGGCAGCTCGCTCGCATGCCGGGGTTCACCGCGGTCGCCGCGCTGACGCTGGCCATCGGTATCGGTGCGACCACCGCAATCTTCAGCATCGTCAACGCGGTCGTCCTCCGCCCGCTGCCGTTTCCGGACCCGGATCGCCTGGTTCGCGTCTATTCCAATCGCCGTGGCGCGGACGGCAGCTCGAGTGCCGCAACCTTTCTGGCGTGGCGCGAGCGATCGCATTCCTTCTCGCAGCTCGTTCCGGCCGAGTACCGGAACTTTACGCTCGTCGCGGGTGATCGCCCCGCCGAGCAGGTGACGGGGGAGCGCGTTTCAGCCGACTTCTTCCCGGCGCTGGGCCTCGGGATGCGGCTCGGTAGGCCGTTCTCGAAGGACGAAGATCAGCCGGGTCGCGACAACGTGGTCGTCCTCAACGAGCGATTCTGGAAGTCTCGCTTCAACGGCGACTCCTCGATCATCGGTCGCAGCGTCCGGCTCAACGCCGTCGAACACGTGGTGATCGGCGTGGTGTCGGCGACGGCGGATGTGATGGGGGCTGACGCGAGTGTCTGGGTTCCGATCGCGTTCACCCCCGAAGAGCGGGCGGATTCCCGAAAGGGATACCTCGACGTGTTCGCACGCCTCGCGCCGGGCGTCACGCTGGCGCAGGCTCAAAGCGAAATGTCCGCCATCGCGAAACGCCTCGAGACGGAGCTCGAGGACAATCGCGAGAACGGCGTGCGGATCGCGTCGCTGACGGAGGTCTTCGTCGGCTCGTATCGTTCGCGGCTCCTGATCCTGCTGGGTGCCGTCGGGTTCGTGCTGCTCATCGCGTGCGTGAACGTGGCGAACCTGCTGCTCGCGCGTGGGGCGGCGCGCGGGAAGGAGATCTCGATCCGCGCGGCACTTGGTGCGGGTCGCGGGCGTGTCCTGCGACAACTGTTGAGTGAGAGCGTCGTACTCGCCGGCATCGGCGGAGCTCTCGGGCTCGTGTTCGCGTTCTGGGGCGTGCGCGCGCTCAAGGGGCTGGCGCCGAGTGAGGTGCCTCGGCTCGACGAGGCCGGGCTGGATCTGGTGACGGTCGCATTTGCGTTAGGCGCGACCGCGCTCAGCAGCATCGTGTTCGGCATCGTGCCCGCGCTCCGCACGGCGCGACCCGATCTCCAGGGTGCGCTGCGCGAAGGCGGCCGCGGATCCAGCCTCGTCGCCCGCGATCGCGTGCGGCAACTGCTCGTGGCGGCGGAGGTCGCGCTCTCCCTCATGCTGCTCGTGGGCGCGGGGTTGCTGATTCGAAGCGGGATCCTCCTGCAGCGCGTCGAGCCCGGGTTCACCACCGCGCGCGTGTTCTCCGCGTGGCTGGCGTTGCCGCCGGCGCAGTACGAGAGCGTGGAGAGTGTCCGGACGGCGTATGACCGCATTCTCACGGAGGTTCGCGCGGTGCCGGGCGTTCAGTCGGCAGCGGGCGTCACGGTGATCCCGATGACCGGCCTCTCGGCGCAGTCGAACTTCATTCCGGAGGGTCGGGCGGACGACCCGGCGAACGCCATCTCATTCAACTTCCGCCTCGCGACGCCGGGTGTGTTCCAAACGCTGCAGATCCCCATCAAGCAGGGACGGGATTTCGACGATCGCGACGTTGTCGGATCCCCGTGCGTGATCATTATCAACGAGGCGGCCGCGAAGAAGGCATGGCCTAACGAAAACGCGATCGGCAAGCGTCTGCCGGGGCCGCGCGATGGCTCCGGTGGGCGAACGCTCTGCAGCGTGGTTGGCGTGGTCGGCGATGCACATGACGACGGGCTGCGTGAGGCGGTGCGTCCGCAGATCTACTTCGCTGCTGCGCAGGGACCAGCGGCGCTCTGGTTCGCGATGCAGCGGTCGATGTTCGTCATCGCTCGTACGACCGGAGACCCTCGAGCGATGACCAAGCAGCTGCAGGCCGCGGTGGCCCGGTTCGACCCAATGCTCCCGATGTTCGACATTCGATCGATGGAGGAGCGCATCTCGGCGTCCCTCGCGACCGGGCGCTTCAACACCATGCTGCTGACGACCCTGGGAGCGATTGGGCTGCTGCTCGCCGCCGTCGGGATCTATGGCGTGGTTGCCTACTTCGTGACGCAACGGACCGGCGAGATCGGACTCCGGATGGCGCTTGGCGCGACTCCCGGCCGAGTGCTCCGGCTGGTGGTCGGGCAGGGGATGACACCCGTGGTGTTCGGGATTGTGGTGGGCGTTGGGCTGGCCGGTGCGGCGAGCAGGCTGCTGGCCAGTCTGGTGTTCGGTGTGGGCACGAGGGACCCACTGACCTTCGTGGCGGTACCCGCGACGCTCGGGGTGGTCGCGCTGGCCGCAAGCGTGGTTCCGGCGCGGCGGGCGACGCGCGTGGACCCGACGAAGGCGCTGCAGAGCTGACGCAAGCCGGTTAGGCAGGAAAAACGGCCGATGACCGTCTCCAAAACGGTCATCGGCCGTTTTGGTGTTCCCCTTGGCCGTTCCGGGAGTTATTTGTTGGCGTGGCCTAACCCTTTCGCTCGCTCTGGTTTCTTTTTGGTTAGTGCCGTGATCTGGGATGTGGCCTCGACTGACGCCGACGTTGGTCCGCCCCCAAGTCCATGAAAACTTGCCGTACGCTGTGGCTGTGCCCGGGGATCAGGTCTATGAAGTTGCTGGTTGTCGAGGATGATCGGATGCTTTCGGAACTGCTCCGTCGAGCGCTGACCGAGGACGGGTTTGCGGTGGACGTCGCGGCCGACGGGGAGCAGGCGGAGGCGCTCGCATTCGTGAACGACTACGATGGGATCATCCTCGACCTCGTGCTGCCGGGCAAATCCGGACTGCAGCTGCTGCAGCAAATGCGGCGGGAGTCACGCTCGACTCCAACGCTCATCTTGACCGGACGGCGAGCGAAGCAGGATGTCGTCCGGGGGCTGGATGTGGGCGCGGACGACTACCTCACGAAGCCGTTCGACCTCGACGAATTGAAGGCGCGCGTTCGTGCCCTCGTACGCCGGAGCCCGGACCTCAAGAACGAGCGAGTTGCGCTGGGCGGAGTCCGGATCGACACCCGCCGGCGTCAGGCGACGGTCGATGGTCGTGCCCTTCGGATGACGCCGAAGGAGCTGGCTCTGCTCGAGCATCTAATGATGAGAACCGACGAAGTCGTGTCGCGCTCCGAGCTGCTCGAGAAAGTGTGGGACTTCCATTTCGATCCGGGTTCCAATGTCGTGGACGTGCATGTTGGCCGTCTCCGGGCGAAGCTGCGCGATGCGAATGCGAACGTCTGCCTGGAGACCGTCCGCGGGGTTGGATTCATGCTGAGCTCACGTCTCACGCAAGACCAGGAGACGGCCTGACCAGGCGCCAATGCGGCAGGACCAATACGACGCTCGGGAACGGCTCATTCGACTGGGTGGGCCGCGGCTAGCGAACGAGCTCGCGGCCATTTACCTGGACGAGATGCCTCGGCGGATCGCCGCGGCGCGGCTCGCCTTGCGCGAAGGCGACGCGGAAGTGCTGGGCGAGACCGCGCACGGGATGCGATCGAGCAGCGCGCAGCTTGGAGCGACCGAGCTGGCATCCGCGTGTGAGGAAGTCGAGCTGGCCGCGGACTCCGGCGACGTGTAGCGGCCGCGTCGCGACTGATGGCCGTGGAGTCGCGTTATGCGGAGTTTGCCGGGTGGCTCGTGGAGCAGGCCGGCCTCGATCGACACCTCGTCGCGTATGCGGACGGCGACGACATGCCTCGGACGAGTGGTCGCGAGCCGCCGATCGTTGCGGTCATCGAGGACAACGCGGACAATCGATTGCTGCTCGACGCAATCCTGGGCGACGACTTCGTCATCCATGAGTACGCGGCCGGTGCGGAGGCGCTCGCTGCCATGCCACGTCGTGTGCCTCACATCGTGCTGCTCGACGTGTCTCTCCCCGGCATAGACGGGCTGGAGGTTCTCGCGCGGATGCGGAGTGATCCAGTCCTCCGCGACGTGCCCGTCGTCGCGGTGACCGCGCACGCGATGGCTGGTGACCGCGAGCGGTATCTTGCCGCCGGGTTCGACGGCTACGTGCCAAAGCCGATCGTTGACGAGCGTGTCCTCATCGGCACCGTCGAGACGCTGCTGGCCCGCCAGCGGCGGACCCGCCGGGCATGAGGGTGCGCCGCCGCCTAACGCTGGCGGAGAAGGTCACGCTCGCGTTCGCCATGGGCGTGGTGTACCTGGCCGTCGTCGGCGCCGTCGCCTACTCGAGCGTCTTTCGGTTCGCCAACGCGACGCAACGCGCGACGCGCACGCACGTGGTGCTTCGGTCGCTCGAGGAGACGTTCTCGCTCGTGACGGAAGCGGAAACGGCATCGCGCGGCTTCGTGATCACCGGTGACGCGCGCTATCTCGATCCATATCGAGACGCGGAGGCCGACGCGGTCGAGGTGCTGAAAGGACTCGGGACGTTGATCGCGGACGATCCCCGCCAGCGTGAACGGCTGGGCGAATTGGTCCCGCTTGTGACTCGGCGCTTTGCCATGCTCGACGAGTCGGTGCGACTCCGCGCGAGTGGCGGTTTCGACGGCGCGGCGTCGGCAGCGCGAACGGGGCGTGGGCGGCTCGTCATGGACTCCATCCGTGCGGTTGTCGACACGATGTCCGCCGACGAAACCGCGCGGTTGCAAGACCGCTCGGCTCAGGAGCGCCGAAGTCTGGATCGCGCGAGTCGGCTGATCGCCGTCAGCTTCCTGGCGGCCGTGATCCTCGGTCTCGTGGCCGCGTTCTACGTGAGTCGGGACATCGACGGGCGGCTCCGCGCCGAGGAGGAGGCGCGACGTGCGAAGGAGGTCGCGGAGGCCGCGAGTCGCGCCAAGAGCGAGTTCCTCGCGATGATGTCGCACGAGCTGCGGACGCCGCTCAACTCCGTCATCGGGTTCTCGAACGTGCTGCTTCGAAACCGCGCCGGGAATCTGCATGATCGTGATCTTCAGTACCTGCGTCGAATCCGCGTGGGTGGCCGGCATCTCTTGTCCCTCATCAATGAGGTGCTGGACCTGTCCAAGATCGAGGCAGGACGGATGAGCCTCGATCGGGCGCCGGTGGCGCTCGATGCGTTGGTGGAGGACACGGTGGCGTCGTTCGAGGGCCAGCTGCGCGATCGTCCGATCGCGCTCGAGGCGGAGATCCCGGCGCACCTAACGCCGATCATGACGGATCCGGCGAAGCTGCTGCAGGTGCTGACGAATCTGATCGGGAACGCGATCAAGTTCACGGAGCGGGGGAGCGTGGTGGTCCGCGTGGTCGCGGCGGCGGCGTCGCGGCGGCCGGAGCGCATTGAGGTGGTTGACACGGGCGTCGGGATTCCGCTGGATCGTCAGGAAGCGATCTTCGAGGCATTCCAGCAGGCCGACGGGAGCACGGCACGGCAGTACGGTGGTACCGGCCTCGGCCTTGCCGTCTCGAAATCGTTATGCGACCTCATGGGGTACGCGCTCGACGTGGAGAGCGAACCGGGGGTCGGCTCGATTTTTCGGGTCACGCTCGTAGCGGGCGGGTCGGTATCTGGGCGCGAGCTTGCCGGGTTGCCCGAGCGCGTTGCGGCTTCGGTCTGACGCTCATTCGGGCGTCGACGAATCATGAACGATTCGTCATTCAGCCGTCACGATTCCGTCACAGCGCACTGAGTAATCTCATCTGGCTCTGCACCGACGGAACCCGAGCGTCGGTGTCTGCGTTCGCCCGAACCTAACGTTTCGGCGGCCGCACCTGACTGCTCGACCCGACGACCATCACAGGTTGCGCGCGCCGTTGCCGCCCTGTTTCCATGCCCGCCCCGGGAGACCAGATGAGACGTGTAATCGTGAGTGTGCTGCTCGCCGCAGCAGTTGCGGCGTGCGGTGACGATGGCAAGGTCACTGAGCCAACCACTGC